>DBCQ01000044.1:25415-65592 GCA_002293155.1 Burkholderiales bacterium UBA954 | reverse complement strand
CCCGGAAACTTCACGAATGGGAATACCGCCTCCTTGACCGAGTAATACGGGGGCGAGATCTCATCGCCAATATTCTGTTGGTCAAGAGAGGAGCCCAGCATCGCGCGCGCGGCGATCTTTGCAAGCGGTAGGCCGGTTGCCTTCGACACATAGGGCACTGTCCGGGATGCGCGGGGATTCACCTCTAAAACGAAGACGTTACCGTTTTGTATGGCGAACTGAACGTTCATTAGTCCCACAACATTTAAGGCCCGCGACATCAATGCCGTCTGCCGCTTTAACTCCTCGATCATAGAGTCGGACAGAGAATAAGGTGGCAGGCTGCAGGCAGAATCGCCAGAGTGAACGCCAGCTTGTTCAATGTGCTCCATCACGCCACCAATAAATACCCGCTTGCCATCAGAGAGGCAGTCGACATCAACCTCTATCGCATCGTTTAAAAAACGATCGAGCAGAACGGGGGAGTCGTTTGAGACCTTTACGGCCTCACGCATGTAGCGCTCGAGATCGCGTTGCTCATGGACAATTTCCATAGCACGGCCGCCAAGAACATAGCTCGGTCGAACCACGAGGGGATAGCCGATTTCCTGGGCAAGACGAATTGCTTCCTCTTCGGTACGCGCAGTTCGGTTCGGGGGCTGACGCAGCTCGAGTTTCATCAAGAGCTTCTGGAATCGTTCGCGATCCTCAGCGATATCGATCGACTCAGGTGAGGTGCCCACGATTGGAACGCCCGCGGCCTCCAAGGCCTTTGCGAGTTTCAAGGGTGTCTGGCCGCCGTACTGAACGATGACCCCAATGGGCTTTTCTTTATCGACAATCTCAAGGACATCCTCAAGCGTGAGCGGCTCAAAATACAGCCGATCGGAAGTGTCGTAATCTGTAGATACTGTTTCCGGGTTGCAGTTGACCATGATGGTCTCAAAGCCATCTTCACGCAGTGCCATTGCCGCATGAACACAGCAGTAATCAAACTCGATCCCCTGGCCAATCCGGTTTGGCCCTCCGCCCAAGACCATCACCTTCTTGTTATTCGTGGGGTTGGACTCACACTCTTCTTCATAGGTTGAGTAGAAATAAGATGTCGCCGTAGAGAATTCTGCAGCGCAGGTATCGACACGCTTATACACAGGCCGAATGTTGAGGCTGTGGCGAAGCTTGCGTACCTCACCCTCAGTCGTGTCGAGCAGATAGGCCAGGCGTCGATCTGAGAATCCCTTACGTTTTAGGTCACGCAAGCTCTCGGTATCAAGATCGGATAGCGTGCATTTATCAAGTGCCAACTCGATATCGATTAACTCTTTAATCTGCACCAAGAACCAGGGATCGATCTTTGTGAGCTGATGGACTTCTTCTACTGAAAAACCACAGGCGAAGGCATCGCCCACGTACCAGATTCTCTCTGGGCCTGGCTCGCCCAATTCCTCTTCGATGCGCTCACGATCAGTGGTCTTCTGATTCATACCATCGACACCGACCTCGAGACCCCGCAACGCCTTCTGAAAAGACTCTTGGAATGTCCGGCCCATCGCCATGACCTCACCCACCGATTTCATCTGGGTGGTGAGATGCGCGTCGGCCGATGGAAACTTCTCAAATGCGAATCGCGGCACCTTCGTCACAACGTAATCGATGGAGGGCTCAAATGAGGCTGGCGTCGCCCCGCCCGTTATATCGTTTTTGAGTTCGTCTAAAGTGTAACCCACCGCAAGTTTGGCGGCGACCTTTGCAATCGGGAACCCGGTTGCTTTCGAGGCGAGCGCGGATGACCGCGATACCCGCGGATTCATTTCGATCACAATCAGCCGGCCGTTTGCTGGATTCACCGCAAACTGAACGTTTGACCCGCCGGTATCCACACCGATCTCGCGCAGAATCGCGATCGATGCATTACGCATTATCTGGTATTCCTTATCGGTGAGCGTCTGCGCAGGCGCCACGGTGATGGAGTCACCCGTATGGATACCCATGGGATCGAGGTTTTCAATCGAGCAGACGATGATGCAGTTATCCGCACGGTCGCGAACGACTTCCATCTCATACTCTTTCCAGCCGATTAACGATTCCTCAATGAGTAACTCCGAGGTGGGCGAGGCCTCGATACCCCGTTTGCAAATCGTTTCGAACTCTTCTGCGTTGTAGGCAATGCCACCGCCAGTTCCACCGAGTGTAAAACTTGGTCGAATGACCAATGGAAAACCGCTGCCCCCGGTGATCTGGCCAATCTGTTTCTGAACCACCCAGGCCTCATCCAGGGTGTGGGCGACACCCGACTTGGCGGAATCAAGACCAATCTTGGTCATGGCCTCTTTAAACTTCAGTCGATCTTCAGCCTTTTCGATCGCTTCTTCTTTGGCACCAATTAACTCGACTCCAAATTTCTCAAGCACGCCCTCGCGATGGAGATCAAGAGCGCAGTTCAGTGCGGTCTGGCCACCCATCGTTGGTAAGAGCGCGTCGGGGCGCTCTTTCTCAATAATCTTCGCCACAACCTGCCAGGTGATGGGCTCGATATAGGTGACATCGGCTGTTTCAGGATCCGTCATGATGGTGGCCGGATTCGAGTTGACCAGCACCACCTTGTAGCCCTCTTCCTTTAGCGCCTTACAGGCCTGGGCGCCAGAGTAATCAAACTCGCAGGCCTGGCCGATTACAATCGGGCCCGCGCCGATGATCAGAATCGTTTTAAGATCACTACGCTTAGGCACGGGAACCCTCTGCCTGCGCCGAAGACGCCCGCATTATGGTGATAAACCGATCGAAGAGAGGTCCGATATCGTGGGGGCCCGGACTTGCCTCGGGGTGCCCCTGGAAACAAAACGCTGGAACATCAGTTCGGGCAAGCCCCTGAATAGACTGATCAAATAACGAGCGATGGGTAACGCGAAGCGTTGCGGGCAGGTCTGTTGGGTCAACGGCGAATCCGTGATTCTGTGAAGTGATAAAGACACGTTTGGTGTCGAGGTCTTGAACGGGATGATTGGCGCCGTGGTGACCGAATTTCATCTTCAATGTCTTTGCCCCCGAGGCCAGCGCCATAATCTGGTGACCCAGACAGATCCCGAAGAGCGGAATTCTTTTTGCCATCGCTGCCTTCGCACAGGCGATGGCATAGTCACAGGGCTCGGGATCGCCTGGGCCGTTCGAGAGAAAGACGCCATCGGGTGCGAGCGCCTCGATTTCGGTAAACGTTGTCTGGGCGGGAACCACCGACACCGCACAACCTCGGTCGACCAACATCCGCAGGATGTTGTGCTTTACACCGAAGTCGAGCGCGACAACATGAAATTTTTTTTCTGTGCTCACCGCAGGGCCACCGGCGCCCTCCTGGCCTAAATGCCAAGACCCCTGCGCCCAACGATAGGCCTTCGGTGTTGTGACGACCTTTGCCAAATCCATTCCTTTTAGACCGGGGAATTTCTTTGCGGCATCAATCGCGCTTTGCGCATTCAGCGATTGGCCGACCTGACCGGCCAACAACGCACCGTTTTGCGCACCTTTTTCACGCAGGATCCGCGTGAGTCTGCGGGTATCAATGCCGGCAATGCCGACGATGCCTGCCGCCTTCAATGCATCGGCGAGATTCTGCTGGGATCGGAAATTCGAGACTACCTGCGGGAGATCGCGGACGACCAGGCCCGCCGCATGAATCGATGTTGATTCGGCATCATCGGAATTCATTCCAACATTACCGATATGCGGGTACGTCAGGGTGACGATCTGGCGACTGTAGCTGGGATCCGTCAGAATCTCTTGGTAGCCTGTCATCGCGGTGTTGAAAACAACTTCCCCTACCGACAAACCGTTGGCACCAATAGACTGCCCTTGAAAGACCGTGCCATCGGCGAGCGCAAGAAGAGCCGGAGCCACGGTCGAAGACTGGCGAAACAACAAGAATTACTCCCGGAATTTTTTCGATTATACGGCTTAACCGCCTGAAGCGAAAATCACGATGGTGGTGATGAAACCACCAAGCCAGGCAAGGGTTCTCGCGCTTGACATATTGGCGAGATAAAAGCCGATGTACAAAACCCGCGCTCCAATAAACAGCAAGGCAAGATCATCAACCTTGCCCGGATCTGCCTTAGTCAACATCGCCACCACTACCGCGATACCAAACCAGGTAAAGGCCTCCCAGCTGTTTTGCTGTGCGCCATTAGCCCTCTGGCGATGACCCTCTTGTTTGGCGAGCCACTCGCGGGGGTGCCGGTTATCAAAATCTGAGGCCCCCCACTTAGCAATTCCCGCACAGACGATTGGAAGCCAGCCTGCGATCAATAGACACCAGAGCGCTGTCGACATTTAAATTTTCTTTCTATCGCGCATGGCCTGCGCAATTGTTCCAAGATCAATATATTCCAACTCTCCGCCGACGGGGACACCCCGGGCGAGCCTTGAAATTCTTCGGGTGGACTCATCAACCAATCCCTTTGAACGGAGCAGTGTTTCGATCGCATGGGCTGTGGCCTCACCCTCGGGTGTGAAGTTGGTCGCAATCACTACCTCCCTGACTTCATCATTCGCAACACGGGCAACTAGCCGATCGAGGTGAATCTCTTTGGGCCCAATACCATCAAGTGGTGAGAGCTTTCCCATCAATACAAAATATAAACCCCGCCAGGCATGGCTCTGTTCAACCGCAAGGAGATCAGAGGGCGACTCGACGACACAGAGTTGCGATGGATCCCGCTCTAGACTTGCGCAGATCTGACAGATTTGCTCTTCGGTAAATGTATTGCACTGACGACAATGTTGGATTGATTGCACCGCATGCAATAGGGACTGGCCAAGCAGTTCCGCACCCGCTCGGTCGTGTTGCAGCAGATGCAGTGCAAGCCGTTGCGCCGTCTTTGGCCCGATTCCAGGGAGCCTGCGGAGTGCCTCGGTTAGCGCATCGAGCGCATGCGGTGTTGCAGGCAGTGTCTTCAACGGTATGGCGTGTTAGAACAGCTTCATGCCGGGCGGTAGGGGCAGGCCTGCCGTTACCGCAGACATCCGCTGCTGTGAGACCTGCTCGGCCTTTGCAGCGGCATCATTAAAGGCTGCAATCATGAGATCCTGTAGCGTCTCGCGATCATCTGCATCGGCAGAGATCAGGCTTGGATCAATGGCCACACTCTTCACAAGGTTCTTGCAGGTCATTGTAATTTTCACTAGACCCGCTCCCGATTGGCCCTCAACAATTTCCTGCTCAAGGCTATCTTGCACCTGCTTCATTTTGTCTTGCATCTGCTGGGCTTGACGCATCAAGCCTGCAATCTGACCCTTCATCATCGTCGTATTCCTTTCGTGGGGAGTGTGGGTTAGCGTTTTACTGGCCGGATACTACCGGGCACGATTTTGCCGCCGAAATCCTGCAAGATCGATTGAACAAGTGGATCCGCGTGAATCTCCGCCTCTGCCTTCGACTGAGCCTTGGCGGCAGCATCGGCGTCCTCTGCTGCCGCTGTGTGTGACTCCGTGTTACCAACCTGCGCATCGATTCTGCAGGGCTTACCAAAGTAGGCCGCCAAGGCGTCCTGGGCCTTCGCAATAATTGCGGCCTCTGTCAGGGCGGGAATCGAAACAAGGAACTTGCAGTTCACAACGCGCCCCGCATCTTCACACCGAACGAGTTGGGCCTGTTGTACGAACTGTCGGGCGAGGCCCGAGACCGCGAGACTTCGAGAAATTGTGGGCCACTGCTCTGTGGTTAATGATGCTGCAGGCCCACCCTCGCTGATGTTCGAGACGCCGGTGGCGACATTCGTGAAAGCGTTAGCGGTCTTCGGCACACTTGAAGCTGCGCTAACGCGAGCGGCAACACGGCCAACGGGATCGGGCTTTGCCGCTGTGGTTGGCTGGAACGCAAACAGACGTAATAACGTCATCTCAAGGCCAGTGCGTTCATCGGGCGCAAGCCCCAGATCACGTCGGCCGAGCACCGTAATCTGATAATTCAACTGCAAGAGCTCTGCGGACATCTTGTCCGCCAAAATAGAGACAGTACCCGTTGGGTCCTCGTTCGACTCAATTTGGAGCGCTGCAAGGGCTGCTGCCTGGTGAAACCATTTGGCCATCTCGGCAAGTACCGCATCGGCCGATGCGCCAGCCGCGAAACACTCCTCCATAGAGTCAAAGGCGGCCTGTGGATTGTGATCCGCAATGTCGCGCAAGAGCTTGGCGAGAAGCTCGCGCTGCACGAGCCCCAGCATCGACTGCACAGCGCTATTGGTGACACGGCCCGAGCCATACGCAATGGCCTGATCCGTGAGCGAGAGGCTATCGCGCACACTGCCTTGGGCAGCGGCTGAAATCCAATGCAAGGCGTCTGACTCGGCCTCAATACCCTCCTGCTCGAGCACCCAGACTAGGTGCGTATGGAGAACATCGGGGGCAACATTCTTTAAGTTAAATTGAAGACAACGTGACAGTACTGTGACCGGAATTTTCTGAGGGTCGGTTGTGGCCAAGAGAAACTTCACATCCGGTGGCGGCTCCTCAAGGGTCTTCAACATTGCATTAAATGCATGGTTCGACAACATGTGGACTTCATCAATCACATAGACTTTGAATCGTCCGGCAGTCGGAGCAAACTGAGCCTGCTCGAGTAATTGCTGGATCTCGCCAACACCACGATTCGATGCGGCATCAATCTCGATGTAATCCACAAAACGGCCCGAATCAATCTGGGTGCAGCTGCTGCAGACACCGCAGGGGTTGGCACTAATTCCTTGATCACAATTAAGAGCCTTCGCAATAATCCGCGCGAGGGTGGTCTTCCCTGTGCCGCGGGTTCCCGTGAGCAGATACGCGTGGTGCAGCCGCTTCGCATCTAGCGCGTGCGATAACGCCTTCACGACATGGTCCTGCCCTACCACCTGGGCAAACTGTTTCGGCCGCCATTTGCGCGCCAAGACGATAGGCGCCGATGCGCCGAACGGATTCGAGTTCTCGCTGGCGGGGTGTTCGTCGGAGGAAAACAGTGCGTTGGTCATCACAAGCAGATTCATTCCTGAAAGGGAGGCGAGCCGGACCCCCGGCACTTGGGAAAATCAGCGTTGGCTGCTTCGTTCCCGACCTGACCAGGTGCACCGAACCCCAATGCGGGGCGGCCCGCCAGCCCCTAGTTTACCCCGCGAATTCACCTGGCGATCTGCTGCGTGCATCAGGAATTCTGCAAATCCTGTTTTGCCCACTCCCCACTTGGAGTTCCCAGATATCACCATGGGCGGTGATGATCTTGGCAGACACCTGCGCCTGTGGCCGAATTCTCTGAAAGACGCTCTGATAAGTGGCCAGCTGCATTGCGTAATCAGCCTGCTCGGTCTCCAACACCTTCCACTTGAAATCAATAATCCACCAACACTCAGGGGAGCAGGCAACCCGCACCACCCGATCAGGCCGCATGAGGGTGCCCTGCTCAGAATCGAGCGGCCACTCTTGCTCTGCATAGGCGAGAAGGCCCGGATCAAAGATCGTCTGTCCGAATTCGGTACTACCAATTCGATCAACAGCCTCCATCACCTCGGCCTCCGATTGCCGCGGCAACGCAAACTCTGCAATTAGGCGTGCGGCCAACTGGGGTTGCAGCCGGGTGCCGAACTCTAACAATCGGTGCAAGGCCTTGCCCTGACGAATAGCCAGCGTCTCTGCAGTGCTTACCGGTGAGTCATCGCGTTCCCGTTTGGGCAGTAGAAGGCCTGGCCAATGAGCGTTTACAGCGGAGACTACCGCGTCATCATGCACGGATGCACTCCCGAAATCCCAGGCGTCGCAGTAGTCCATGATTCGGCCAAACCATGTCTCTGAGAAATCCTTCTTACCCTTTGTCGCGCTAAAGAGCAGTATATTTTTCGCACGCGTTACGCCCACATAGAGAAGGTTGAAATCTTCATCGCGGGATTGCCGCTCCTCCTCGCCCAAGGCTTTGATCACCGCATCGCTAAACGGGTCGCCTGGCTGCCAGGTCGTGAGATGTTGGATTGCATCACGGTTCGTATTCCAATCAAGGAGCCATCGCAGACCCGAATCGGACTTCTCACGATCAAGCAGCCCCGCAAGCACGACAACCTTTGCCTCAAGACCCTTGGCGCCATGCATCGTCGAGAGGGATACCGCATCGATATTCGGCATCACACCAGGGCCTGGCGCATCACGATGACTCACCACAGACCATCGGCCGAGTTCTTGTAGGAATTTCGGCAGGCTTGGCAGCCGGCCCGTATCCAAGTCAAGCGCTAAGGCAATAAAGGATTCAAGGTTCGCGATACATTGCAGACCCCGACCGGCGGCGAATCGCGCGGCCATGCGATCGAAAAGATCATGCTCGTGGACGATACGATCCAAGAGATCGTGCACAGGAAGCCGCGCTGACCAGTCGATCCAACGGCCTAATGTCAGGGCAATCTGCTGCGACTCAGGGGAATGATGAGCTTTTAGTTTTTCAAATAACGACGCGTACGACACCGCGCTGGACTGCCCGACAACAATCTGAGCGAGCGCGGTATCCGAGAGGGCAAATAGGGGGCTCTTTAACGCATGGGCACAATCAATGTCCGACCAAGGAAAGGCGAGAAATCGCAACAAAGCGATGACATCTAAGACTTCAGGTTCGTTAAGTAGACCCCCCGAACGATCACTCACGAAGGCAATTCCCGCCTTCGCTAGCGCAGCCTCATAGGGTTGCATATGGGTTCGTGAGCGCACCAGAATGCGCACATCCGACCACTTTATCTCGGGCCTCTGATGCCGAATCTGGTGCAAGGCGCGGGCGATCTGATCCCCCTCTTGGGACCAATCCTCTGCAATTGGAAGCCTGGCAACAATTCCACGATTCTCCGGAGCAAGGGTCTCGTGTGGGCTGAAGCGGCCCGAATGGGCAAACGCTGGCATCGCCCGGTTTAAGAATTCAACCACCTCTGGGCCGCAACGCCGTGTGCAATGTGTCTGGAGTTTTTCCGCACCAAAATGAGTGCCCAGCCAATCGGTAGCGATTTGAAAAATCTCTGGGTCTGCCCTACGGAAACGATAAATCGATTGCTTGGGGTCGCCAACGAGAAATACCTTTGGCGCCTGCTCCCGGAGATGTGGGTCGGCCTGATCGTACTGCTCTAGCCAGGCTTTTAACATCGCCCACTGGGTTGGGTTGGTATCTTGAAATTCATCAACCAAAATGTGCCGATACCGGGTATCAAGCCGTGCATGAAATGCGGGGGCATGCGGCCCTGCAAGTAACTTCCAAGCCGTTAACTCCAATCCAGAAAAATCAATCTCATGGCTCTGAGCCATGACCTGGTCAAGGCAGCGGCCTAGGGCCTGACCGCAGACCCAGAGGGCCTGTGTTCTCGCCTGCGCTATGCGCTGGTCGGTCTCGTCTAGGAGTTGCTTTAATGCATGACCTAGGGCTGTGACCTCATCGGCAATGCGCGCCGCCTGCGCGCCCCAACGGGGCAGATCAATGGTTTTGCGTACAAATTTATCGTCTCCCCCCTTCAACTGGTGGCGCTTTGGTGGGGTATGGTCGGACTGTTTTTTCGGTTCGATTTTCGTTAGAAATGTCTGACACAGCCGTTCAAGTTCGCATCGTTCCCAGGCCGATAACACAGCATAAAACTCCTCACGCTTGGGCGAATCTTTATAAGCAGACGCCAGAAATGCGGCGCGGGGGGCCTGCTCTGTATAGAAACGTCTGACCGCTGCCTCGTTATCCGGCTGCAGATTCTCGAGCGCCTTCGACGCCTGCTCGGCCCTGAGGTTTAAATGTTTTAGCTGGCCTGAAAATGCTCTCCACTCAACCCGCGACTGGACCCAAGACTCCATCGCCGCCTTTGTTTTGGATTCTCCGATAAGCCCGACAAGCGGCGCATAAGGAACCTGACCGATCGTTTCGGAAAAAAATATCTGCCATGCCTGACGCATCAAATCCCATGGGCGTTGAGATAGCGACATCGTTGCAAGGCCGGCCATCGAGACTGGCGCCATCGCCGCAACCCTGGAATACCAGCTATGAAAGGTTGAGATGGTGGGGGGCTGTGGGTCGGTAAGAAACTCCGCAAACACACGAGGCGCACGCAGCATGCCGGCAGTTAGCGCCTCACCCGTCAGACCCCATGATCTGAGTTTCGCCTCTAACTGCGGTGAGGCCAGTGTTGCCATCTCCTTTAAGTGACTCACTACCCGGGTGCGCATCTCGGCGGCCGCCTTATTGGTAAATGTCAACGCAAGAATCGATCGCGGCGGCGTGCCCTCAAGAATCGCGCGGGCAATCCGAGACGACAACAACCAGGTCTTGCCGCTACCCGCGCAGGCCTCTACGACGACGCTCTTTGAGGTATCGAGTGCCTGCAGGTTCATTGGTCTTGCTCCTCCTCAACCTCAATGTCTTTGAGATCTGTCCGCCTGCACACACCACGCACATTGCAATATTTACAAATCTTCTTGTCTTTCAAAAGGCCTGTGGCCTGAATTGGCTCACCCCTCGCCATTGCCGTGAGCTCAGAGACCACCCGTTGCATCACCTCTTGCGTGATCTCTGGAACTGATCGGCCAACGGCATCGGTGACGGCGATCTCCTCGACTTCCTTACGATTGACACAGACATATGTCGCTTCTTTCACAGCCCGATCGGCCCCAACAATCCATGAATAAAGCGCCAACTGAACATCATCCTGGCCCGTCTTCACGCGCGCGCGAAGCGGGCCGGCTGCGCTGGTTTTAAAATCGATCAGTAGCGACTCGCACGGCATCTCTTCAATACGATCGAGTCGGCCCTTCAGGGTAATGCCCAGGCCGTCAATCCTGCGGACGATGTCTTGCTCGGTGCGCACGGCCGTGTCGGGCCGGTTCGCGAGCCACTTGGCAAGTCCGGGAATCATCGCGCCCGCGTTAGCCCGCAGTCTCGATGCAATGGCCTTGGGCATGGGTAAGTGCACGGCCTTTGTCCGCCTGCCCGCGAAAAACGGTTCTTTCAGTAGACGATCAATTTCTTTGACTAACCAAATCTCCCAATCCTGCGCAGTCTTATCGCGCAGGGTTGCGCCCGCAAGAGCCAGATGCATCAGGGAGCCGATATCCGTAGGCGGGCTTTCCTCTTTAAGGGATTCGATTGGCCGCAGGCCCATTACCGTTTGCAGAGCAAACCGATACGGACAATCAACAAGGTCTTGAATCTCAGAGACGCTCAACTCCGGTGGCAATGTATTGGGCCATTGGAGATCGCAATCACTAATTAAATGAATGGCGCCATCCTTGCGCAGTGGCCGCCTGCCAATCACACTGCTCGCGTCCTGCCGATGGATGGTGGGACCTGATTGAAGGGCGAGTAATTCAACCCAGCTAGAGAATTCAACCGCACTGTCAGGTTTATCTGAGCATGCAATCAGTACAAGCGGCACCGGCGCCCTCCAGACCGACTCAAACTGCGCAAATCGTTGCAGTTCGAGCTCTTGGGGTGGAATCTGCAAACCCATTTCCGCAAACCGTTTTGGTTCAAAGAACTGCGCAACCGGCCTCTCGGGCAGCCGGCCCTCTTGCGCACCCATCACCACCACGGCCTGCGGTAACTGCCATGTGAGAGAGGAGAGTGAACAGACCCGCACCGCTGCCCTGCCCGAGGGCTCAATAAATCGTGCCTGATTTAACTCGGCGTTCAGTAAGGCTCGCCATAAGGCCGCTGTAATAAGGCAGTCATCGCCATGGGTCTGTGCAGCGAGACCTTTTAATGCCGCCAGCACGGTCTGGCCAGCAGAGTCTTGCGCAAGTGGCAACTCGAGCCCGGAGTGTTCGATGCCAACAAGAAGTTGCGTTGCCCATTGGTGGGCGGGTAGCCGTTGCGCGCTGACTTGAGCCTGAAGATGTTGGGCCGAAAACGGTAAGAGCCCAGGGCCAAGGAGATCCTCTAAGCCCACCGACGCAACACGACCAAACCCTCGTAGCGCCGCATCGAGCGCGCGCCGTTGATCCGCATCAAAATTCCAGGTGTCGTTGAGGCCCTGCGCGACAAATGGGGAATGAATCCACTCGAGTACTGTCTGCGTGGTGGCATGCCGAGTTAGCAGATCGTTAAGCCCAACGACTGCAGTTGCTGCGACTGTAGTGTCGAGTGCCCAGCCCGAGCGATCGCTCAAGGCCTCGCCTGCGCGCTCCAATAAAGCGCGAAGCCTGCGAACCGCTTTTCGATCAAGCGCAACAACACCGATATCATCAAGGCCCTGCGCGCGCCACTCGATTATTGTCTGGGCCGCAGCCCAGGCCGACTCTTCAATTGATTGGGCAGCAATTAATATGCGGTTGTCTTGTGGAACATGGACCTCGCGTGTGTGGGCATCATGGGGCGAAAAAAACCAGACCGAAATCTCGTCAAGAGCCACCTTAAACAGTGTCATGGCCATCGCAATTTCTCTTGCCGATGGCGCTCGGCCCAGACAAAACCAGACCGGTGAGGTCTCGGTAAGATGAGCCTTCGCCCAGGCTGCCCGGTCTGTTGGCAACTGGTTGTGGGCTTGTAAATTCCTTAAGGTGCTTACGTCCGAGGCCAGATGCTTTGCCTCATCGCCCGCCTGACCCAGATCGAACGACTCGCCCTCTTGGGCGCTCGCAAGCCACTCCCACCCCTCGAAGATCTCCACCCACTGGCCCGCAAGATCGAGGGCCGCCTTCGGTGCCCCCCCAAGAGAGGCGGCAATCTCCGGATGATCGAAGAGCTGCTGGGCAAGCTGTACGCGCCGCGCAGCCAAACCCCGGGGGGCGGGCGCCCGCCTCGCGCCCACCGCTGTCTCGGCAAGCCTGTCGAAGGCTTGATCTAGGCTTGCACACCACGGGAGTGGCGCGCCCTCGTGCCGACCAGGCCAGCCTGAGCGAGACAGTAGAGACTTCAGGCCCTGGGCGGCAAGCGGCGACTCGACGATCACCACTGGCGCAATCGTCGCCTCCGCCATGGCCGCAGCGACCCGCTCAGCCAAGCGCTCGCCCGGGGGGACGGGATAAAAACGGCACTCTGTTGCTTTTTTTTCCAACTTTAGGGTGTCTTTCCCTCTAGAAAAGGGCGATTCAATGAAAACGTCTTGGGCCTTACGGGCTTTTATGCTATCTTTTCTCGCTAGCAGCTTCAGAGCAGGACAAGATTTAATCAGTCAGATGGCTCAAAGAGTGAGCCCCGGCCAACAAAGTGGCCTATTTTGCAGCCCCACCCGGCCAAATTCACCGAAAAATTCATAACAACACCGTTTCAAGGTTGTGACCGCACATAAATTTTTTTAAAGAGTTCTTCAACCCCGACCGTTCAGGTCTTTTTACACGATCCCACTATGAGCCAATCCGTTTTAACCGTCTCTGATGCGTCTTTCGACGCTGATGTCTTGAAGTCTGATATGCCTGTTTTGGTTGATTTCTGGGCCGAGTGGTGTGGTCCATGCAAGATGATTGGGCCCATCGTGGAAGAGATTGCCGGCGAATATCAAGGAAAACTGAAAGTCGCCAAACTCAATGTCGATGAGAATGCCGCCGTTCCTGCGAAACATGGTGTCCGCGGAATTCCAACCCTGATTCTCTTTAAAAACGGTACGGTTGTTGCCCAGAAAGTTGGTGCCTCGGCAAAGTCCCAGCTCACCGCCTGGATTGACAGCAATCTCTAATTCCAAATTCCCAAGAAGGCGGGCCCGTGCAGCCCGCCGGATTCCCCCTCCTGCACACGCCCTTAGTGACTATCTCCCTTAAAGCACATGCATCTCTCAGAACTTAAAGCACTCCCCGTCACACAGCTCGTCGAACTTGCGATGAGCCTTGAAATCGATAACGCCAGCCGCCTGCGCAAACAAGAGCTGATGTTCGCAATCCTGAAAAAGAAAGCGAAATTAGGCGAACAGATTTTCGGCGATGGCGTTTTGGAAGTCCTGCCTGACGGTTTTGGATTTCTGCGCTCTCCGGAATCCTCTTACCTGGCGAGCACAGACGACATTTACCTCTCGCCTTCCCAGATTCGCAGGTTTAACCTGCACACGGGTGACTCCGTCGAAGGAGAGGTCCGCACCCCGAAGGAGGGCGAACGCTATTTTGCCCTCGTTAAGGTCGACAAGATTAATGGCCAACTGCCCGAGGCCTCAAAGAACAAGATTCTCTTTGAAAACCTAACGCCACTCTTTCCAGATGAACCCCTAAAGCTCGAGCGCGACATGAAGGGCGAGGAAAACATTACTGGCCGGGTGATCGACATGATTTCGCCGATCGGTAAGGGCCAGCGTGGGCTCTTGGTCGCATCACCGAAGAGCGGTAAGACGGTCATGATGCAGCACATCGCCCACGCAATTTCAACGAATTATCCCGAGGTAACACTGATCGTATTACTCATCGATGAGCGGCCAGAAGAGGTCACCGAGATGCAGCGCTCTGTGCGTGGTGAGGTCGTTGCCTCGACATTCGATGAGCCCGCCACCCGTCACGTGCAAGTCGCCGAGATGGTGATTGAAAAAGCAAAACGTTTAGTCGAGCACAAAAAAGATGTGGTGATTCTGCTCGATTCAATTACGCGCTTGGCACGGGCCTACAACACCGTTGTACCGACCTCTGGAAAAGTATTAACCGGCGGTGTCGATGCCAACGCGCTCCATCGGCCAAAACGTTTCTTTGGCGCTGCCCGAAATATTGAAGAAGGCGGCTCACTCACCATTATCGCGACCGCCTTGATTGATACCGGCAGCCGCATGGATGAGGTGATCTATGAAGAGTTTAAAGGTACCGGCAATATGGAGGTCCACCTGGCGCGCCGCCTAGCCGAGAAGCGGGTCTACCCCGCAATCAATATCAATCCGTCAGGCACCCGCCGCGAGGAGCTCTTGATCAAGCCCGATGTCCTCCAGAAGATCTGGATTCTGCGCAAACTCCTCCACGACATGGATGAACTCCAGGCGATGGAGTTTCTCTTAGATAAAATGAAGCAGACCAAGAACAATGCCGAATTCTTCGATATGATGAAACGGTAAAATCGTATATAATTCAACGGCTTAGGCACGTAGCAGGGGGTTCCACGGCGATCTAAAAGTCGATCACGGGTCCACCTACCGGCGACCAGACTCTCAGAGACCACGAGGAAAACATTATGAAAGACGGCATTCACCCCAACTATCGCGAAGTCGTGTTCGTTGATCTATCGAACGATTTCAAGTTCATCACCCGTTCAACAGTTCAGACCAAAGAGACGGTGAAGTGGACCGACGGCAAAGAGTACCCACTCTACAAACTCGATACGAGCTCTGAATCCCACCCCTTTTTCACGGGCAAGCAAAAGCTTGTCGATACCGCGGGACGCGTTGAGAAGTTCCGTCAGAAGTTTGGCGCTAAAACCGGTAAGAGCGCAGAGAAATCTGCATCGAAAGCCTGAGGCTTCTGATTGCGCGCTGTTCATCCGCATTGATATCGTTGCATCGCGATGACCTCGGATAAAAAAGGCAGCCCTCGGGCTGCCTTTTCATTTCTGGATAACACCGTTCGCGCCTCGGCGCCCCTGCCGGGATTAGCCGCGAGTGCGGCGAGCCGGCTGCCGCGTTGGGCATTGATTGGTCTTTTGGTGCTGTACGTTGGCCATGGCCTTTTTGATCGAGTGGCCTGGCGAGGTGACGACTTAATGACCATCGCGCTTGCCCGCTCTACAGTGCAAGAGCTTTTATCCGGAAACCTTGCCGTATTGATTCTGCCTCAGCTGCAAGACCTTGCGTGGAATCAGCAGGGTCCACTCTGGATTCTGATCGTTTCGATTTTTCTTCTGCCCCTGGTTGCATGGGCGGCAATTCAAGGGCTCCCCTTGCCTATTCACCTTCTTGATGATGTTGCCCGCATCCCCGTGGGGCTTACGCTTGTCTTAGGCTTTGTCGCGATCTGGAAAGCCGCAGACCGATACGCCAGACGACGTGAAGCACGACCCCTTGACCCTCTGGGGGTCGGGCCCAAGTCACGAGACTTTGGAGGGACACTGGGCGACTGCGCGCTTTTACTCGCGATCGCCACGCTCGGAGTGATCTACCCATGGCATCAGGCCGGCCCCGCTGCGATCGGATTTCTATTGCAAGGCCTACTGCTCTGGTCTCTTGCCACAGCCCCCGAGACGCCAAAGCGCGCCGCTCAACAGATCCCATGGGTTATCACAGGGGCGCTATTGTCACTGGGCCCCGGCCTCGCGATCGCCTGGCTCATTGCCCTAATAATTGTATTTTCATGGGTGCAGCCCTATCGACTGGTTGCCTCAGAATTTGCTAAGCGTTTTGTTCCGCTGCTCTTGCTGCTGATTGGCCTATGGCTGATGCTGTGTCTCGCAACGCATCCGTTTTCCCGCGTAGGCGCATGGTGGGTGCAGAACCTAGATGACTGGGCGATCAACAGATTTCTCGCCGATCCCGGGGCATGGGCCAGCATTGCACGCTGGTTCAATGAATCGCTCTGGAAGTGGTGGCCGCTTTGGCCGATTGCCGCCTTTGGCATCTGGAGGAACCGGCATGTTCAATGGTCGCGGGCACCGCACTGGGCAGTCCCCATCGTTATCGTGTCCACGCTCACAGTATTGGGTCTGATCGGTCCCTCAGACTGGCGTTTCCATCAACTGATTTCAGTTGCACCGCTAGCGCTCCTGGCTGCGTTTGGATTACTGTCGCTCCCAAGACCCCTAGTGAATCTTGTCGATTGGTTTGCTGTTGCGCTCTTTACGGCATTAGGCATCTTTATCTGGCTCTATTGGACCGCCTTGAATTTCGGATTCCCATCAGCACTTGCTCAGCGGGTAGCGATTCTTGCGCCAGGTGTACAGGGTAATGCCAACCTCTATGAAGTACTCACGGGTGTTTTCGCATCGATGGCCTGGGTGGTATTAGTGATTTGGCGGCTACGTCGGGGCAACCCGAGGCTCTGGCGCCCCGTCGTGCTCAGTGCGGGTGGCCTCACGCTGTTGTGGGTCTTGCTCATGACCCTCTGGCTGCCTGCGATTGATCGTATTCAAGGCCAACAGACCCTTGCCCAATCACTTGAATCTGCATGGATTCAATCAGCACAGACAAAACCAAAGGCGCTGCAAGCGAATACCTCACGATTCTGCGTTCAACTCACCCATGAGAGTCAAACGCTTGATGCAATCGCCATTGCACTGACACACCTGCCCGTTCGTCGTGACCCACAATGCCATTGGCGTTTGGGGTCACGCGTACCGAATGCCAGCGAATTACGGGAATGGAAAACAATATGGCGAAGCAGTGGCGCCGAGGATCGACGGATTCGCGAGCGATTTGTGTTGCTTGAGCGCCAATCCCAGTGACCAAAGCCCATCACGTCTTTGCCTTGGGCTGGCCAATGCTAGTGGGCCAGCTTGCAACACTGGGCAATGGAGTGATCGACACCATCATGGCCGGCCAGCGTTCCGCTGAGGCGCTCGCGATCGTTGGCCTTGGCGCGAGCATCTACATCAGTATTTTCGTGGGCTTTCGTGGTGTACTCACAGGTCTTGCGCCGATCGCAGCGGGCCACTTTGGCGCCGGACGACTCTCAGATATTGGCGATGATGTTGGGCAGGCTGTCTGGGTTGCAGTCATTCTGGCACTTGTTGGAATGCCACTACTGCTCTGGGTTGACCCATGGCTGGCGCTCATTAAACCGGATCCTGCGCTCGAGTCACCACTGGCAGGCTATCTCGCAGTGACTGCGATTGCTCTACCGGCAACACTCCTATTTAGTATTTTCTTCACACTCAATAGTGCAACTTCGCGGCCGGCAGTAACGATGGCGATCAACCTCGGGGCTCTGGCTCTAAAGTGGCCGCTCAATCTTGTCTTTATGGATGGTATTGAGGGGGTCATCGAACCAATGGGTGCCGTTGGCTGCGCCGTTTCGACAGCAATCCTGGCCTGGATCTGCCTGGTGATCGCTGCGGTTATCCTCTTCATCGATCGACGTTACCGCGCCTTTCATATTCGACTGCCCCGCCCCGATAAGAATAAAATCCTTGAGCTCTTTCGTATCGGCCTGCCAATCGGCGTGGGTTACCTGATCGAGGTCACCTCATTTACGCTAATGGCACTACTCATTGGCCGCTTTGGAACCATTGCAAGCGCCAGCCATCAGGTTGCTGCGAATCTGGCCACCCTAATTTTTATGGCGCCTCTTGCCCTATCGAGTGCTACGAGTATTCTGGCAGCCCAGGCCATTGGCGGTGGTGATGAGGCCAAAGCGCGGGCCTGGGTCTTTGCGGGGATGCGTCTGGTCATGACGATTGCGGCCTCGGTGAGCCTGATCTTGCTGGTGTTTAAAACGCCACTTGCCCAGCTCTATGCTGAAAACTCAGAGGTTCAACGCTATGCAGAGACACTGATTATTCTGGCAGCAATCTGCCACCTGCTGGATGCAATGCAGTGCCTACTCTACTCATCACTGCGGGCCTGGCGAATCACCTTTGAACCCATGCTGGTCTATGGGGTGAGCCTCTGGGGTCTTGGTGTCGGTGGTGGATTTTTTCTTGCCACCGAAATCTTTGCTCCGGATGCAGGCGCTGCACGCGGATTCTGGATCGGAAACTTTTTTGGGCTGCTCTTTGCCTGTATTGGCCTATGGCTCTTGCTAAGACGCCGTTTTGTGAATCCAGTGCTCACGATAAAACCGTAGCTCATCAATCGATTCTTGAATGTCTGCAAGGGCCGTGTGGGCACCTCGCTTCTCGAAGCCCTTCATCACCTCCGGATTCCAACGACGGCAGAGCTCTTTGATTGTGCTGACATCAATGTTTCGGTAGTGAAAGAACTGCTCAAGCTGCGGCATATAACGTTGCATGAAACGACGATCCTGATGCACCGTGTTGCCGCACATGGGGATCTTTCCCGACGGGCAATACCCCTTGAGAAAATCGAGCAAGACTAGACTCGCCTCCTCCTCCGTTGTGGTGGAGGCCTTGACTTTATCAATCAGACCCGACTTCCCATGGGTACCCTTATTCCAGGAATCCATTGCATCCAAAATCGAATCCGACTGATGGATCACCATCACGGGGGCAATGGCCAGGGTATTGAGGCCTGGATCAGTAACCACAACTGCCACTTCTAAAATGCGCTCAGTCTCAGGGTTGAGCCCGCTCATTTCCATATCAACCCAGATTAGATTTAATTCATTCATGCAGAAAGCCTCGCATTCGCGCTGAACCCATTGTGTCGCCCGTAATCATCTCACAGGCTATGATCTGCCCATGTCTGAGAAAATCCGAGCCCGTCTGCTAAGCCACCATGGACGTCAGGCGTGGGCTGAGACGGCCGATGGCACAAAGCATCTCTGCGTCTATAAGGGCCGCGACCTTCAGCCCACCGCAAACGATGAGGTGGTACTCGATATCTCTGCACAACCCGCCGTGATTACAGAGATCGCGCCCCGTCGCAACCAACTCCTTCGTAGCGAGTCCCACCGCTCAAAAACCCTTGCGGCAAATATTGATTTTGCGATGATTGTAGTGGCCGGAGCGCCACCCTTTTCAGATGAGTTACTGGCGCGGATGCTCTGCGCGTGTGCGGTTGAGAATATTCCGGGTATTGTTTTGCTCAACAAAACTGATCTCGCTGATGCCACCGCGCAGGCCCGAATGCAGCTCGCCCACTTCGACCGCTGTATTCGTCTAATGGGCTGGCAGGTCTTGGATGCCTGCGCAAGAGTCGAGCATGCCTCAATTGGGAAGCTACGCACACAACTCGAAGACAAGACCACACTCATCATGGGCCAGTCGGGGATGGGTAAAAGCAGCCTCTTAAACGCCATGGTTCCAGGCTTTAATGCCGTTACGCGGGAGATTTCAGAAGCCCTTCAGACGGGTAAACACACCACAACCGCTGGCCAGGTGGTGGGCCTTAGCCCGAGTGCCCGTTTAATCGATACGCCCGGCTTTCAGCTTTTCGGTCTTCACCATTTATCGGAAAGCCAACTGGCTCTCGGGTTTCCCGAGTGGCGCGAGGTTCACGACACGCTGGGTCGCTGCAGATACGCCAACTGCAGACACCTCAATGAGCCCGACTGCACAATTCGAGCCGCTGCAGAATCTGGCAGGGTGTCCGATCGACGGCTACGCCTTTGGCAGAGCCTGATTGCCGCCCGCTAGCCCGACCAGTGTCCCACCGACACTAAGAACATCAGAATCACCCAGAGAATCACTGCCCTCCACACAAGACCCACGGCCGATCGCAACGCGGCCTCATTAGCCTCAGACAGATCAGGAAGATCTTGAGCAAGCGAGGGCCACGGCCCGCCGAGTGCCTCTGTTTCATAGGGCTCATCAACGCGACTCATGGTGGAGTGGGCCTCTGGAACACTCAGTCGCACGCCCATTGCGCCTGCGCCGGCCGATAACAACACACGCTCGGTATCGTTGGCATGCGGCGCAAAACCCGACCGCAGCCGCCACATCAGAATTGAATCTTCAAAGTTACCCACAATCGCAAAGACAATCGCGGTCACTCGGGCAGGAAACCAGTCAACCCAAGAAAATGCACGAACCGCAAACTCCCCAAATGGGGATAGCGGCGCATCGGCTGCCTCACTCATGCGGGCATCGGCCCAGACCCGACGTGCCTCTGCGCTGAGCCGATAGAGCACAGCGCCCGCCGGCCCCGGCAGAATGACAAACCAGAAAATCACACCGAATACATGACGCTGAGCGCCGATCAATGCCAGCCGAATGGATTCGCGGCAGATCGCGGAGACATCGCCCGACTCTGCGGCAACGCGTGTCATGACATCACCACCCGAATGCGCAAGCCATTCCTTTAGCTTTTGACGGGCGTGCTCAATATCGTTGTTCGCAAGGGCCAGCTGAATTTCTGTGAATCGATTACTAAACTGACGAAATCCAATCGTGAGATAGAGCACACCCACTGTCGCAATAAAACCCAGCAAGAAATGCAGGCGAGTTAGCAAGGCCACCACCGCCCAGGTCAACACCGTGCCGCCAATCACCACCGCAAGCCACGTCCAGCGGGCGGAGGCGAGATCACCGGTGTTGGTAGCACGCTCGATTCGCAACAAGGCATTGGCGACCCAGGAGCCCAGACGCGAGTCATCGCGAACGGGCCGAACCTGCTCAAGAAGCATTGCAAAAATAAAGCTAAAGAGTGTCATGAACGCTAGTCTAACGGCTCAAGCCGAAGATGCAATTCAAGCCCATAGAGGGGCCTGCCGAACGATTAGGGGTCATCGCCGCTGTGGATGCTCGAGCGACTGCGACTGCTGATGCCAGGCTGCGTACAAGAAATGGTAGAGATTGCGCAACATCGCCGCGGTCGCACCCCAGATAAAGAACTCACGGCCATCGTGTTCTGGGCTGAAATAGGGCATGGCATAGAACCGAATTCGCTTGCCGGTCGGGCTCTGATCCGCTGTCACTGCACGCACCTGATGATTCGCGGGATTCATGACAAAAGACAGTGGTACCCGAAATAGCTCCTCAACCTCCCGTTGGTCGGGTGTGAAGACGGCTGGCTCAGCAACCCAGCCAATCACAGGGGTGACGCAAAAGCCGGAGGCCGTGATGTAGTTCGGCAGCCTGCCCAACAACCGGACCCGGTCGGGCAGGAGGCCAATTTCCTCATGGGCCTCGCGCAATGCGGTCGTGTCTTCTGATTGATCGAACGCCTCGGCACGCCCGCCGGGAAAACTGATCTGCCCTGCATGGCTCGAGAGCCCCGAGGTGCGACGGGTCAAGAGCACCGAGGGTGCCTGACCAATCAGAGGAATTAAGACTGAGGCCGCAATAGGCGCCTGCTCAGCCAGAGGGCCCTCGGGGCTGCGGCGATCGTGCAAGAGTTCCGGCGACCAATTCGGAAAATTAGGCTCGGTTCTTGCGCGATGAAATAACTTTTCAAGATATTCAAACAACAAAGCCTGCTCGGGGAGAGCAGGCTCTGCGGCTCGGGGCTCAATGGCGGCCCCCTGCGGATCAAAGCCTGCAGGGTTCGCCATGATTACGCCTCGGCGGATTCCCCTGCGGGTTTGCGTGCAGAGAGCTTCTCGCGGATACGTGCCGACTTGCCGGAGCGATCACGCAGGAAGTAGAGCTTTGCACGACGGACGTCGCCACGGCGTTTCACTTCAATACTCGCAATAAGCGGCGAGTAAAGCTGGAACGTACGCTCAACACCTTCGCCCGATGAAATCTTGCGGACAATAAAGGACGAGTTAAGACCACGGTTACGCTTTGCAATCACCACACCCTCGTAGGCCTGGGCACGCTTGCGGTTTCCCTCCACAACACTCACGCTCACCACAACGGTATCGCCCGGCGCGAACTCGGGGATTTTTTTGTTTAAGCGAGCAATTTCGTCTTGCTCAATTTGCTGGATCAGATCCATGATTTCTCCATAAACCATCGTAAGCTCAACACAGGCGCTGCTAGCCCAGAGGATGGGGGTTAACGGTACTGCTATTTTTTTGGCGATTTTTTCGAGTGACTCGATTTGTCGAGCAAATCCGGCCTGAACTTCAAGGTGGCCTCTTGGGCTGCCTGCCTACGCCAATCCGAGATTCTCTCATGGTGGCCGGATAAAAGCACGTCGGGCACCGCCAGGCCATTGAAGGTCTCTGGCCGGGTGTAGTGGGGCCAATCCAGCAGTTCTGGGTTCGCGAAGGATTCCTGCTGGGCCGATTGGGCATCCCCAAGGGCGCCGGGAATCTTACGAATCGCCGCATCCAGCACGGCCATGGCCGCGATCTCTCCACCCGAGAGAACAAAATCCCCAAGGCTCCAGAGCTCGTCGACCTCTCGGTCAATAAAACGCTGGTCGACCCCTTCATAGCGACCACAGACCATGGTCCAGCAGGGGCCAGCCACAACCCGATCGATCAGGGCCTGGTTGATAGGCTTGCCCCAGGGGCTCAAGAGAATAACGGGGCCGGGCGAGAGACCCGCCTGAGACTGCCTCAATCTAACGGCGTCGACTGCCTGCGTGAGCGGGCCGGGCATCATGACCATTCCAGGGCCGCCGCCATAGGGTCGATCATCAATAGTCTTATAAGAATCGTGAGCGTAATCGCGCAGGTTGTGCGCGACCAGCTGCGCCAGGCCGCGGTCGATCGCACGGCCGGTGATGCCGTGTCGGGTAATGGCATCGAAGATCTCAGGAAACAGTGTGATCACGTCAAACCGGATCATTCGAACCACTCCGCATTCCAGTCGACACGAATAATTCGATTCGCTCGATCAACATCATCAATGTAGTGGCCCACAAATGGAATCCATCCGGCCACCACCACCAGCCAATCATGCTCCCCATTGGTCTGCATCGCGCTGACTTCACCGAAATCGAATCCTTCGCGATTAACCACGCGACACCCAATAAGATCAGCCCAATAGGCTTCGTCATCGCTTTCTGCGGGAAAACTCGACCGGGATAATCCCACCGACCCCGACCGCAAACGCTCGGCCTGGTCGCGATCATTGACGTCGGCAAGCTGTAGCTTTAACCCCCGAGTCTGAGGGGAACACTCCATGATCAGGCTGTGTAGCCACTGCCCATTTGAAAGACGAACCCAACATTCCTGCGCATCGACAAGCAGAGACTCATCGATTGCGAGACCGGTGACCGACTTTAAGGTGTGGAGTCGAACGGCGCCTTTTAAGCCTATCGGAGCGCCGATTTCTGCAAGTGCGACCCAGTCCGCAGGCGGTGGGTCGCTGGTGGTCGGGAGAAGACTCTTATTCAGTCGTCTTGGAGTAGAACTGTCGCCAGTTCTACGCGGCCTTTTGTGCCGAGAACTCTTTAATTAGGCGTGCCACGCGCGGGCTCACCTGTGCGCCATTACTGCGCCAGTACTCAACACGATCCATCGAGATGCGCAGCTTCTCTTCGTTACCTGCCGCAACGGGATTAAAAAACCCAACGCGCTCAATGAAGTTGCCATCTCGACGGCTGCGCGAATCGGTCGCCACCATGTGGAAATAAGGCCGCTTGTGGGCGCCGCCACGGGCTAAACGAATAATGACCATTAAAGAATCCTTGTGAAATCAGTGGGCCTCAGGCTGAGGCGGAAAACCCACGATTTTAGCACCCGGAGCCCGTTTTATCTAGCCCGCGGCCAGCGCGGCCGTTAATTCAGGGACAACTTGAAACAAATCCCCCACCAACCCGTAATCGGCGACCTGGAAAATCGGCGCCTCGGCGTCTTGGTTAATCGCGACAATTACCTTGGAATCCTTCATGCCGGCTAGGTGCTGGATCGCCCCGGAAATACCCACCGCGATATAGAGCGCAGGCGCCACAACCTTACCCGTCTGGCCCACCTGCCAGTCGTTTGGCGCGTAACCAGCATCCACTGCGGCGCGGCTCGCGCCCATCGCAGCGCCCAGAGTGTCGGCGAGTTTCTCAAGGAGTTCGAAGTTCTCCTTCGAGCCCAGGGCCCGCCCACCCGACACCACGACCTTCGCAGCCGTGAGTTCGGGCCTTGCTAAGACGGCAATTTCGCGAGATTCAAATCTTGCCGATTGGGCTGGCGCAGCCACTGCAGCCACGGTGTGAATGGCGCAGGCCGCCTGAGATCCCGCAGCCTCAAACGCAGTGCCTCGGACAGTCATGATCTTGATCGAATCGAGGGACTGCACTGTTGCAATCACATTGCCCGCATAAATCGGCCGCTTAAACGTATCGGGCGAGATAATCTCAATGACCTCAGAGATCTGCGAGACATCGAGTGTGGCGGCCACACGCGGGGCAATATTCTTACCAAAAGCGGTCGCGGGAAATACGATGGCGTGAAACCCCGCACAAACGCCAAGGACCTGCGCTGTCATGGGCTCAGCAACCTGATCGGCCAGGGCGGGAGAATCCGCATAGATAACCTGGCCTACGCCTGCGATCGTTGCCGCTGCACCTGCCGCCACCTGCGCACCGTGACCCGCAACGAGCACATGAACCTCTGCGCCGCCCGACTTCGCCCCCAAGGCCACTGCAGCGGCGACTGCATTCGCCGTAACGGGGCGGAGTTGATCGTTGCCATGCTCTGCCACTACTAGAATTTTGATCGCCATCTCTAAATTACCTTTGCTTCGTTGCGTAATTTATCCACCAATGCGGCAACATCGGGAACCCTGACCCCCGCCTTTCGACTGGGCGGATCTTCGACTTTTAATAGCTTGTGTCGGCTCGTGATATCAACGCCCCAATCCGTAGGCGTGGATTGTTCGATCAACTTCTTTTTAGCCTTCATGATGTTAGGCAATGTGACATAGCGGGGCTCGTTGAGACGTAGATCTGTCGTCACGACTGCGGGGAGCCCCATCGAGAGGGTTTCAAGCCCGCCATCAATTTCCCGAGTGACACGGATTTGGTTGCCCTCGACCACTAGACGCGATGCGAAAGTGGCCTGAGGCACATTCCACAATGCCGCCAACATCTGGCCCGTCTGATTGGCATCGTCATCGATGGCCTGTTTTCCCATAATGACCAGCTGGGCAGATTCTTTTTGCGCGATAGCCTTCAGGAGTTTCGCAACCGCCAGGGGCTCAAGCGGCTGATCGCAGAGCACATGAATTCCTCGGTCGGCGCCGATCGCCATCGCGGTGCGGATGACATCCTGGGACTGCGCGGCGCCACAACTCACAGCGACAATCTCGGTGGCGATCCCCGCCTCTTTTAATCGCGTCGCTTCCTCGATCGCAATCTCATCAAATGGGTTCATCGACATCTTGACATTGGCGATATCGACATCGGACTGATCCGGCTTGACACGTACCTTTACGTTGTAATCGACGACACGCTTTACCGGCACAAGAATTTTCATAAACATTTGGCTGATTTAATTGGACAGACTCCATTCTAATGCGACAATTCTGAGATCCGACAGGCCGTGCGCCTGTTCACCAGAGAGTTAGATCCGCTATCTATAGGGCCTATAAAAAATGGGGCTAAGACGCCAATGAAATCCCCGCGCCGACAACTGCTTCTTGGTTGCGCAGGATCACTGCTCGCGGGTGCGCTTGCGCCCGCTCGGGTCTGGGCTCAGCCCAACGAGCCTCTACCCGGGCTTGAGGAGACTCTCAAAAACAGACTGCGCTTTGGCTGGCTTGGTCGCAGCGATGTACAGGAGTTTATCTCTGAGATCTCTGACAGAAATGGACTCACCCGGCCTTGGATAGAAAAACAGTTTCAAGGCCTCGGTGTTCAACCCCGGGCCTTACTCTTGATCAATCCCCCACCACCCAAGCCCGGGGAACCCGAGCGCAAACGCTCATGGACTCGCTATCTCTCTCAGCACGTAGATGCCAGCCGCGTTAAAGATGGCAGAGTGTTTCTTGAGCAACACAGAAAGGTTTTCGAATCGGTGCACAGACAATCCGGGGTACCTCCCCACGTGATTGCCGCCATCATCGGCGTCGAAACGCGGTTTGGAAAATATACCGGTCGATTTCCGACCGCAGAAACCTTAGCCACCCTGGCATTTGAATCTCCAAGGCGAGGGGAATTTTTTCGCCGAGAACTAGAAAACCTGTTAATCATGGGCCGCGAGGGCATTGTGAATTTACAAGAGGTGAGGGGATCGTTTGCGGGTGCCATGGGGCTGCCGCAGTTTATGCCCTCAAGCTGGAGAAGTTATGCGGTGGGGTATCGCCAGAAGAATAAAGCGGATCTTCTGAATAACCCACACGATGCAATTGCCTCTGTAGGTAATTTCTTAAAAGTCCACGGCTGGTCACCCGACACCCCGAGCCATACACTAGCCATCGTTCCGAGCCACCTGAATGTCGCTGCCTTTATTGCCCCGCAGTTAGCGCCCGTCCATACGGTAGACCAACTCCACCAGGCGGGAATACAGCAGCAGTTCATGGTGCTTTCTCACGACACCATGGCAAGCCTGATCGATCTTCCCGAGGAAGATGCCAGCGTGAAGTACTGGTTTGCCGCCAATAATTTCTTTGTGATTACGCAATACAACCGCAGCTTTATGTATGCGGCGGCTGTTTTAACACTCGCTCAATCACTCGCCTAAGGTCTTATGGGCCTCGCTGTTCGTGTAGATCATCGGGCGCTCCATCGTCTAATTGGCAATGCCTGCGTTACAGCAGCGCTCATCGTCGCAGTTCTTTCAGCTACTCTGCTCGCGGGCTGCAGCAGGGCCCCTCAAGATACGCCACCTGCAGGCCCCTATCGCATCATTGAGCTCTTTGATGGCGATTCCTTCAACCTGAAAGCCGCCAACGGAGCAACGGTTCGCGTTCGAATTGCGGGTATCGATGCACCAGAAAAGAAGCAGCCCTATTCCGTCAAGGCAAAAGAATCCCTCGAAGCCCTGCTCTCTAGTGGTGACATTACGCTTGACCCAATCAAACGCGACCGATTCGATCGTTGGGTCGCCAATGTCGTTATCGAACCCAAGGCTATTGATGTCGGACTCGCTCAGATTGAGCGCGGCTACGCCTGGTTTTTTAACCGTTACAAGGATGACTTAAGCGAGAGTCGACAGCGCCTGTATGCCGAGGCTGAGCGAGAGGCCCGCCGACAACGCATTGGGCTGTGGGCCGGAATATCTGCCTCGCAGCGTAACCCCGAGCTCGCCCCTGAGGAGCCCTGGCGCTTTCGAGAGAGAACCAAGAAACAATAGCGGGCAACTAGATCGTCAGCATCAGGCCGACTCTTGCGTGAACTTTCATAAAGCTGCGCCTCGCGTGAATTCTATGCAGACTTACTTTTTGTTCTGACGTTGACGCAGTGCCTCATAACAGCAGACACCGCAGGCGACAGAGACATTAAGGCTTTCCACAGAACCCTGCATGGGTAACCGGACCAGCTGATCGCAGCGTTCGCGGGTGAGACGACGCATGCCCTCACCCTCAGCCCCCAAAACGAGTGCGATCTTACCCGTCAGGTCGGTGGCATAGAGCGACTGCTCGGCCTCGCCCGCAAGCCCAATCACCATGTAATCGGACTGCTGAAGCTCCTCAATCGCCCGCGCGAGATTGGTCACCTGCAGATAGGGAAGATGATCTGACGCACCCGCCGAGACACGGGCCGCAACATCGTTGAGGGGTGCAGACTTATCCCGTGGCGCGATGACAGCGGCCGCACCCGCCGCATCCGCGGATCGCAGAATTGCGCCGAGGTTATGGGGATCGGTAACACCATCGAGCACGACAAGCCATTGGTCTTGTTTTTTTAAAGACTCCATTTGCTCGAGTAGATCGAGAAGGCTGTCGGGCTGTGGACGCTTTGACGCCATCGCTAAAATGCCCTGATGCCGCTGGTTCTTTGCAAGCCGATCCATGTTCTGTGTTGACTCGGAGACCGCCTTGATGCCCGCCTGCTCCGCAAGCTTGAGTAAGGCATTGAGCCGAGTGTCTCGACGCTGACCATCGTAAACAATCCGTGAGATGGATTGCGGTGCAGCCCGTAACCGGGCCCGAATCGCATGAAAACCGAGCAGACAGATGTCGTTGGGATCGCTCATCCAGGCTTTCCTTTATTTAGACCGACGCGAATGTTTCGCTTTTCTTGATTTGCCTGCAACCGGAACGCGCTTACCCTGCCCGGGCTTGGCTGCTTTAGCGGCCTTGCCTGCCTTGGCACCTTTGTCAGCTTTCTGCACTTTGGAATTCTTGTCAGCCTTAGTACCCTTGGCGCCCCTCGCGCCCTGCAAACCCTGCTTACCCCTTGGCCCCAAGGGCTCTGACGACGGGATCGGTTCGTCTGCCCGCCGACTGCCTGCTGACTTTTTCCCTCGCTTTAGTGCACCCGGTTGTCTCGGCTGCATCGCCAAGGCCTCGGCAAGCCACTTGGGCAGTTCCGACTCCTCGACATCTTCAGGGGGAGCATATTCAGTCTCGCGCTCTGTGGCCTTGCTCGCCCGAGTTGTGCGAATCATGCTGGGTACGAGCTGAAACTCGATACGGCGCGCATCAAGATCGACACGCGCGACCTGCACAACGAGGCTATCGTAGAGACGGAATCGACGGCCAGTGCGTTCACCCCGGAGTTCGTGAAGCACTTCGTTATGTTGAAAGTATTCAGCACCGAGCTCTGAGACATGCACCAGCCCTTCAACATAAAGGGTATCGAGGGTAATAAACAATCCAAACGGCGCCACGCCCGTGACCGTGCCACGCAGCTGCTCACCAATTTTTGATTTCATGTACTGGCATTTCAGCCATGCCTCGACATCACGACTGGCCTCATCGGCACGACGCTCTGCAGCCGAACAGTGATCGCCGATATTGCGCCAACGGGTGACGGGGTCATCGTGCCCCATGTCGCCGTAGGCGGGCACGTAGTGCCCCTTATTCTGAATAATGGACTTAATGACCCGATGCACGAGTAAATCGGGATAACGACGAATCGGCGAGGTGAAGTGGGCATATGCCTCATACGATAGGCCAAAGTGGCCCGAGTTATCTGGCGTGTAAATCGCCTGCTGCATACTGCGCAGCAAGAGCGACTGGATGAGACGCGAATCTGGCCGCGCACGAATTTCTTTAGCGAGCCTTGCGTAATCTCCAGGAGCAGGCTCCTCACCGCCTTCGAGCTTTAGACCTTGAACCTTCAGAAATTCCCGAAGTGTACGCAGACGCTCCGGCGTTGGCCCCTCGTGCACACGAAAAAGCCCGTGGCGCTTGGCCCGCTTAAAAATATCTGCGGCACAGGTATTCGCGGCCAGCATACATTCTTCAATCAAACGATGAGCGTCGTTCCGAACCCGCGGCAGAATTTTTTCAATCCGGCCGTTTGAATCGAACTGCATATAGGTTTCAACCGAATCAAAATCAATTGCGCCACGTGCTTCACGGGCAGCAAGTAACGCCCGAAACACCTCCTCTAAACAGCCCAGTGTCTCGACCAGCGGGCCAAGCTGCCGGGCATCCTCTGAGAGTGGGTCACACAAGGCCGACCAGGCGCGGGTATAGGTGAGCCGTTGCTGCGACTGAATCACAGACTCATAGAACTGATAAGCCTTCACCTCTCCGTCCGTTGAAATCACCATATCGCAGACGAGGGCCAGACGATCCACATTTGGATTTAAGGAGCACAGGCCGTTGGATAGCTTCTCGGGCAGCATCGGCAAGACGCGACGCGGAAAGTAGACTGATGTACTGCGCAGAAAGGCATCGCGATCTAAGGCATCTCCGCTGATGACATAGTGACTCACATCTGCGATTGCCACCAATAAACGCCAGCCTTTTCCGGGAATCACCTCGGCATAGACCGCATCATCAAAGTCCCTCGCGTCCTCGCCATCAATGGTGACGAAGGCGACATCACGCAGATCGATACGGTCTTTTAAATCCTTTACCCGGACCTCATCGGGCAGTCTTTTCGCAAGACGCTCGGCCTCATCTGAAAATTCATGCGGCACATCGAACTTACGAACTGCGATTTCAACTTCCATACCTGGGTCGTCAACACCACCCAAGACCTCCACCACCCGGCCCACTGGCGGGGTGTAACGGGTTGGTGGGTCTATGATTTCAATCGACACCACCTGGCCAGACTCCGCACCCATTGTGTCGATGGGCGCAACGATTACATCATGCTTGATTCGCTGATCCTCCGGCACGACCAACAGAATTCCACGCTCATTGACAAGCCTTCCCACGAGCTTTCGATTGGCATGCTCGAGCACCTCGATAATCACCGCCTCCGGCCTACCGCGTCGATCGGTACCGACAACACGCGCATTAATCCGATCCCCATGCATCGCCTTTAACATTTCTTTGGGAGACACAAACACATCGTCACCCCCGGCGTCTGGCCGCACAAAACCAAATCCGTCGCGATGGCCGATTAGACGACCAGAAAAACTAGTGGTCTGCGGTGCACTGGGGGCGAGCGATGCAGGCCGAGTCGGGGTTCGTTTTGACAATTATTTGTTTCCAGCTAAAGTACGCGGCTCATTTGCCCAGATGGCGGAATTGGTAGACGCACTAGGTTCAGGTCCTAGCGGTGGCAACACTGTGGAGGTTCGAGTCCTCTTCTGGGCACCATTAAGAATTCCGATCGCAGCGCCTGGCCGCAGTTCTGTAGCGCTCAGAGTGTCATGAATCACTGAAACGGATGGTCCAGCAAGATGGTATCGTCACGGTCCGCGCCGGTCGAGACCATCGCAATCGGCGCACCCACCACTTCAGAGAGTCGATTCAAATACCGTTGTGCGGCCTCGGGGAGATCTTTCCACTGACGAACGCCCTCGGTTGTTCCACTCCATCCGGGCATCGTTTCATAAACAGGGGTGCACTGTGCGACCGCATCTGAGCCAAATGGCAGAACATCGAGCCTGCCCGATGGGGTGTCGTAGCCAATGCAGAGCTTGATTTCTGGAAAGCCATCTAAAACATCAAGCTTCGTAATACACAAGCCGGTTACGCCGTTGATCTGCATGGAGCGGCGTAAGGCTGCCGCATCAAACCAGCCACATCGACGTGGCCGGCCAGTGACTGAACCGAATTCATTGCCACGTTTGGCGAGTGTCTGCCCGACCTCGTTCGTCTGCTCAGTGGGAAATGGCCCGCCACCAACACGTGTTGCATACGCCTTAGTAATTCCTAAGACATAGTGCAATTTTGAAGGCCCCACACCCGCACCTGCACCTGCCGCGCCGGCAACACAGTTGCTGCTGGTAACAAAGGGATAGGTGCCGTGATCAATATCAAGTAGCGACCCCTGGGCCCCTTCAAACAGAAGATTCTCGTTGCGCTGTCCGGCCTCATAGAGAAGCTGCGGAACATCGGCCGTCATCTTTAAGAGCCGAGGAGCCATTGCCATGAGTTCATTGAATACCTGATCGACCGACACCGGTTGTGCTTTGAGGTGATGCTCTAAAACAAAGTTGTGCAGGCTTAGCGCCTCAATGAGCTTTGTTTTTAAGGTCTGGGGGTTGGTTAAATCGAGTAGGCGAATCGCACGACGGGCGACCTTATCCTCATAGGCAGGCCCGATACCGCGGCCTGTCGTTCCAATCTTGGCGTCCCCCTTGGCGGCCTCGCGGGCCTGATCGAGCGCCACGTGATAGGAGAGGATCAGCGGGCAGGCAAGGCTAATTTTTAAGCGTGACTCCACATCAATCTGGTTGGCTTGGAGTTCGTCGATCTCGGCAAGTAAGGCCGTTGGCGAGAGCACTACACCGTTGCCGATGTAGCAGAGAACGCCGGGGTGCAAAATACCAGAAGGGATTAAACGGAGAATTGTTTTCTTGCCGTTGACAACTAAGGTATGGCCTGCGTTGTGTCCGCCTTGAAATCGAACAACGCCACTGACCTGTTCGGTGAGCCAATCAACAACCTTACCCTTGCCCTCGTCACCCCACTGGGTACCGATCACGACGACGTTTCGCCCCTGCCCTTTTGATTCGACTGCCATTTTTATTTTCCTAAATCTGAAACGTCACCAGCGGCGACTCGGGTCAGGCGACCTTCCATCCCCCAGCCTGATAGGCCAGTTTACGGCCTGGCCAGGCCCCTAATTCTGCATCAGGAAGCCGAATTACGGTCTCGCCCTTGGCGCGCAAGGCGCTAATTGCTCCCCGAAGGCTGGAATCATCGATCCACGGTGCGGCAATCGTATTCGGTGCAAGCCCAGGCTGACCCAGGGACGCAGCCTGCGACCCCACCTGCGATGGCCGGGTAATCTCGAGCAGTTCGCGCAGCTCTAAGCTAAAACCCGTTGCGGGACGGGCTCGGCCAAAAAGTTCACCCACCCCATCGTAGCGGCCACCGCGAACCACAGCATTGGGCAGGCCCTCACAATAGATCGAGAACATCACACCATTGTGATAGCGGTATCCACGGAGATCCGCAAAATCAACGGTGAGGCCGCACTGCGGGTGCTCGTTGAACATCGCAGAGTTCGCTACCGCCTGTAATCGATCAAGCGCCTGTTGAATTCTTGGCTGCTGTGGTAACACTCTGCGGGCCCGCTCAATCACATTATCGGCGCCATTTGCCGGACCATAGAGACTGAGCAGCGCTAATAATGCAGACCGGGATTCTGGCGAGACCTCAACACGTCCCGATGCGCCTCCCGATGCTGCGGACGAATTCGCCGAGGCCAAGCGACCTGTGCCGAGAAGCTCTTCTAAACGAACAGCATCCTTGGACTGAAGGGCGAGCAAGACCTCGTTTTCAATTGCTGCAAGCGCCGGGTCTTGATCACGCAGGGCAAGGAAAACTCCGCGGTGTGAGAGATCGAGCCGCACCTGCTGAATTCCAGCTGCATCAAGCGAGGCCAAGGCAAGCTCTTGGACTTCAAGATCTGCCTCAAGGCCTGGGTGACCAAACAACTCACAGCCGACCTGCACAGGCTCACGGGACGACAGGAGCCCTGCAGGCTGCGCATGTAATACGGAACCTGCATAACAGAGACGCGTTACCCCTTGATTCGGAATCTGATGGGCATCAATCCTTGCAACCTGCGGCGTGATATCTGCTCGTAGCCCCAGAAGCCTGCCGCTGGCCTGATCAACAACCTTAAAGGTTCGCAGATCGAGATCGCGAGCCTGATGGATTAGTAGTGATTCGACATGCTCAATCAGCGGCGGCTGAACCAAGGCGTAGCCGTAGCCCGCATAGAGATCAAGCAGCGCGCGCCGCAGAGTTTCAAGACGCTTTGCCTCACCGGGCAGAATGTCAGAGATCTGGTCGGGTAAGAGCCAGGCGGGCATTAATCAGTCACCAATGAAAAAGCGGAGGATCTACTTGGTGTTCGCGCCGCTTCCCGAACCTGTGCCGCGGGCACCCGAGGAGCGGAAATAACGGAAGAAATCAGACTGTGGGTCAGCAACAATGACATCCGCTTTGCTTTTGAAACCTTCTCGATAGGCCTGAAGGCTGCGATAAAAAGCGGCGAACTCAGGATTCTGGCCGAACGAGGCTGCGTAAAGCGCTGTCGATCGGGCATCGCCATCCCCCATGATGCTCTGGGCACGACGATAGGCCTGAGCCAATAAGACCTCGCGCTGGCGATCCGCATTGGCGCGAATCTTCTCTGACTCCGCTCCACCCGAAGAGCGGCGCTCATTCGCGATCGCTTTACGCTCGGACTCCATACGGCGGAAGACAGAATCGCGAATTTCGTCGGCAAGGTCAACGCGTTTAATACGGACATCCACCACCTCAACGCCGAGACGTTTCGCGTCTGCATTCACACGATCTCGAATGCCCGTCATCACCTGCTCTCGGGAGGCAGAGATCACTTCGTTGACGGTACGCTTAGCAATCTCATTATTTAAGGCATCGCGCAGGCTACGGGAGATACGATCTGCGGCACCTGCGGGCCTACCCGCAACCGAGACCCAATATTCTTTCGGGTCAATCACGCGCCATTTCACATAGGTATCGACCAGAACGTTTTGTTTTTCGCTGGTAATGAAACGATCAATCTCTGGCGTGTCGATGGTGAGCGTTCTCTTCTCAACATAGACCACATTCTGAAACGGTGGGGGCAGCTTAAAGTAAAGGCCTGGCTTTGCGACCACCTCTTTAATCTCACCCAAGGCAAAGACGATCGCATACTGCCGTTGGTCTACAACATAGATACAGGAGCCCGCAACCAAGACCAGAACGATGAGCGCCGAGAGGGCAGAAAAAAGCTTATTCATCAGCGCGCCTCCCTTATGCGATCACGCAGGCTGGGTGCTGCGGGCGGCGAAGCAGGGACGCTCTCAGTAGGCGCAGGGTTAGCGACCGTATTGCCCGATGTGTTGCTGGCAGCGGATCCCGATGGGACATTTGGCGCCATACTCGCGGATCCAGTTGATGGTGCTCCAGTAGACGCTGTCTGTTGGATCAATTTATCGAGAGGTAGATACAGCAGGTTGCTATTGGTTTTGGAATCCACCAAGACTTTACTGACGTTACTAAAGACCTGCTGCATGGTTTCGAGATACATACGCTCTCGCGTCACCGCAGGCGCTTTGACGTACTCGACTACGATCTTGCGGAATCGATCCGCATCACCCTGTGCAGTTGCAATTACACGCTCTTTATAGCCCTCAGCCTCCTGAATGAGGCGCTCCGCTGAACCCCGTGCGCGAGGGATGACATCATTGGCATAGGCCTGGCCTTCATTTTTTAGGCGCTCCGCATCCTGGCCTGCTTTAATGGCATCGCTAAATGCGGCCTGAACCTCCTCGGGCGGCTGCGCATTTTGAATCGTGACATCGACGATCGCCAGACCCGAGGCATAACGATCCGCAATTGCCTGAATCTGAGCAAGGGCCTCGCGTGCGATGCCCTCTTTGTTTTCATACAAGACGGTATCACTCAGGCTTCGACCAACGATTTCACGCATTGCGGTCTCCGCAGCCTGCATCACGATGTCATCGGGCGCCACGTTATTAAATAAATATTCTTTCGGGTCGCTAATGCGGTATTGGACAGCGAACTGCACATCGACCATGTTTTCATCTTTGGTCAGCATGAGCGAGTCGCGGCCACGCATGGCCTGTCCGCCCCCCCGCACGCCCACCGTCACCTGACGAATCTGGGCCAGATTAACAATCTCATGGGATTCAAATGGATAGGGTAGGCGCCATTGAAAACCTGCCGGTGCAGTCGTGCGGTACTCACCAAAGCGCAATACCAGAGACGACTGACCCTCTTGAACAATATAAAAGCCTGTTGCCAGCCACAAGAGCACGCCGCCAAGCGCTACAAAACCAACCGCAGGGCCAGTCTTCACATTCGGCGCCTTAAAGCCGCCGCCCGAGCCCGAGCCACCTCGGCGGCCACCCCCATTGCCGCCACCGCCATTACCGCCGAAGCCACCGCTGGAGCGATTGCCTCCACCCTTGCCGCCTTTACCACCAAACATGCCGCTTAACCGACGGTTGAAATCCTTCCAGACCTCGTCGAGGTCAGGGGGTTCATTACTGCCCCGATTGCCGCCAGATCCACCCGAAGCGCCTTGCTGGCCCTGGCCGGGAGTCGCCCCAGGATTTGAAGGATTCGAGGGTGCAGGATTTGCAGGGGTAGGGCTCGACTCTGCCGGCGGTTTGTCGCCGGAATTCTCTGCTCCCGCACCTTGGGGGGCTGATGCGCCTGGGGCATCTTTCCCAGAGGCGTTTGCGCCTGCCTGCGAACCAGACTGGCCCCAACGGGGATCACCGAGGGCAAATAAACGCCTAAAAATAGCCAACTTAGAGGATCGCATCATGAATTGTTAGAGAAGAGACTGGACTGAAGGTTGCATCGCATTTAAGTGTTCACTGACCACGCCCGACCAGGGCTCTTTTTCAGGGCTCGGAAACGCCGGCATATGGGATCTCACCGCTTCTCTTAGGGCATCAATGCCCTTTGCATCGGCGGCGCTCAACCAAACCCGATGGATCCTACCATAGGGGTCTGGCTCTGACTTTGGGGGGATTCCCATGAGATCGATCTTGTTGAAAACCTCAATCCGGGGCACGTTGGCGGCGCCAACTTCAGCCAATACGGTATCGACCGCCTGCTGCTGGAGTTCACGGTCTGGGTCGGATGCATCAATCACATGCAGAAGCAGGTCGGCGTCTGCAGCCTCATGCAAGGTCGATTTAAATGCCTCGATCAGGCTGTGGGGAAGCTCCCGAATAAAGCCCACCGTATCGGACAAGACCATAAACTCTCCCGGCGCGAGAAACACCCGCCGGCTCGTCGTATCGAGCGTGGCAAATAACTGATCTGCAGCATAAACACCTGCATGAGTAAGGGCATTAAATAGGGTTGATTTACCCGCATTGGTGTAGCCCACCAGAGACACCGAGAAGGCGCCCTGCCGATCGCGTTGACGCCTTCGGTTTCTGCGTTGCTTATCGACGAGGGCCAGACGAGACCGAAGCTGCTTCACACGCTGACCAATCAGGCGTCGGTCGGTTTCGAGCTGGGTCTCGCCCGGGCCACGCAGGCCGATACCGCCCTTTTGTCGCTCAAGGTGGGTCCAGCCGCGCACGAGGCGGGCAGAGAGGTAATCAAGCTGCGCAAGTTCGACCTGTAGTTTGCCCTCATGACTGCGGGCACGAAGAGCAAAAATATCGAGGATGAGCGCGACCCGATCAATCACGCGCCGCTTTAATAACTTGGTGAGGTTGCGCTGTTGGCCGGGCGACAAAGTGTGATCAAAAATTACGAGCTCTGCAGCATGCTCTTGGCAGGCCAGAAAAATCTCGTCGCACTTTCCGGAGCCCGCAAACAAGGCGGGATCGGGCCGATCGCGCCTACCCGAGATTACCGCTGAGACCTCTGCGCCTGCCGATTCGGCAAGCGCCCGTAATTCTTGAACATCGGGAGCCAGGCCCTGACCGAGCGTTAAGGCCACCAATACGGTCTTCGGGCGTCTTGAAAAATCAACGTCTAGCGACGTTGAACTAGAACCTAGATCGCTCAGCTCGACTCGCCCTCTGCGGTGAAGTTGACCGCACGCGCAGGCACGATGGTTGAGATCGCATGCTTGTAGACCATCTGGGTGACTGTATTTCTCAGCAGCAACACGTACTGGTCGAAGGACTCGACATGGCCCTGCAGTTTGATTCCATTAACGAGGTACACCGATACAGGAACATGCTCCTTGCGAAGCAGGTTCAGAAATGGGTCTTGTAACGCCTGCCCTTTTACCTGTGACATAGTGAAAAACTCCCGAGTTGAGGATTAACTATACCCATTTCACGGCCGGGAATCACTCCTCTGGCTTGTAGGGATTGGTCGAGGTTTTCCACTCAATGCGCAAGGGCGTGCCCTCGAGCTTGAAGACCCGTCGAAACCGTGACTCAAGGAAGCGCTTGTAGACATCAGAGATGTGCTCTAAGGCGTTGCCATGCACCACGATGATGGGCGGATTCTGCCCACCCTGGTGCGCGTAGCGCAATTTCGGGCGAAACCGTCCGTGCCTGGGGGGCTGCTGATGTTCGACCGCCTCGCGCAGCGCCCGAGTGATCTTAGGGGTTGATAACTTTAAGGTCGCGGCCGTGTAGGCTGTATCCACTGAGCGCATGAGCGCATCGACGCCATTGCCCTTCATGGCAGAAATAAAATGAAAGCGCGCCCAGTGGAGAAACTGGAGTTTGCGCGCCATCACACGCTTGACCTCATCGCGGGCAACGCTATCGAGGCCATCCCACTTATTGACTGCAACGACTAATGCCCGGCCAGCCTCTGCAACAAATCCTGCAATGTGAGCATCCTGATCAGAGACGTCTTGCTGGGCATCGAGCATTAGGATTGCAACGTGACAGGATTCAATCGCCTGCAGGGTCTTGATGACTGAGAATTTTTCTACCGCCTCAAAGACCTTGCCACGCCGACGCAGACCCGCTGTATCGATTAACTGATACTTTCGACCCTCGCGCTCGAAGGGAATTGAGATTGCATCCCGCGTTGTTCCGGGCATATCAAAGGCAATCACACGCTCCTCACCAACGAGGGTATTAATTAATGTTGATTTGCCAACATTCGGCCTGCCAACAATAGCCACTCGCAAGCCCTTTTCAGCAATCTCGGCGGCCTCATCCTCCGCGGACACCGCCAAGGGCAGATCGCTCAGGAGATGATCGATTAGCGATGTCACGCCATCGCCATGGGCCGATGAGATTGCGATCGGATCGCCCAGGCCTAATTCATAGAACTCGGAGGTGCGCCCCTCACCGGTCAGCCCTTCGAGTTTATTGACCGCAAGGGTCACGGGGCGGCCTGACTTGCGCAGTAAATCCGCGATCTGAAGATCCTGTGGTGCTAGACCTGAACGGCCATCGACCACAAAAATCACCTTGTCGGATTCCGCGATCGCCTGACGCGTCTGCTTGGCCATCTGAAAGGTGATGCCCTCTTTCACGATGGGCTCAAAGCCGCCGGTATCGACAACAAGATACGGGCGATCGCCGAGTCGGCCTTCGCCGTAATGACGATCCCGCGTTAGCCCCGGAAGGTCTGCAACAAGCGCATCTCGAGATCGCGTGAGCCGGTTAAAAAGCGTGGATTTCCCAACATTTGGCCGCCCAACAAGGGCGACCACCGGCTTTGCATTCAATGATTAACCTTCCGAGCGAACCAGCAGAAGCTGTCCGCCTTGCGTCTGTATGACGAGGCCTGAACGGGTCGCGCGCATTGCGCCACTCGGGGCACCACCGTCTAAGGAAAACCTGGAGAGCAATTTCCCATCCTCACGGCCCACGACATGCACGAACCCAAACCGATCTGCAACCCAAAGACCACGGCCCCAGACCAAGGGGCTCATCAGTCCACGGAGTTGAAAGGAGTCGATGCTCCAGACCGACACACCATCTTTTCTTGCAAGCGCATGCAGACGAGACTGATCATCGGCCACAAACACAAATCGGTTGTCGGCCGCGGCAGGCGTGCTCGCGATGAGATCTCTGCTCCAAAGCCTTCGGCCACTCTCAGCGCCGAAACACGACACCATGGTCTGGTAGGCCGCCACGCAGACATCTGGGCCCTCTGCCATTGGGGCGCCCAGTAGATCAACAATTCTCTCGACCTCGTTGCTGCCACGCGGCGTGACCACCTGTGATTCCCAGCGGACTGCGCCTGTGTTGGCGTCCAGCCAGAGCAGGCGGCCGCCCGGAAGATTTACGACGACATCCGATGGACCAAGAACTGGGCTGGTTGACTCCTCCGGGGGTTGCGGCGCAACCCGCAGACCGGATTGGCCATGCAAGACAAGCGGCGGGAGATTGCGCTGAATTACCCAGCGACGAGTGCCGGTGGTGAGATCCCAGCCCGCGATACGGTTATCAGCCAAACGCACAATCGCGGTGTTTCCCAGAAGCGTCGGCAGCTCGATGGCCACGCCCCCCAATGCGATCCGACGGGCCACATTACCGTTGGGCTCAATCACGACAAGTTCGCCACGATCGTTGATGACAACGGAAACACCGCTGGTTACGCCACTGCCCACGGCAACGCCAGCGATGATCGGCGCGCCAATCTGTGTTCGCCAGATTAATTTACCGTCTGCGAGGTTTACACGCGACACCGTCCCATTTGAAGCAGCAGCCGTTACAGACTCACCGCTTACCGCAGGGGAGAACTGACCCACACCCGCGTCAAACTTTGGCGTGCGCCCAACCTCGGTCTTCCATGCCACGATCGTGGAAAGGGTTGGCGTGAAATTTATAAGCACCGCGGGCTGGGGCTTCTTCGCGCTTGTGCAGGCCGAGAGACCCACTAGAGCACAGAGCAGAATCGGTAAGAGGATTTTATTCGACATTATTTCGCTCCCGTGAACGAATCCATGGTTTG
>DBCQ01000044.1:1119-25339 GCA_002293155.1 Burkholderiales bacterium UBA954 | reverse complement strand
TTTCCAGGCGGAACGCGCCTCTTCTTTGTTACCGAGCGCCACATGCACATCGCCCCGTCGATCATTCACGATCGGGAGAAATTCTTTTGGGGGTGTGCCCTCGAGCACTGATAAAGCAGACTTGGCGTTATCTTCATCAAGCATCACGCCTGCTAGGCGGACCTTTGCAATCCACGCAAACCCCTGCTCAGAGTGTTTACTCACCGCTTCCAGGGCACTGCGCGCCTGCGTCAGATCCCCACTTGACGCAAAGACCTTGGCCATCGCCAGGCCCCCGATAGCGGCCTGTGTCGACCCCGAAAAATCATCGACAAGCACTTTGTAAGCAACTCGGGCCTTCTCAACATCTTGTTGGCCAAGTGCGCCTTCCATTGCCGTAAGGGCCTCGGTAGCGCCCTCGGCCTGACGATTTTGCCACCAACTCCAGCCATTGAGCGCCGCCGCAGTCAGCACCACCACGGCGATCATCGGAACGATCCAACGCTTGTTGTCGCTCCAGAATCCCTTAATGGCATCGAGTTGTTCTTGTTGCTCTAAATCCTCACGCATGCTTATCTATCCTTGGTTCGCTATCGTTATTCTGTATCGGTTTGTTAATCATTCTGTGGAGTGCATTGCGCGCCGTAATCCCGCAATCACTGCCGCGGTGTTTTCAATGGCAACCCGCTCCTGCGCCACAGCCCCACTGTCGGCGCGCAGGGGTTTAATCGAGACCACTCCATTAGCCCGCTCATCATCCCCCATGAGCACAGCAAACCCAGCGCCACTCTGGTCGGCTTTTTTCATCTGAGACTTCAAGCCCGCATCGCCACAATGCATCTGCACAGCAAGCCCAGCACTGCGGCATTGTTCAGCCACACGAATCGCCGCTGACGATGAATTCTCGCCCCAATGAACAATGTAGAGATCGAGGCCGCTGGATAGTTCCGGTGGCGCGACTTCTTTTAATAGCTCGACAAGACGCTCCACGCCAATTGCAAATCCGCAGGCAGGTGCGGCTTTGCCGCCCATCTGCTCAATCAGCGTGTCGTAACGGCCACCGCCACAGACTGTACCCTGCGCACCCAGCTGATCGGTAATCCATTCAAATACCGTGAGATTGTAATAATCAAGGCCTCGCACCAGTCGCGGGTTCACCAAGTAGGAAACACCGTGGGTATCCAGCACCGAGAGCACCGCCTGGAAATGCGCCTGCGACTGTTCACCTAAGAAATCTCTGAGTAGGGGGGCACCTGCAATCACCTCGCGCATGGCTGGATTTTTCGAATCCAAAATGCGCAATGGGTTCGTCAACAAACGGCGTTGCGCATCGGCATCCAGCACGCTGGCGTGCGCCTGAAAATGGGCAATCAGTGCCGCACGGTGGGCGAGCCGTTCCTCCTTCTGGCCCAGAGAATTAATCTCTAGCCGAGGCGCCTTATCCCCAACCAGGCCAACCGCAGCCCAGACCCGATGAATCATCAAGAGTTGTTCAGCATCGATATCAGGCCCCGTCAACCCAAGGGCCTCGATTCCAAACTGGTGAAACTGCCGGTAGCGGCCCCGCTGAGGCCGCTCATGTCGAAACATGGGCCCTAGGTACCAGAGACGCTTTGGGCCATCGTACAAGAGATTATGCTCAATTACTGATCGAACAACCGCAGCCGTGTTCTCCGGCCTGAGGGTGAGTTGCTCACCATTGAGCGCATCGGTAAAGGTGTACATCTCTTTTTCTACGATGTCGGTGACCTCACCAATACCGCGAACAAAGAGTGCCGTAGGCTCAAGGATAGGCGTGCGAATTGCGCGGTAGCCATACTGGCGAAAGACGGTTGCGACCCGTGATTCAACCCACTCCCACAAACCGGACTGATCTGGCAGAAGGTCGTTCATTCCCTTCACGCCAGCAAGTTTTTCGATGCCACTCATGTGGTGCTACCAAACCGTGTCTTAACGTAATCCGAGACGATCGCCTGAAACTCTTCTGCGATATGGTCACCCTTCAGCGTGACATTGCGCTGGCCGTCGATAAACACAGGAGCAACGGGCGTCTCACCCGTGCCGGGTAGGCTGATGCCAATGTCGGCGTGCTTACTTTCACCGGGGCCATTCACAACACAGCCCATCACGGCTACCGTCATATTTTCAACGCCGGGATACTGGGTTTTCCAGACACGCATCTGATCGCGCAGATAGGACTGAATCTTTGAGGCGAGCTCTTGAAAGAAGGTTGAAGTCGTTCGCCCACAGCCAGGGCAGGCCACGACCATCGGCGCAAAGGCCCGCATCCCCATCGATTGCAACATCTCCTGGGCGACGATGACCTCTAATCGGCGATCGCCACCAGGCTCGGGGGTGAGCGAGACCCGGATGGTGTCGCCAATTCCCTCCTGCAGCAGCACCGCCATAGCAGCGGTCGAGGCAACGATTCCTTTGCTGCCCATACCCGCCTCGGTAAGACCAAGATGAAGGGGGTAGTCGCAACGTCTGGCCAACTCGCGGTACACCGAGATTAAATCCTGAACGCTGCTGACCTTCGCAGAGAGGGTAATACGATCGCCTGCAAGCCCCCATTTCTCCGCCTGTTGAGCGCTGTCGATCGCCGAGGTCACCAAGGCCTCACGCATAACGGCCTGCGCATCCCAAGGCTGCGCGCGTTTGCTGTTGTCATCCATTAACCGCGCCAACAACTCCTGATCAAGGCTACCCCAGTTCACACCAATGCGCACGGGCTTATTAAATTTACAGGCGGCCTCGATCATGGCGCCAAACTGATCATCACGTTTCGCGCCCTTACCAACGTTACCCGGATTGATTCGATATTTTGAGAGTGCCTGCGCACAATCGGGATACTCGGAGAGCAGCTTGTGGCCATTAAAGTGAAAATCCCCAATCAAAGGAACGCTGCAATTCATCCGATCGAGTTGCTCACGAATTGAGGCCACCTCTTTGGCAGCATCCGGAGAGTTCACGGTAATCCGCACAAGCTCGGAGCCCGCCTGCGCGAGACCCTGAACCTGAATCGCAGTACCGATGGCATCGGCGGTATCGGTGTTGGTCATTGACTGCACCACCACCGGTGCACTGCCGCCAATCTGCACGGTCTGATTGCCCCAGGCCACCTTCACGGCGCGCGACACCCGCCGCGTGGAGGGTCCACACGAAAAGGGCTCGCCCCCCATTGCACTGCAGGGTGGCGATTGGCCTAATGCAGGGTCTTTCGCATTCATTTCATTCTCATTGTGATTCGAGTCCGATCCTGGATATCACCGGCCAACTGGCCGCAGGCTGCATCGATATCGTCACCCCGGGTTTTACGAATCGTGGTGATAAAGCCCTCTTGCGTCAAGAGATCAGCAAAAGCCCGTGTCTTAGGCCAGGCGGGCTTTCGATAGCCTGAATTTGGAAAGGGATTAAAGGGAATGAGATTGAACTTACAGGAGATTTCCTCGTGCTTCACGAGACGCGCCACAGCCTTCGCATGCTCGATCGAGTCGTTCACACCGTCGAGCAGCACATACTCAAAGGTAATGAAATCCCGGGGTGCGGGATCGAGATAGCGACGCAGGGATGACATCAGATCTTTCAGGGGGTACTTTTTGTTTAGGGGCACTAAAACATCGCGCAATGCATCGGTTGGGGCGTGCAACGACACGGCCAACGAGACTGGGCAATCCCGGGCTAAGCGATCGATCATGGGTACAACGCCCGAGGTCGACACCGTGACCTTTCTGCGCGATAGGCCATAGGCATCATCGGCCAACATGAGTTGCAACGCCGGCACTACGGCATCGTAATTTAAGAGCGGCTCACCCATTCCCATCATCACCACATTACTCACCGGCTGATCCAGCACATGCCGGGCCCACCAGAGCTGGCCGATGATTTCGGCTGTTGTCAGATTACGGTTAAACCCCTGCCGACCCGTGGAGCAAAATGGACAGGCCACGGTGCAGCCCGCCTGCGACGAGATGCACAAGGTGCCGCGATCGGTCTCGGGGATAAAGACCGTTTCAATCGCATTCCCGTTACCGACATCGAAGAGCCACTTACGCGTCCCATCTTCTGAAACATTGTCTTGCAAGACTTCGGGAGGCCGGATCTCGGCGTCGGTATCGAGCCCCGCCCGGAATTCCTTCGCGAGATCGGTCATCTCCCCGAAGGCGCTTGCGCCCCGCTGATGGATCCATTTCAGCAGCTGGCGGGCGCGAAACGGCTTCTCCCCGCGTGCAACACACCACTCGGTTAGGGCCGACGCAGAGAGCCCGAGGAGATTCACCAAGTGTTTAACTTATCGGCTGTAAATCGCCATTGCCGGGAAGAAAAACGCAATCTCCTGGCGGGCGGTGTCAGGCCCATCAGAGCCATGGACCGCGTTGGCATCAATACTGTCGGCAAAGTCGGCCCGGATTGTTCCTGGCGCCGCCTTCTTGGGATCAGTCGCGCCCATGAGGTCACGATTTTTAGCAATCGCTCCCTCCCCCTCTAGGGCCTGAACCATCACAGGGCCCGAGATCATGAACTCGACCAGATCTTTAAAAAAGGGCCGCTCACGATGAACCCCATAGAAGGCCTCGGCCTCGCCCCGCGACAGATGCATCATGCGGGAGGCCACAACTTTTAGGCCGGCCTTCTCGAACCGGGCATAAATTTCCCCAATGACATTCTTAGCAACGGCATCAGGTTTGATAATCGAGAGGGTACGTTCAATTGCCATAGTGATCTTTTCCGAAAAATTGAAGGGTTTTAGGGGGTCAGAACCCGAATTTCCACACTGCGGGCGGGTCCGGGAACATTTCCCTACTTGATTTGTCAAGTAAACCTGCGATTATACGTGCTGACGTCCGCCCGCAAGGCGTTGTGCCCCGGGATCTCGTCAGAAATCATGAAGGAGAAAAAACACATGATTCCTAGCTTCGATAACAGTGCCTCGTTGCCACGTGCCGAGTCGGCCTTAGCGCGCAATCGGGTGCTGCGCAACACCTATTGGCTCCTGGCTGCATCGATGGCGCCCACCGTGTTGGGGGCTTGGGTTGGCATGCAGTTCGGGTTTAACTGGTTTGCAGGAAGCCCATTTATTGGTGTGCTGGTCTTTTTGGGAATTGCTTTTGGTTTCTTCTACGCCATTGAGCGGACCAAGCACAGCGTAACGGGTGTCTACCTGCTCCTGGGCTTTACATTTTTTATGGGGCTGATGCTGTCCCGTCTGATCGGCTTGGCAGTCGGTATGTCCAACGGCCCCCAGCTCATCGGAGTTGCAGCAGCCGGTACTGGCGCCGTGTTTTTCGCAATGGCCAGTATCGCCAGCACCACGAAGCGAGACCTGTCCAATATGGGTAAATTCCTAATGATCGGTGTTGTCGTGCTGATCGTGGCCTCGGTTGCCAATATCTGGCTACAGATGCCTGCCCTAATGCTCACCGTATCCGCATTGGCCGTTGGAATATTCTCAGCATTCTTACTCTACGACTTAAACCGAATCATCACCGGCGGCGAGACCAACTACATCTCGGCCACTCTCTCGGTTTACTTAAGCATCTACAACATCTTTAGTAATCTCTTGGTGCTCTTGATGTCGCTCTTTGGCGGTAACCGCGACTAACCGGACCCAGTAAAAAGCCCCTGATAACCAATCAGGGGCTTTTTTTATTGTTTGGGCGTTGTGGCCGCTCAAAGACGGCGATCGATTCGACATGGGCCGTGTGAACAAACATATTAATCACACCACTGGCCTTTAACTGCCAGCCTCCCTCATGCACCAGAATCGCAGCATCGCGTGCCAAGGTGGCCGGGTTACATGAGACATACACAATCCTCTTGGGCAGAAAATCAGCCCGTCCAAGCTCGCAGGCGATCGATCGATAGGCCTGACAGAGGGCCAACGCGCCCTCACGCGGTGGGTCGAGTAACACCCGATCAAATTGACCCTGTGCGATCAACCACTGTGGATCAATATCAAATAAGTTAGCGTTTAGAAATGTAACTCGGTCATCGAGCTGGTGGAGCCGCGCATTTTCCATCGCCCGTTGAGTCAGTGATGGGGAACCCTCAAAGCCCACCACCTTCTGGGCAAAGCGGGCAGCAGGCAGGGTGAAATTCCCAAGGCCGCAGAAAAAATCGGCAACCCGGTCTGTGGCCTGCGCCTGCAGTAAACCGAGCGCACGCCTGACCATCACCTGATTCATCGCCGGATTCACCTGCGTAAAGTCAACAGGTGAAAACGGCATCTCCAGGCTAAATTCGGAGAGGTAATACGAGAGACGACTCTCGGTTGGGTAAAAGGGTGATGCGGTTGCTGGGCCGCCGGGCTGGAGCCAAAACTGGACATGCCAGCGGTCTGCGAATGCGCGCAGTTTCTCCTCGTCGCGAACCGTGAGAGGTTCAAGAATTCGAATCACCCAGACGATGCTCGAGTTTTCCCGGGCCATCGACGGGCTGATATCGTCGCTCACCGCTGTCTCACCCAGCGCCACTTCAAGCTGAGGAATGCGTTTGGCGATTGTGAGTTCGGCAAGGAGTTCGCGCATCGGCATTAAGAGTTCAGAGAGTCGAGGATGTAATACCCGACAGGAATTCATCACCGCGACATAACTACTCTTTCTCTCGTGAAAGCCCACCAGCATGCCGCCTTTTTTCTCGACCCACCGGGCGGTTAGCCTTGCACGGGTCCGATACCCCCAGGCAGGCCCATCAAGAGGCGCCAGGACGTACTCGGGCTTAAGCCGCGCCAGATGCCAGAGGTTGTCCTCTAAAACACGCTGTTTAATCGCCAACTGCGCGGCGGGCTCAATGTGCTGCATGGCACAGCCGCCGCAGACACCGAAGAATTCACATCCTGGCAACACGCGCTGCGGGCTACTGCGGTGCCAGGCAATCGCACGGCCTTTGGCGTAGCTCGCTTTACTACGTGTAATTTCCACATCCACCTGCTCACCCAGTAATGCATTCTCAATAAAGATCACCTTGCCCTCGTGATGCGAGAGGCCCTGACCCTCGAGATCAACCGATTCGATATGGAGGGATTCAAGAATTACGGTCACAAGGAAAACGCCAGCAGATGTTGTCGGTCAAGTGGGCTGAGGTATCAGAAAATCGCGTCGGATAATCGCTATTACTTAACGATGAAGCGCAGGTGCTGCGGCGAGGTAACGCTTCCAGTGCTCGCCTTTGAGTGGGCTTGTCGCATCGCCAACCATTTTCTCGAGTGATTCCCGAACCAGCTGTAACTCGGCTTGGTAGAACTTCTCTGACCACTCGCCACGGATCAAACGAAATCGGCTAAAAAGTAGATAGGTATTCACAACATCAGTCTCACAGTAGGCGCGAACCGATTCATCCCGACCCTCTAGAAACGACTGCCAGACCTTACTGCCATCCTCGCCAAGCTTGCCCGCGAAACCGCAGAGTCTCGCCAAGCCATCGAGCGGCGCGAAGGCGCGATTCTGGTATCCCGAGACAACATCCATCAGATCGCAGTGCCGATGGTGATAGCGGGAGAGATAGTTGTTGTATTTGAAATCCCGGTCGTCGTCGCCCTGTTCCCAGTATCGGGGGGCGGAAACCCCGTGAATCATTGCTCGGTGATGCAGCACGGGAAGGTCAAAGCCCGAGCCATTCCAACTCACCAGCTGCGGCGTATGCTTTTCGATTACTTTAAAAAATGAGCGAATGCGCGCGGACTCCTCCTCATCTGAGGCGCCATGAGAATCTCCCAGACAACGAACTCGAAAGCCCTCCTCGTCGCGAAAGGCGCAACCCACCACCCAGACCCGCTGCAGATATTGGGGCAAGAAATCGTTGCCATGGGATTCCATACGCGCGGCTTGTACCGCGGCCACCCCCTCGGCGTCAGCCAGAGAAGAATCGAACGACTCAAGCCGACGAAGGCCAGCCGCATCAGGAATTGTTTCTAGATCAAAACACAGGATTGGGGTCATGACCCCAATTATCGCTGAGCAAGAAACTTTAAGGGATCGACCGGTTTACCCGAGCGGCGAACCTCGAAATGGAGCTTCGGAATATCAGAGTCTGTCTTACCCAGCTCGGCAATCTTTTGGCCCCGCTTTACGGTCTGACCCTCTGAGACCAGAATGGATTTATTGTGGGCGTATGCAGTTAGAAAATCACCGTCGTGTTTGACGATCACTAAATTGCCGTAACCACGCAGACCATTACCGCTATAGACCACGCGTCCATCGCCTGCGGCGCTGACCGGATCGCCCTCGACACCCGAAATTGCGATTCCTTTGTAGCCTGGATCTGAAAACTGGGTAATGACCTGACCCCTACCCGGCCAGGACAGGGCAATGTTCTCGGCGGCAACAGGCTTTGCGGCGGTCGCTGCACTCGGTGCTGGGTTTGCAGAAGCTGCATTGGTCGTGGCTGGGTTAGCTCCTGGATTCGAAGGGCCCGGGGCTCCTGCACCCCCCTTCGACGCAGCAGGATTGATGGGTTGAACGGTTGTTTTCGAGTCTGTTTTTAGATCGGTCTTGGGATCGGTTTTAGGGGCGACAGCGATTTGCTTGGACGGCGAATTTGGAGGGCGAACCCGCAGCAGTTGATCAATCTCGATGAGGTTAGGGTTCTCAATCTGATTCCATGCGGCGATATCGCGCCAGGCGGCGCCGTGATCAAGCGAGATCCCAATCAGGGTGTCACCACGGCGCACGCGATAAAACCCGTCAGGAGCCGCAGGCAGGGGCACGCTCGCCTGATCAGTTGCGACTGATGCGCTGCGCGTTGGGGCCGGTGCCGACTTTGAAACCTTCCGACTCTCGACTGGCGCAGGAACGCGCGACGGCGCACAGGCCGTCACCGTGAACGCGAGCGCCAAGAGGCCCGCAATCACGAGCCGGTTATCTGGTGCTACTGTCAGGCGGATGAATACACTCATTGTCGTGCGATCCAATCAAAAACCACTGGCCCCGATTACTCGGTGCCGCGTATTACGGGCACATAACGAACCATATCAAATGTTTTAATGGTGGTCTGCCGCACCTGCGAATCCTCTTGCGGCAAGGCAATCTGAACCGCGGTGAGGTGCTGTTCAGGCTCTCCGATCGGGGCAACCAACACGCCGCCCGGGGCGAGAAGGCCAAGAATCTCTTGCGGCAGGGTGGCCATACCGGCGGAAAACAAAATGACATCAAATGGAGCCTCTGCTGCCGCCTCAACCAGGCCATCACCAAACATTATCCTCACGTTGGATCGCTTCAGCGGCTTCAAGTTCACTCGGGCAAGTTCAACTAAGGCCTTAATTCGCTCAACCGTCACGACACGATCAAAACAATACGACATCACAGCCGCCTGATAGCCACAACCGCAACCAAGCTCGAGGGCCTTAATGGGTCGCTCCGTGCCCTGGTCAGTTGGCTTCTTGATAAGCCTCGCGCTTAGTCGCTCAGTTGGCAGATCAACTGAATGATCACGAGCGCCAAGCAAATCAAGAGCGATTTCAATAACACGGGCCACGACATAGGGCTGCGAAATTGTCTGGTGTTGGCCGATCGGCAAGGCAGTGTCTTCGTAAGCCCGGCTCGCCAATGCCTCGTCTACGAAACGGTGCCGGGGCACACGGTGCATCGCATCGAGTACCCGTTGATTACGAATCCCCTGACGCGCAAGACGCTCCACCATTCGCGCACGCGTTCGTTCACTCGATAACCCCGCGTTTGTATTATGTGAAGAAGGCTTAACCGCGGGTTGGCTCTGTTGTTGACCTAATGGTGTTGCCGCTAATTTCGCTGCGGATTCTGCCGCAGCATTCACTCCCCAACGCGGCTCTAATGTTGGGGCCTTAGCCGGTGTCGTCTTGGTTCCAAGCTTCAGGCCGGGCTCTGTTGGCCTAATAGGCCCGCGGATCTTATTCAGATCTTTTCCAGCCATGGACCCACCTCCGCAAATCCATCTTGATCACCAAGATCGACGTGCAGGGGAGTAATCGATACTCGGTTTTCATTGAGCGCATTGAAATCAGTTCCTGGTCCTGCCTCACGCTGCCCACCCGGTGGGCCTACCCAATAAACAGTTTCACCGCGGGGCGAGGTTGCCCGTTCAACCGGTTGCGCAACATGTCGACGGCCTAATCGGGTTAGCTCAAAGCCCCGAAGATCGCCAAACGGAATGCAGGGGATATTGACATTGAGCAGACGCGGCGCTTTGAACGGATGGTTAACTGCGTGCCTGACAACACGCGTTGCAACTTCGACCGCGGTCTCAAGGTGATCGAAACGTCCGCTCGCTAGCGAAAATGCAATGGATGGAATACCCAGCAAAAAGCCCTCCATGGCTGCAGCGACAGTTCCTGAGTACAGGGTATCTTCAGCAAGATTGGCGGAATTATTGATTCCTGAAACGACGAGATCAGGACGGTGCTCGAGAAATCCCGTTACTGCGACGTGCACGCAATCCGTTGGCGTGCCATTGACATAATGAAACCCGTTTGAGGACTGTCGAATATAGAGTGGGCGGTCAAGGGTAAGCGAATTCGATGCGCCGCTTCGATCGGCCTCTGGGGCCACTACCGTGACCTCTCCAAAGGTCGACATCGCCTGGGCAAGTGCCGCAATACCGGGTGAAAAATAGCCATCGTCATTAGAAACCAGAATCCGCATATCGTACTTTCTTAAAACCGTAAATTTCGCCAAAGTCACTCAGTGGCTGCGTACCTCTTGGGCCAATCCCAGATGTAGGCCTTACATGGTGTAACTTAAGGAGTTCTTATCGATGTTGAAATCCTAGCACTCGCCCCACGCCACTCCGGCAGGCTCGCCGCCAAGAGTGCGCCCGCAAGAAACACCCACCAACTGAGATAAGTCCAGATCAGTAGCGCCGGGATTGCTGCAAGAGGCCCATAGACCTGTTGGTAATTGGGTACAGCGCCAAAATAACCGAGAAACATTAGTCGCGCCAACTCGGATAACCCTGCCCCGACAACAGCCCCGATCGCAGCATCACGCCCCCGGACAGGCAGATTTGGAATCCATCGGTAGCATAGGAAAAACGCCAAGAAGGTCAGTGTGAAGTTCACGAAGTCCCACCACTCGACACCGAGGAAGCTATCGGTCATCGCCCGCTTACCGCCTGCCAAGAGAATCGCTAAAGCTGCGCCTGCGCCCACCAGAATCGGCCCAATGAGTAGCACGAGCCAATACACCGATAGCCGATGCAGAAATGGTCGAGGCGTTTTGACACGCCAGATCAGATTCAGGGTTTTATCCAATGTCAGCATCATGACCGTCGCGGTCGCTACCAGAGCCCCGATACCCACCAGGGAGAGCGTGCGGGCCTTCGTTACAAATTGATTCAGATAGCGAAAAATCGTATTCGCAAACCCTTGGGGTAATAAATTCTCAATCAAGACGAGTTGAACCGCTTCCTGTAGCTTTTTAAAGATTGGGAATGCGGTCAAGGTTGCCAACACCACAGTGAGCAAGGGCACCATCGCCAAAAGCGACATGAAGCTGAGACTTGCAGCGCTCTGGCCAAGTCGAAGTTCCTGGGTTCGGCCCGCCATAATTCGGACCAGTATGCTTAACCGTGATTTGAGTTGCTCAGACATTTGCCTATGATACGGGGCTTCACCAACAGAGTTTGGAGCGCGCGATGGAAATTCTAGTGCTTTACTACAGTCGCTACGGCGCTACGCGTCAACTGGCCGATGCGGTCTGCGACGGGGTTCACCTGGTAGCGGGCTCAACCGCCCGCCTAAGGACTGTGCCACCTGTCTCCACCGTCTGCGAGGCAACAGAGCCCGCGATACCGAGTAACGGACCGCCCTATGCAGAGCCAAAAGATCTCGATGAATGTGCGGGCTTAGTACTTGGCTCACCCACGCGGTTTGGCAACATGGCAGCCCCAATGAAGTTCTTTATCGATCAACTCGTAGGCCAGTGGTTATCCGGTTCGCTCATCGGAAAGCCCGCGGGCGTGTTTACCAGCACGGGAAGTCTTCATGGGGGGCAAGAGACTACGCTCTTATCAATGATGCTGCCTCTCCTTCACCACGGGATGCTGATTGTCGGAATTCCGTACTCTGAGAAAGACCTGCTCTCAACAGAGTCAGGTGGAACGCCCTATGGCGCGACCCACGTTGCGGGGCCCGATGGTGCAAAGGCTGTCACCGAGGAAGAGATTCGGCTTGCACGCGCGCTCGGTCAGCGCGTCGCGAGTACAGCACAGAAACTTCAACGCGCCGCATGACACGTCACCCCACCACTCCAGCAGGTGCCCATGATCACACCCTCGTGGCCAGCAGAGCCGTTCCAAAGCCATGGCCATTACTCGCGGCGGTTTTAGCCATTGCATTGATTGCGCTCGGGCTTGCCTGGGAATTAGTCCTCGATCCGCTGCGACCCGGTGGCTCCTGGCTTGCCTTAAAGGTCGTTCCACTGGTCTTTGGAATACGAGGTCTTTATAGGGGTAGGCTCTACACCTTTAAGTGGATGTCCTTACTCATTTGGATCTATGTGGGTGAGGCCCTTGTTCGTGTTGCTGGGCTCACGGCTGCAGAACGCCTACTTGCCTGGAATAGCCTTGCGATCTCACTTAGCTTAGCGATTGTGATTTTATTGGGCGCGAGACGCGCCTTGAAAATCAAAAGAGAGCTTATCGAATAATTCCTGAGGGCCCATCCGGCCCTCGCAGATTTCTCGGCGCCAGTGCCGAGCGCCTGGCTGACCATGGAATAAACCATGCCAGTGACGGGTCATATGTTTGGCTGGCGTTCCACGCCGTAATTCACTCTCAAAATATTGTTGAAGCATCGGCAGAATATCCTGCCGTTGCGCTGGTCGTAGCGCAGCACTATCGGATGAAAACAATGCGCAATCAAGATCACGGAGCACCCAGGGGTCATGGTAGGCCGCCCGCCCCAACATCACCCCATCTACCCCAACCGCCTCTTGGGCCTGCGCAACAGTCGTAATGCCACCGTTTAACACGAAGACTGCCTCTGGAAAATCTTGTTTGAGCCTTACGACAACCTCAGGCCGAAGCGGCGGTACCTCCCGATTTTCTTTTGGGCTTAGCCCCTTCAGAATCGCACCGCGCGCATGCACGATAAACACTCGACAGCCCACTGAAAATAAGGCGCCCACAAAATCACAGACGAACCCGTAGTGGTCCTCATGATCGACTCCGATACGATGCTTTACCGTCACCGGGATCGACACCGCATCCTGCATCGCCCCAACTGCCTGAGCGACCAGGTCGGGCTCGCGCATCAGGCAGGCTCCGAAGGCACCCTTTTGCACACGCTCGCTTGGGCAGCCGCAATTTAAGTTGATCTCGTCATAGCCCCACTGCTCACCAATTCGCGCAGCCCGAGCGAGATCGACAGGCTCACTACCACCGAGCTGCAGGGCAACCGGATGCTCCTGCGCATTGAAATCTAATAGACGATTGAGGTCTCCGTGCAGAATTGCGCCCGTTGTAATCATTTCGGTATAAAGGCGCGCGCGAGGAGACAGCTGGCGATGAAAGAATCGACAGTGCCGATCAGTCCAGTCCATCATGGGGGCGACACAGAGCCGCCAGTGATCTAAGCGCAGAGCAAGGCGTCCAGGTGATGGCCCACGCTGCGGGCAAGTGCATGCACAGCGTAGCCTCCCTCCAGCGAGGAGACAATGCGACCCTTGCAGGTTGCCTGGGCAAGACTAACAATCTGCTGCGAAAGCCAGACGTAATCCTGGTCAGACCAGAGCAGATGACTCATATCATCTTCGCGATGGGCATCAAAACCCGCAGAAATTAAAATCAGTTCGGGCTTAAATTTCTGCAATGCAGGGATCCATTGTCGTTGCACGGCATCTCTCATCGGCGCGCCATTCGTATAGGCGTCAAGAGGGATATTCAGCATATTGCGACCGAGGGGCGCCTCACCCGAATAGGGGTAGATCGACCGCTCAAAGGTTGAGACCATCAGAACACGGTCATCGTTGGCAAATATAGTTTCGGTACCATTACCGTGGTGGACATCAAAGTCAATAATCGCTACGCGGTTAAGTCCATGAATCTCTAGCGCATGCGCTGCAGCAGCCGCAATGTTATTAATAAAACAAAATCCCATCGCCTGCTCACGCTCAGCGTGATGCCCAGGCGGCCGAACCGCGCAGAATGCATTTCGAGCCTGACCCGTTAAGACCAGATCAACCGCCTCGATCGCTGCCCCGCAGGCCAAATAGGCCGCTCTTAGAGTATGGGAATTCATCGCTGTATCCGCGTCAATTGCACGGTAAGGTCGATCACTGGGGGCCAGCGCGCTGAGATTTTCTAGGTGTTGTGCTGAATGGACCCGTTGAATTGACGCATCGCTTGCCGGCTCGGCCTCTCGGGTATCGAGAAGCGCCAACAGCCCCTTTCGCGTCAGATGATCTTGAATAGCCCATAGCCGCTCCGCAGACTCCGGGTGGTGCGGACCCATCTCATGCTTGAAAAACTCAGGGTGAGTAAAAAAAACAGTCATGCAATTAGTTTACGATAGGGCCAGAGTTTTCAGGCCTCCGTAGCTCAGTGGATAGAGCATCCCCCTCCTAAGGGGAGGGTCGCACGTTCGATTCGTGTCGGAGGCGCCATTCATTATCAACACAGAGCCCGCCTCAGCAGCAGACTCAAATATGTTAAGCGGGAAATACACCCGTCGATAAGTACCGATCGCCACGATCGCAGACAATGAATACGATCGTTGCGTTTTCAACCTCTTCGGCGACTCGCAGGGCGATAATTGCAGCGCCTGCAGCGGAGATTCCACAAAACAGCCCCTCTTCTCGGGCTAGCCTGCGCGCCATCTCTTCCGCATCGGCTTGCGAGATTTCTTCAATACGATCGATCAAGGCTTTCTGTCGAATCGGTGGCACATACGCGGGCGCCCATTTTCGTATTCCGGGGATCGATGATCCATCGCTGGGCTGCGCCCCGACAATAACGACTCGCTCGTTTTTCTCCTTCAGAAACCGCGACACCCCCGTAATTGTCCCTGTCGTGCCCATCGCTGAGATGAAGTGGGTAACGGTGCCCTGGGTATCCTGCCAGATCTCAGGCCCAGTGGTTTCGTAGTGGGCCAACCAGTTGTCATCATTTGAAAACTGGTTGAGCACCTTACCCTGCCCCTGACGTGCCATCTCGTCGGCAAGATCGCGGGCTCCTTCCATACCCAGCGCCTGTGTCACAAGGATCAGTTCTGCCCCAAACGCCTTCATCGATTGACGACGCTCGAGCGATAAATTCTCGGGCATGATCAACACCATCCGATAGCCACGCATAGCAGCCGCCATCGCCAAGGCAATTCCAGTATTGCCGCTAGTCGCCTCGATTAGGGTATCGCCTGGCTTAATCTCGCCTCGGGCCTCGGCCCGCGCAATCATGGATACGGCCGGCCGGTCTTTGACCGAGCCTGCGGGGTTATGTCCTTCAAGTTTCCCAAGGATGATATTCCCGCGGGCCTGGTTCGCTGCGCCCCCAATACGAGTAAGTCGCACCAGCGGTGTTTTACCGACTGACTGTTCAAGAGATTGATAAGAAATCGACATGGCGTTTATAAAAACTTTGTGCACCCGGGAAGCTCAGCGGAGAGTATCGCTTGACGCAGAGCATTGATGGCCAATTCCCGGGTAAACGATTTACGCCAGGCCAATACAACCCGACGATTAGGAATGGGGGCCTTAAAGGGAACGAACTTTAAAAAACTATCTTCATCGGAAGCGACTGAGGTGCGCGGTAACACCGTCACCCCGAGTCCTTCAGCCACCATATGCCGAATTGTCTCTAAAGAACTACCTTCAAAGGTCTTTTGGATACCGGCAGAGTTTGCGGCAAAGCGCGCAGACTCTGGGCAGACCTCAAGCACATGGTCACGAAAGCAATGCCCGATACCCAGCAGCAGCATGGTTTCTTCTTTGAGCTCAATTGAAGCGAGAGCCGCTTTCTTGGCCCAGGGATGTTTTCTGGGAACAGCCACCACAAAGTCCTCGTCATACAGCGCGATCGTATTGAGACCCGTCGTATCGAAGGGCTCCGCCAAGACCGCGACATCGAGTTCTCCCGTGCGCATCATCTCCAATAACCGAACCGTAAAGTTCTCTTGCAAAATGAGCGGCATCTGCGGGTGATGGTCAATGAGCGAGCGGATTATCCGCGGTAAGAGATAGGGCCCAATGGTGTAGATGACCCCCACCCTCAGGGGTCCACGCAATGGGTCGCGACCTTGATCCGCCACCTCTTTAATCTGGCTAGCCTCATCAAGCACACGCTGCGCCTGCTGAACAATATCCTCACCAATTGGTGTAAGCGTTACCTCAGAGCCCCCACGCTCAAAAATCTGAACGCCGAGTTCAGACTCCAGCTTTTTAACGCTCACCGAGAGGGTTGGCTGACTCACAAAACAGGCATCTGCAGCACGGCCAAAATGTTTTTCCCTCGCTACAGCGACAATGTAACGAAGCTCTGTCAATGTCATGAATTACCCACTCGCTAATAAAGATTCTTTTCCATGTGCCCAACGATCCAGCAATGCATCGGCTGCGATCGGCTCAACACCCAGTTGCGCAAGCTGTTCGGGTGAGTGAAGTGCTTGGGCTAATTTTGCCCCAAAACCAATTGCACGTTCGACCCAAACGGCATCTTTCTGCAGATCACTGTATTTCAAGGCAGGAATTCCGGACTGTCTAAGACCAAGAAATTCACCGGGCCCACGAATCGCTAAATCACGACGGGCGACCTCAAATCCGTCATCGGTCTCATAGAGTGTCTTAAGCCGCTCTTTCGCGAGATCCGATAGCGGCTCTTCAAATAACAGAATGCAGGTGCTCTGGGCTGTACCACGACCAATTCGGCCCCTTAACTGGTGGAGTTGGGCCAGACCGAATCGCTCTGCGTGTTCAATCACCATCAAGCTCGCCTTAGGAACATCAACCCCCACCTCAATGACTGTAGTGGCCAATAACAGCCGGCGCTCACCACGGCTAAATGAGGCCATCGCTAACTTTTTTTCCTCAGCTGACATCCGGCCATGCAAGACCAACAACTGTTCGCCAAAAATTGGGCCCAACAACTGGGCAGCCGTCTCAATGGCCTGTAACGAACGGTCGAGCTCCTCACGGTTTTCTTCAATTACAGGACAGACCCAATAGGCCTGGCCACCCGAGGCAATGAAATTCTTGACCCGATCGATGAGCTCGTCGCGTCGAGAAGCCGCCATCAACTTGGTGGTAATGGGCTGCCGATTGGGAGGGCGTTCATCCAGTACGGAGACGTCTAAATCCGCCAGATAGGTCATCGCGAGACTTCTTGGGATTGGAGTAGCCGACATACCCAGCAGGTGCGGAACACGCTCGCCAGCATCACGGCTCATCGCACCGCGAAGGGCAAGGCGTTGACCGACGCCAAAACGATGCTGCTCATCAACAATCACGAGCGCCAATTCTTTGAAGGCGACATCTTTTTGAATTAATGCATGGGTACCTACGGTCACCCTGATCTCGCCTGTCTGAATTCTTGACAACAGCTCTCGACGCAGCCTGGCTGAACTCCCGCCCTTCAGCAGCGCAATCTCAACACCTAAGGGGATCAACCACTGGGAAAACTTCTCAAATAGCTGTTCTGCTAATAGCTCGGTCGGAGCCATCACGGCAACCTGACGTTGGCTGCCAACCGCCTGCGCGGCTGCCAAGGCTGCAATAACGGTTTTACCGCTACCCACATCGCCTTGTAGGAGTCGCTGCATTGGCGCATCGCTGGCCAAATCCCCAGAAATCTCTTGCCAGACCTTGCTTTGGGCGCCCGTGAGTTGAAACGGCAATGACTTTTGTAACTGACTGGCGAGTGCATGAGACTTTAGAGCGCATGCAGACTCCTGCTTTTTCGAGAGCCTCGCGCGGCGTAACAGGAGCTGCTGAGCGACCAATTCATCAAATCGGATTCGATCCCAAGCAGGCCCCTCACGGTCGATGAGCTGCTGCATCAGCCCACTCGCCTGCGCATCAGCAGGCGGCTGATGAATGAGCCGAATTGCGTCGGGCAGGCGCAATAAATTGTTTTCAGAAAGGAAGGCATTGGGAAGCCACTCCTGCGGCATCGATGACTGCATTGCCCGATCTACCCATCGACGCAGATTGATCTGCGATAGGCCTGCCGTCGTTGGATAGACAGGGACCAAAGGCTGGGCAAGGATCACAGTCTCAGAGAGCCAGCCTGCGCGCACGCGCGGGTGAATAAACTCGAGCCCCGCCAGGGATTGTCGCGCGTCTCCAAGGACACGGATTTTCTGGCCCGGCGCATAGGCGTTTTTCTGGGCATCTTTGAAATAGATGAAACGCAGCAGCGCCGATCCAGTGTCGTCTTCTACCTCAACGAGCAGCATTCGACGCGGTCGAAACACAATCCGGCTCGACACAATACGTACCTGCACCTGTGCAAATTGTCCGGAGGTGACATCGCTCAGGCGCCAGACCTGCGATTCGTTGTCGTAACGCGATGGAAAGTGGAGCACGACATCCGCCCATCGGGCAAGACCGAGTTTTTTCAGCCCTTCAGGGAGCGGCGCGAGACTCATCGTTGAGGCCTATTAATGCTACTACTCCTTGAGGCGTTTAACTAATCTATTGATGAACCGGACTGACCTATTTCTAATATGACTCCATCGCATCAAATACTTAATTCGCTATGTGACCCCAACCTAACGAGTTGCAAAACAAAATCGTCTGGTTTGCGATAAATGAGAATTAAATCAGGCTTTAAATGGCAATCCCGATGATCTTTCCATTCGCCAACTAATGGGTGATCACGGTAACGCGTAGGCAGCGCTTTATCTGCAACGAGCAACTTCAGAACAACGATGAGGTCTAAAGCAATCGTATTTTTATAGGCCCCTTTAGATTCCCGCTTGTAATCGCGCTTAAATCTCCCCGTTCGCTCAATCGCTCTCATTCAAATCGGCCATCAAATCATCGACAGACCGAAAGGATTTGAGTTTCCCTTTTCTGGCGCTTCTCATCGCAGCGACGGTCTCCGCACTTGGGCTAAGCGGCTCGAAAGGAAATACTTTTTCTTTTGCAACCTTGGTCATCATTATCCGAAAAGCAGATGAGGGAGTGAGGCCCATTGCAGCCAATACAACTGTCGCTTCCTCCTTGATGGACTCGTCAATTCTGGCTCTTACAACGGCATTTGCGGTCATGGTGTATCCCCTCAATTGAGCTACATTGTAGCTCAAAAAATGGGCACAATCACCCCCCGAGTTCGCTGCGGACTCTAGCGAGCAGGCAAGACCATGACCGCCTCCGCCTCAAACCCCGCTGACCTCGGAAGACTCGCCACCCCAACCGCCGCCCGCGCAGGATAAGGCTCGCTAAAGTAGAGGGCCATGATTTCATTGACCTTGGCAAAGTGGGCTAGATCAGTGAGAAACAGATTGAGCTTGACCACATCGGCAAGGGATCCGCCCGCGGCCTGCGCAACCGCCGAGAGATTTTTAAAGACCTGATGGATCTGCTGTTCCATACCGGCCACACTGCTATCGCCCACCATCTCCATAGTGCCTGGGTCGAGAGGAATCTGTCCGGATAGCCAGACCGTATTACCCACCATGACCGCCTGTGAATAGGTCCCGATTGCTTTCGGCGCTGAGGCCGTTGAAATAATTCTCTTGTGCATAAGTGTCTCTTGATCGATTTAGGCCGAAGCACCCATCACCAGCGGACGAACCCCGATTAACCAGGCGTGGCCCTGAAATACAAACCAGACCCACACGAGCGCCCCACCCACAACGGTGATCATCGTTTTTAATAACTCCGCAGGGGGGCGACCCACTCCGTCGCGCCGATCGCGTTGTCGAGCCGCCCGAAAGCTCATCGCTGCCCAAGCCAACAGCGTCCCAAAAAGAATTAAATCAGCCACGCTACCGTTAGCCAATAGGTGAGAAAACGCCCAAATCTTCACTGCAATCACCATGGGATGCCCCACGCGGGACTTAATGCCATTACCCGGAACATAGGCGGCGAGTAAAAAGATCATGCTCACCAGCATCAGCAGCGACACGAGATGAGAGATCCAAATTGGAGGAGACCACAGCACAATCGGCGCCTGGCGAGCAATCCCATAACCATAGGCGATGAATGCAATCCCCGCGATGGTGACAACAGAATTTAAGCCTTTCCAAGGCAGCACGCCAAGACGGGTCACCATTTGGCTGCGCCAGTCGTCAGCAAAAATGCGCAGGGAGTGCGTCGCAATAAAAATAATGATGCCGATAACTAGATAAATCATGTTGGTCTCTCTCGCTTAGTTGCTATGACAGGCTGATTATCACCCAGCTATATCCCACTAACTTTAGGGTTCTCCTGCCAATGCGCGCAGGGGTCCCCTGTGGCATCCAGCACCGCTATGCTTGGGGCCTGCTTGGACTTCACACCATAGAGCTTGCAGCCTTGGGGAAACTTTTTGTCCCAAGTCACGTAATAATGCCTACATCGTCTGCAATTGACAGACTTTGGTGGCGTCTCAACGATTTTCTGCGTCAAGGCTCAACTCCGGATCCATATGTCAAGTCACCATTTCTTGTTACTTATTACCCTCGCTGCGATCTGGGGTAGTTCATTCATGTTCATCAGAATCTCCGCACAAGAACTCAATGCGGTTTGGCTGACGGAGGGCCGGGTCGCACTTGCCGCGCTCTTTCTATTTGCGGTTGCAATTATCCTAAAAAAGAAACTTGATCTGCGCCAAGGCATTACGCCTTATCTCGTCATTGGACTCCTTAACTGCGTCTTGCCTTTCATTTTAATTGGCTATGCAGCACAGGGGCTAACGGCCTCTTCGATGTCTATATTAAACGCCACAGCGCCCACCTGGGGGGCAATTATCGCGGCATTCTGGTTCCGAGAAGGGATGTCATTTGGCCGGATTCTCGGCTTGCTTATTGGTTTTATCGGGGTGGGCGTATTGCTTGGCCTGCACTCAACATCTGTCACTGCGGCCTCACTTCCGCATGCAGCGGCGCAGATCGGTGGCGCCTTTTTTTATGGCCTATCCACCACCTACGCGAGATCAATTGAAAAACTGGATTCCTTTTCAATCTCCCACGGAAGTCTCTGGGCTGCGGCTGCACTCACTGTTCCACTCTTATTGGTTACGCCAATGCCGCACTCGGTATCGGTCGAGACATCGCTGTCACTCCTGATTCTCGGCGTGGTCTGCAGTGGGGTTGCCTATCTGCTGTATTTCAAACTCGTGATGGAGGCAGGCGGCAGCGCAGCCCTCTCGGTGGCCTACCTTATCCCGCTCTTTGGCACGCTCTGGGGCGTTGTCTTTCTCGATGAAATTATTGGCTGGCACACCGTTTTAGGCGGCTGCCTTATCGTGTTGGGTACGATGCTCACGACGAACACCTTAAAGCTTAGAGCCATCTAAGCCGCCTCTCGTATTCGGACCACACCATCGCGACAGAGCTGCGCAATATCCATCACACCATAACCAAGGGACTCCAGTATGGCGCTGGTGTGCTCGCCAAGCCTTGGCGGATCTAAGCGCACGCCAAGCCGCTCCCCATCCATGACAAGCGGCAACAACGGGGTTAGGCCTTCGATACGATCCTCCTGCGGATCGGGAAGCCGAATTCTTGCAAGGCCTCCTGTTTCAGTGAGATGGGGGTCGTTTAAGAGCTCATGGGGTTTGCTGATCGGCGCATAGGGCAGGCCATTTTGCTCAAATAGATCCGCAAGGGTCTGCGCTGAATACCCCTTCAAACGCGCGCGTAACTCAGGAATTAACCACTCACGTGCTTCAACCCGTAGATTATTCGAAGTGATTCGCTCATCTGCAAACAAATCCTGAAATCCAAAAATCTCACAGAAGATTTTCCAACTCGTGTCGGTCACAACCGCCAGAAAAATCTGCTCATCATTTTTTACGGTAAAGACATCGTAAATTCCCCAAGACGAAATACGACTCGGCATGGGTGAAGCAGGCTTTCCTGTAACGGCGTACTGCATCATATGCTGGCCCACCAAGAAAATATTATTTTCAAATAACGCGCTCTGGACCTCCTGGCCCTTACCAGTGATATCCCGACTGCGAAGCGCCGCGATCGCACCGAGAGCCGCAAAAATACCGCCCATCATGTCATTGACCGAGGCCCCTGCCCGAAGAGGCTGACCTGCGGGTCCGGTCATGTAGGCTAGCCCCCCCATCATCTGGACAACTTCATCAAGCGCGGTGCGGTGTTCGTAGGGGCCGGGAAGAAAACCCTTCATCGATAGATAAATTAAACGCGGGTGCTGCTTTGCGAGATCTGCATAGCCTAGACCTAGTCGTTCAATCGTGCCTGCCTTGAAATTTTCACTCACGATATCGGCCGTTGCGATCAGTTGATGGGCAATCTTTTTTCCCGCATCGGTATGCAGATCAATCGCGATACTTTTTTTATTTCGGTTGTAGTTTGGAAAGAACCCTGCCCCGAGACCCAACAATCGTCGCGTGTTATCCCCAGCGATTGGCTCGACTTTGATCACCTCTGCGCCGAGATCACCAAGGACCAACCCACAGGTGGGGCCCATCACCATGTGCGTGAACTCAACCACCCGAATGCCCGCGAGGGGTAGCGCCTTAGACGCGCTAGCCTCCTCTTGCGTCGGCTGATTCTCATTCATTGTGCAGAGAGTCCTTCCGCCGGCACGAATCCCTTGGGTAGCCCAGCCGTGGGGACCATGCCATAGGTCGGCTCATTGGGCAGGCCCTTGGCAAAAACCTCCCGCGCAGCAAATAACTTTTCTAGGTCTACCCCTGTGGAGACCCCCATCGACTCGAACATGAACACGAGATCCTCGGTCACTACATTCCCTGAGGCGCCGGGCGCAAAAGGGCACCCTCCGATACCACCCATTGAACTGTCAAAAATTCGTATACCCGCCTCGTAAGCGGCAAAGGCATTCGCGAGTCCCAAGCCACGCGTGTTGTGCATGTGCGCGCTTGCGCAGCGCTCACCAACCTGCGCGCGCACCTGATCAAAAAGCCTGCGCACCTGACCTGGATTTGCGTACCCTGTGGTATCCGCTAAGCCAACCTCGTCAACGCCAATCGCCACAAGTTTCTCAGCAAGGGCTACGACTAAGGCCTCTGGTACGTTGCCTGCGATCGAACAGCCAAAGGCCGTCGAAAGACTAGCCTCGACTGCGATTCGTGGATAGTCTGACTGACGCAACGCGAGAATATCGCTCACCTCTTTAAGCATCTGCGAATGGGTCTTGCGCACATTGGATAGCGAATGAGCCTCGCTTGCCGAAAATGGAATCGTGATCTTGTCCACGCCCGATGCAAATGCCGCCTGCGCGCCCTTTAGGTTAGGCACCAGCACCGTCACCATCAGCCCAGAAATTGTCTTGGCGTGGGCAACGACCTCAGCAGCATCAGCCATCTGGGGTAATAACTTTGGCGGGACAAACGAACAGACTTCAATTTCCCTGAGACCGGCACCCGCCAGGCTTGCAATCCATGCATGCTTGTGCGGCGTCGGCATGGTTCTCGCGATCGCCTGCAGGCCATCTCGGGGACCGACTTCACTGATCAACACCTGGGGCATCAAGATGAGAACACCTCAATAATTTGGACCGTTGTAGGATACCTTAGGGACGCCCAAATGCGCCTGCCCAAACCACTGGAGAGCGGTCCGCGCACGGGCCAAATTCGGAAACAGACCCCCCCCGAGTCGACAAGACGTACGTTTTTACGTACCATAAAGGAAAGGAGAAAATCATGGCCACCTTAACTGCAAGCGAAGCACGGGCAGGGCTCTATCGTTTAATCGATCAAGCAGCGGAGTCGCACAAGCCTGTGGTTATTTCTGGTAAGCGCGCTAACGCCGTTCTAATTTCGGAAGAAGATTGGAGCGCTATTCAAGAGACGCTGCATCTATTGGCGATCCCAGGAATGCGCGAGTCGATTAAGGAAGCGATGTCTGAACCCCTTGCCAAAAGCAAAAGAGCGCTGAAGTGGTGACATGGAATTTAGTTTATTCCAAATACGCCCTTATTGACGCAAAAAAATTATCTGCTGCAGGACTTAAGAACAAAGCACAGGCGTTGCTCGATATCCTAGAGGTCGACCCCCTAAAAAATCCCCCTCCCTATGAAAAGCTAGTTGGTGACCTAAGGGGTGCATACTCACGCAGAATTAATATTCAACATCGGCTGGTTTACGAGATCTTTCGTAAAGAAAAGACAGTCCGAATCTTAAGGATGTGGAGTCACTACGA
>DBCQ01000044.1:0-1070 GCA_002293155.1 Burkholderiales bacterium UBA954 | reverse complement strand
TTGGTGCCGATGAGAGGAGTTGAACCCCCGACCTTCGCATTACGAATGCGCTGCTCTACCAACTGAGCTACATCGGCCCGTGCACTGAGACACAAAGCTTTTTTCAGCTCAATATGAGCCTTGCTAACCTAAGAGTTTAATTCAAACCCTTCGGCATCGGAAAACGAACATGCTCCTCAACGCCGGGGAGCTTGCGTACCGAGGCTGCACCCAGCTCTTTTACGGCTGCAAGAAGGCCCTGCACCAAGGCCTCTGGCGCAGAAGCGCCTGCAGTAATCCCAACGCGGGCCGCTTCTTTGAGCCATTCGGGCTTTAATTCGGCTGCACTACCCACCAAATAGGCATCCACACCGAACCGCTCGGCGACCTCACGCAGGCGATTGCTATTTGAACTCGTGGGACTGCCCACTACCAGCACCACATCAACATGCTTGGTCATATCTTTGACCGCATCCTGCCGGTTTTGAGTGGCATAACAGATATCGCTTTTCTTGGGCGCCAGAATCGCAGGAAATTTTTTCTGCAAGGCGCCCACAATCACCTGGGTATCATCCACCGAGAGTGTGGTCTGACTCACGTAAGCAATTTTCTCTGGTGTTTTAACCTCGAGTGTTTCGACATCCTGAACATCCTCAACTAGATACATTCCCGTATCGGTTTGTCCCATGGTGCCTTCAACCTCGGGGTGCCCAGAGTGGCCAATCATCACAATCTCGTATCCATCGGCGCGAAGTTTTTTTACCTCAACATGCACCTTCGTCACCAGCGGGCAGGTTGCATCAAAGACCTCTAGCTGGCGCAATGCTGCATGTTCACGCACTCTTAGCGCTACGCCATGCGCGCTCATGATGACACGTGCACCCAGTGGGACCTCTTCGAGGTCTTCAACAAATATCGCACCCTTCTCCCGCAGATCGGCAACGACATGATCATTGTGAACAATTTCGTGCCGAACGTAGATCGGCGCACCAAATTTCTCGAGTGCTCGCTCAACAATCTCTATCGCACGCTCAACGCCCGCACAAAAGCCGCGCGGCTCAGCGAGAACAACTTCTTGAAGTTTTTCGAAA
>DBCQ01000014.1:1001-3532 GCA_002293155.1 Burkholderiales bacterium UBA954 | reverse complement strand
ACACTTCGCAAGGACGCCTACGATTGGGCGCGCAAATCCCAGATTCTGATTAAACCGCTCTAACCCGCGCTCAATAAGCGCGAGAATGGGCCACCGCCAATCTCGCTAAATTCAGCAAGAATCGCAGGCGCGTTATCCGGTGCCTCATGTAAACGGTCCATGACCTGATCAGAGGCCTGGATTAATCCATCGATATAGTTAGCGGCTTTGCAGTCGCGGTGGGCGAATTGCATGTGCCAATCCTGGAAGAGCCGAACAGGAATTGAGGTGTCGGCCAACACCCGAAGATCATTATGCCGAATGTCTCGGCGGATTGAAGTCCAGACTCGTTGCAGGGGAAGATTCGGGCCCTCAATCCACTGAAAAAATGCGCCGCGATCAAATACCAACACGCCCGTAATTCCCTCTGAACGATTCCGGGCACGGCATCCCGCAAGCAAGTAAAGCAAGTCGAGTTCAGTAAACCCGACGGCTGCTTTACTTCGGTAGACGATGGTCGATAACGTAGCCAACGAAACTCCTGAGTCTTCAATTGCGATTCAGGGTAAGGGCTGCCGCGTTAAAAGGCAATTTAAAAATCAACTATTTTCTTGTCAAGGGCCTCACGACAGGCACCCAGGCACCATTAATTGCGGCCATTCCACACCACCAGTCTGGGACAAATAACGATGGAGCAATCCATAGAATTGTTACCGTTTCTAATTTTGCATTGTCTTGGTCAAGCATCGCGAACTCCGGATGCCCTTCAAACGGTTGAATAAAGGAAAATTCCGATCTATTTTTGAGCGTAACCCTTAGACGCTCCGGAATTCTTGGCAGCGACCACCTTGTTTGGGTGCTGTTTTGATTAAGACAAAGTGTTGCCGAGAATTGGTTTAACGCCCCTGAGATTTCTGTAGGCGATAGGGCGGATAAATCCCAGTGGGTGCGCTCAGCGTCGCATTCCACCAACATGCCCCCGGCTTTCGCGAGCCGAATGAGCCGGGGGAGAATCATGGGGGAGACGCCCACCTGAGAGAACGCGCCGGCGAAATCCCCAAGTCTGACAAGCCGACTGCTCAATAGACGCTGTATCCTGCGGCCGGCCGCCTGTCGTGCGCGATGGGATGGATCCGAATCGATCAAGGCAAGAATCGCAAGTAACTCGTGCGATTCGCTCTCCTGCACACCCACCTCAAACGCGTCAACACTTGAAAAACGAGAGGGTGCTAGCGATGGCNNCGGGACCTTTTTGCAGCAGGGTCGTCACACCCGACAAGATCTCGTCGAGCGCCTGCTCCATCTCCGAGGGCATTACCGAGCGGCCCCCCATTTGCGAGCGACCATCGCAGCGTGACCCGAATTCTGGGTACTATGAATTGCAGTCGATACCTGCTGTAACTGATCCGAAATATCACGAAGTGGCTCAGCAACCGGCTGTGCAGCAGGATCTAAAAGAAGATTCGTAACCGAAAACTGAGCCTGAGATAACCCATCGGTGACCTCCCGAAGATCTAGCGCAGGCTGACGCGCCCCGCCGTAATTCGCGGCGACTCCATCCGCGCTAATCTCTTCACCCATAGGACCTGCGGGCCTGCGCATTAACGCATAGAGCGTGAGGCATACACAGACTATCCCACACCAACCGCAGAGCGACGCGAGTGAAATACCCTGCTTGACCAGTCGGTCAGCCTCCGAACCCGATATCCAATTGGCATCCGCTGCAACCGTAACCAGGTACTGCCAACCCCTGACAATCGCAGCAAAGAACTGTTCGTGAGGCGCTAGAAAGGGTGCCGCGTCGGGCACACGCGTCCAGTCCGGCGCAGCCACCGCCATGACCCGCCACTGATCGCCTAATCCCGTGAGCGAGATCAAAGCAAAACCGAGCGCTGCCCACAATAAAAGTCGGATAGATTTCATCTTCTAATTCTTCTTTTCTAGCTCAATAAGATGGCCTGCAATCTGGCCTTCTGAGCGTACCGAAATATCGTCAGCAGCGATTGCAAGGTCCATATCTCCACAGACATCGATGACAATTGCCGCCCTTGGAAGCTCCAAGGGGGCCATGAGCGCCTCGTTACCGTCCGCTAGACAATCAAATACCTTAGCGCGTGGCTCGATCACAACAACTGGAATTCCCCCAACGAGTGTCGAAAATGCATGATGCCCAATCCGGATGGGTGTCTGACAGCGAACCAGACGGCAAGCCGCACTCGCTTTGAGATCATAGGCGACCCCACCACGAGTAATTCGAAGCGTTGTGTCGGTCACGTTTACGACAACTTCTCTTCGAGCACGCGTTTAAATCCAGTTGGTGTTTTCTGAAAGTACTCACGCCGGTGGACCTGGTTACCCCGCAATTGACTCGCAATCCAAGGCCACTTCTCGTCGATAAAAAACACACCGCCAAAACGCCCTGCGACTCCCGTCGCCGAAAAATCCCGAGCGGCCTGGGATGCACTGGCCGACCAATCCTCTGCTGCGACCCACTCTACTCTGGGCACAACCACAATCTGGGATTCGTTATAGCGGACATACTTCTTTAACTT
>DBCQ01000014.1:0-881 GCA_002293155.1 Burkholderiales bacterium UBA954 | reverse complement strand
AACGATCATAGGCATTTGGATAATCCAACGTCATCGCGAACTTACCGAGAAATCCATCTGCACGCGGATCGCGGATCTCATACTGGATTCGATAGACGCCGAGTGGTGTTTTCTGATCGCCCTCTTTGGACTTATCAACACCATACAACCCAATAGTGGTATAGAACTCATCGAGCAAAACGGGTCTACCTTGCTTGCTTACAAACACGTAGATTCGCGATCGGCTAGCATCGGCCAAGAGGATAGGCACGTTTCGCTCTGCAGAGCGCGGCATCAGAACCAGATTCTTAGGCAGTAAATTGCTCGGCGTAATCTCAAGCCGAACGCGCGCCTCTTCAAGCAGATCCCGATCTTCGCCATTAATCTGAGCCGGCTTTCCTGCTAGGGCAGTAAGAGACAGCGCCGCAATCCAGTGGGCAAGGCGCGATTGTGGCTCACTTTTGAGCGCATCATTTGCCTTGGATGTTGACGCCGCAAGATCGCCCGAGAGCAGGGCCTCGGTTGCATGCCGCAGTTCACGATCCGCCGCGACTGATGGGAAGATCAGTGAGATTGAAACCACTAACCCGACAAAACCCCTATCAACACCCCACCATCGTCGAGCCGTGCCGCTCATTAACGGCCTTCCTCGCGGAGGATTCTCCAGCCCGAGTCTTCCTTGACCCAGATCAGAGTCTTGATGGAGTTTAATTTTAGATTTCCCGATTCATAACGTTGCAGAAATTTAACCTCTGCTCGGCTCGCAGACAAGAGCTTTACACGAATATCGCTGACCTTGACAACAATTGAACCGGGCTTGGTAACACGGGGTTTGCGATGGGCGGCCCACGCCTCGCGAGTCGGAAACTGCTGCGGCTCAAACTTCTCAGAATAGGCGGCTA
>DBCQ01000056.1:9915-18930 GCA_002293155.1 Burkholderiales bacterium UBA954 | reverse complement strand
CCACTTAGCATGCCATCGCGACCGATATCGGTATAGAGAATCGACTCGACGCCGTAATCCTCAAACTTCTGGGCGAGATCAATGACTTCATGGCCTGAGAGTTTGCTCCAGCCATCGGTGGCGACTCTGCCATCCTTTGCATCAATCGAGACGATGATATGGCCCGGAAATGCAACGCAGGCATCCTGCAGCAGGCCTGGGTTTTTAACGGCCGCAGTGCCAATGACAATAAAACTTGCGCCGTCATCAAGGAAGCGCTCGATCGTGTCGAGGTCGCGAATTCCACCGCCAATCTGAACAGGCATTTCATCACCTGCGGCGCGAATGATCGCCTTGATTGCAGACTCGTTTTTCGGCCGGCCTGCGATTGCACCATTGAGATCCACAACGTGAAGACGCCTTGCGCCTTGGTCCTTCCACTGCTTCGCCATCTCACCTGGCTTGTCAGAGAAAATCGTTGCGTCTTTTAGGTCGCCTTGTTTGAGGCGGACACACTGACCATCTTTAAGATCAATTGCAGGAATTAACAACATAGGGCTCGAGGCTTAGAAATTACGGATTCCATGAGACAAAGTTCGACAAAAGTGTCAGGCCAGCCGAAGCGCTCTTCTCCGGATGGAATTGGGTTGCAATGATGTTATCCCTCGCCACCGCACAGGTAAAGCGAGATCCATAATCGCTTTCACCGAGAATATCTTGATTCGATTCCGGCTCTGCATGAAAACTGTGCACAAAATAAAACCATCCGCCGGACTCGAGACCCTTGGTCAGCGGGTGGGGCTTGGCCCATCGGACCTCGTTCCAGCCCATGTGCGGAACCTTGAGCGGCTGCTGATCCTGGCCCACCGCACCGCGCTCGGGCGTGAATTTCACCACCCTGCCCGACAACACGCCAAGGCCGGGGGTGTCACCTTCTTCGCTGTGATCAAAGAGCATTTGTTCACCAACACAGATGCCAAAAAATGGCTTGTTGCGGCAGGCCGAAACAATGGCCGCCCACAGCCCCGAGCCTGACAGGCTTGCCATGCAATCGGGCATCGCGCCCTGGCCAGGAAAGACCACCCGCTCGGCCCGCATCACCTGGTCGGGGTCGGAAACGATCTGTACATCGGCCCCAGGTGCCACCGCGTGAAAGGCCCGCAGGACACTTCTTAGGTTTCCGGAGCCGTAATCAACAATAGCTATCAATGGCAGCGATCAGAGTGAGCCCTTGGTCGACGGAATGGTCTCGCTCGAGAGCCGCGGATCTGGCTCAACCGCCATACGCAGCGCGCGTGCAAACGCCTTAAAAATCGTTTCACACTGATGGTGGGCGTTATCGCCTTTTAGGTTGTCTACGTGCACGGTGACTAAGGCGTGATTCACAAAGCCCTGAAAAAACTCATGGATAAGGTCCAAATCAAACTGGCCCACCATGCTGCGCTTCCACTGCACGCCGAACTCAAGGCCTGGTCGGCCCGAGAGATCCACCACCACCCGAGAGAGGGCCTCGTCAAGCGGGACATAGGCATGGCCATAGCGACGAACACCGCGCTTATCTCCAATCGCTTTTGCAAAGGCCTGCCCAAGCGTGATGCCAAGATCCTCGACGGTGTGGTGCGCGTCGATCTCAAGATCGCCCTTCGCCTTGACATCGAGATCAATCAATCCGTGACGGGCAATCTGATCGAGCATGTGATCAAGAAACGGCAGGCCCGAATCGAGGCTACGTTTTCCTGTGCCATCTAGATTGATCGACACCCGTATCTGGGTCTCGGCGGTATCTCGGCTGATTTCAGCGGTTCTCATGACGACTCCTTTGACTCAATGATACATTCGCGCCATGAGTGAATTCTGGAGTTCTGTGGTTCATGGGCTCACTCCCTATACCCCGGGAGAGCAGCCCAAGATTGATGGGCTAATTAAGCTCAACACCAATGAAAACCCCTACCCCCCCTCGGATAAGGCCTTCGCGGCGATTCGGGCGGTGGACCAGGACACGCTGCGGCTTTATCCCGACCCTCAATCAACACAGCTCTGCGCAGCAATTGGCCGCTACTGGGGCGTTCCAGCCGACCATGTTTTTGTGGGCAATGGCTCCGATGAGGTACTGGCCTTTGTGTTTCAGGGGCTATTAAATAAAGGCCCAGGCGACACCGGGGCCCTCTGCTTTCCCGATATCACCTACAGCTTTTATCCCACCTATTGCCGGCTCTATAACGTGGGGTTTCAGACCATCCCCCTTGGCACTGACTTCTCCTTTGATCTGAAAAACGTCCCGCCTGAGAGTGGTGCCGTAATTTTTCCGAACCCTAATGCACCAACTGGTAGAGCGATCGAGCGCGATGAGATTGAATCCTTCCTGGCGTCCCATCCATCGCAGATGGTCGTGGTGGATGAGGCTTATGTTGATTTTGGCGCCCAATCCTGCGTACCACTTACGCTACGGTATAAAAATCTACTTGTAACCCAGTCGCTTTCTAAATCCCGCGCCCTCGCAGGAATTCGTGTGGGATTTGCAATTGGCGATACGGCACTAATCGATGGCCTGAACCGAATTAAAAATAGCTTTAATTCCTACCCCATTGATCGATTGGCAGGCGCTGCGGCGGCTGCAGCCATTGAAGACCATGATTGGTTTGAGACAAATCGCGGGCGCGTCATGGCCTCGCGCGCAAAGCTCGTGCGCGGGCTTGAAGGCCTGGGATTTGAAGTGATTCCATCGCAGGCTAATTTTGTATTTGCGAGCCACCCCAGCGCTGAAGGCTCCCGATTGGCTGAGCAGTTAAGGGAGCAGAAGATTCTGGTGCGGCACTTTGCGAAGCCGAGAATCGAGCAGCATTTGAGAATTACTGTTGGCAGCGATGCGCAGGTTGATGCACTCATCGCAGCGCTGAAAAAGATCTTAGGGCGTCTTTAGCCGCAGCTCAGCCGCGCGGGCGTGGGCGGTGAGCTGCTCGCCGTGGGCAAGGGTTGACGCGATCTGCCCTAAAGCCTGGGCCCCCGATTCACTGATCTCGATCATGCTCGTGCGTTTCTGAAAATCGTAGACACCAAGCGGCGATGAGAACCGTGCCGTGCGCATCGTTGGCAAGACGTGATTGGGGCCCGCGCAATAATCGCCCAAGGACTCGGATGCATAACGACCCATGAAAATCGCGCCCGCATGCTTAATTCTATCGGCCCAATGTTCAGGGTTATCGGTTGAGATCTCGAGGTGTTCAGCAGCAATCATTGAGGCAATTGCGCAGGCCTCATCAAGATCTTTCACCTGTATTAAAGCGCCACGATTTTCCATTGAGGTACGGATCACCGCCTGCCTTGGCATCTCTTCGATTAAACGATTGATCGACGCCTGCACCGCTTCAATGTATTGCGGATCTGGGGTCAATAAAATTGCCTGGGCCAGTTCATCGTGTTCAGCCTGAGAAAACAGATCCATCGCCACCCAATCAGCGGGTGTCTTGCCATCGCAGATTACTAAGATCTCGGAGGGGCCGGCGATCATGTCGATGCCCACCTGCCCAAACACCTGACGCTTCGCCTCAGCAACATAGGCATTACCTGGCCCAACAATTTTGTCGACAGACGGAATCGTGGCCGTTCCATAGGCCAGGGCAGCAACCGCCTGGGCGCCACCAATTGTGAAGACACGGTCGACTCCTGCAATGCAGGCGGCTGCCAATACGATTGGGTTACGCAGGCCCTGCGGCGTTGGAACCACCATCACCACCTCTTCAACGCCTGCAACCTTGGCGGGAATTGCGTTCATCAGCACCGACGAGGGGTAGGCTGCTTTGCCGCCAGGAACGTAGAGACCCGCCCGATCGATAGCAGTAATGCGTTGGCCCAATCGATTGCCTGCGCTATCGGTATGGACCCATGATGCTTGTTTCTGAAGCAGGTGAAACTCACGGATTCTCTCGGCGGCCTTAGCTAGCGCACGGTGTTGATCAGCGGGCAGGCTGTCCAAGGCCTGCTGTAATTGCGCCTTAGAGATCTCAAGCCCGCTCGCAGCGCTGAGATGAACCTGGTCAAACTCTGCGGTGTATTTCAGTAAGGCCTCATCGCCACGCGAACGGACATTCGCGATGATCTCTTTGACTGTTTTTCCAATCGCCTCATCTTGCGCGGGATCGAAGCGCAAGAGCTCTGTAAGGGCCTTTTGAAAATTAGGCTCCGCAGACGAGAGCCTGCGAATGCGAACAGCTGCTGTCACGCAGCCCTCTCTCGTGCCGCTCGGGCAAAGGTTTCCATCAGGGGCTTGAGCATCTGCGGGCGTGTCTTCAGTGCGGCCTGATTCACAATCAGGCGGGCTGAGATTTCAGAGATCTTTTCAACCTCTTTTAATCCATTGGCCTTGAGCGTGCCGCCCGTTGAGACCAGGTCGACGATGACATCAGCGAGCCCCACCAAGGGCGCGAGTTCCATCGAGCCATAGAGTTTTATTAAATCAACATGGACGCCTTTTTCAGCGAAGTGGGCACGGGCAGTCTTCACGTACTTAGTTGCAACCCGAATTCTGGCGCCACGATGAATTAGCCGCTCGTAATCAAGATCATTGGGGACGGCGACACTCATGCGGCATTTCCCAATACCGAGATCCACGGGCAGCACCAGGCCCTCGGCACCCTGTTCGGCTAAGACATCAGCGCCCGCAATCCCCAACTCCGCGGCACCGTACTGGACATAGGTTGGGACATCGCTTGCCCGGACAATCAAGAGCCTGAGGTCAGCGCGATTGGTTGCAAGAATTAATTTGCGAGACGAGTCGGGTGACTCAAGCGGCGTTACGCCAACCGACTTTAAAAGGGGTAGCGCTTCTTCAAAAATTCGTCCCTTCGAGAGGGCAAACGTCATCATGTTGGGGTCTCTTGATCACCAGTCAGGCGGGTAACACGGGCGCCAATCCCGCGGAGTTTTTCTTCCATACGATCGTAGCCGCGATCTAGATGATAAATGCGATCGATCTCGGTTTCCCCTTCCGCTACGAGGCCCGCGATGACAAGGCCCGCGGAGGCCCGCAGATCCGTGGCCATCACTCTGGCGCCCGAGAGGGCGGCAACGCCCTTGACGACCGCCGTGTGACCATCGACCTCGATCTCGGCGCCAAGTCGGCGTAACTCTTGGACATGCATAAAACGATTCTCAAAAATCGTCTCGGTAATGATGCTGGTTCCCTGGCCAATTGCGGCAACTGCCATTAACTGGGCCTGCATATCAGTAGCTAGGCCCGGGAAAGGCGCTGTGCGAAAGTTAAAGGCCTTGGGGCGCTGAGCTTGGGTTACACGAATACCCTCGGGGGACTCTGAAAATGAAACGCCCGACTCACGGAGTTTTTCAAGCGTTGCGCCCATCATGGCGGAGTTGGCCTGCCTCACCAGGACATCACCACCCGTGGCAGCGACTGCGCAGATAAAGGTGCCCGCCTCAATTCGATCGGCCATCACGGGATAGCGCGCGCCATGCAGCCGGTCTACGCCATGAATCACAATTCGATCGCTTCCTGCCCCCTCAATACGAGCGCCCATGGCGATTAGACAATTGGCAAGATCAACGACCTCCGGCTCACGCGCAGCGTTATCTAAGACAGTTGTGCCCTCTGCCAAAACGGCGGCCATCATAAGGTTCTCGGTGCCTGTCACCGTCACCATATCCGTCACGATTCTTGCGCCGCGTAACCGCTTTGCCTGCGCCTTAATGTAGCCATGCTCGATCTGAATGTCGGCGCCCATGGCGGCCAAACCTTTAATGTGTTGATCGACAGGCCGCTGACCAATCGCACAACCACCCGGAAGGCTCACGAGCGCCTCACCAAAACGCGCAAGCATTGGGCCCAGCACCAGAACCGAAGCGCGCATGGTTTTGACAAGCTCGTAGGGCGCCTGAAGGTGTGTCATGGCGTCTGAGGTGAGTGCCCAGGTCTCTTGGCCGTCCGACTGGGTCTCTGTCAACTCAATACGCGAGCCCATCTGAACCAATAACTTTTTCATGGTGCTGACATCACGCAGGCGCGGGATATTCGATAACACCAGAGGCTCTGATGTTAAAAGAGATGCGCAGAGTATCGGTAGGGCGGCATTCTTTGCGCCGGAGATTCTCACCTCGCCGCTAAGCGGTGCACCGCCTAAAATTCTGAAACGATCCATCGGGATAAGTTTTCTGGGCTCTGCCCAACATCGATTGACTGACGGCCTACGATTTGCTCGCGGCCCACTCGATCGGCGTTAATGTTTTCATCGACAAGGCATGGATCTCGGCTTTCATTCGATCGCCAAGCACGGCGTACACCATCTGATGTCGCGCAATAGGCCGCTTGCCTTCAAATTCAGCGCAGACAATGACGGCCTCGAAATGATGGCCATCGCCATCAACCTGGAGATGTTCGCAACTGAGGCCTTGGGCAATGTAGCCCTGGAGTGCTTCGGGGGTAACCATGGCCCTATTGTAGCGGCGTGGGCTCAGCCGGTTGGTGGAGCATGCGAAGAAACACGGTCTCAAGGCTGTCTTCTGAATGCCGTAGCAGCTCAGATGTCCGCTCATCGGCCAGCACGCGGCCCGACTTTAAGAGCACGATTCGCTCGCACATAGATTCTGCCTCTTCGAGGTAGTGGGTCGTGAGGATGACGGTATGACCTGCCTGATTGAGCCTACGGATAAAGGCCCAGAGGCTTTGTCGAAGTTCAACATCAACACCCGCCGTGGGCTCATCAAGAACAATCACGGGCGGCCGATGCACCAGAGCCTGGGCGACCAGGACCCGACGCTTCATGCCTCCTGATAGCGCACGCATATTGGTATCGGCCCGATCGGTCAGACCAAGATTGTGGAGAAGCTCATCAATCCACGCATCATTACGCGTAAGGCCAAAGTATCCCGATTGAATGCGCAGGGTTTCGCGAACCGTGAAAAACGGATCAAAGACAAGCTCCTGGGGAACCACACCAAGGCAGCGTTTGGAATTGATGGACTGGGTCGAAACGTTCCAACCGAGGACCCTAGCCTCACCCGCCGTGGGGCGCACAAGGCCCGCAAGAATCTGGATAAGCGTGGTTTTGCCCGCGCCATTGGGACCCAAAAGCCCAAGGAATTCGCCCTGTGCAACCCTTAGGCTGATGTCTGATAGCGCGCAGACATCACCGCGCCTTGAGGTGTAGACCTTAGAAATATGATCGACCTGGACGGCAAGGGCATCGGAGTTCGCGATTACCCCGGACTGAACGGGGCTAATGGGTGGCTGCATCTTCCCAGCATAAGACATCGGCAAGCGAGCTAAGCCTTGCTAAGGACAGCAGATTTGCAGGCGCCCCCTGAATACGCATCGGCTGCTTAAACTGGGCGCGCACCTCGCGGTCAAGATGCAGAATCACAGCAAGGGCTGATGTATCCACTTCCTTCAGGGCCCGCAGATCTGCAATCACGCCGGTGCGCTGCTCGCTATTGCGGCCGGACTGTCTTAACAACGCGGCCTGCTCACGAAGTGTCGTGCGATGGCGGGCAAGCTCCGCGCTGGCATTTGCCAGAGCGACCCGCTCAGAAAATCCAAGATGAATCAGATGGTCGTGCATCTAATTTGCGGCGCGCTTTGCGCCTGCACTCGCCGCAAGACTCTGGTTTTTATCTTGTAGGGCACGGATCAATCCATCAATGCCACTGGCCCCCACTACCTGCTGAAACTGGTTGCGATAGTGCTCGACTAGCCAGAGGCCAAGAATATTAAGATCGAAAATCTTCCAGCTGCCGTCTGCTTTTTCCAAACGATAGTCGAGCTGAATCGCCTCTTTGCCCGGACGCAGCACCTGGGTGCGGACAATCACCTCAGTATCCTCAGGCTTTGAACGCATGGGCCGGACCTGGATCTGGGTGTCGGTGACCTGACGTACCGCATCTGCATAAGTGAGCAGTAAAAGCCTTCGGAATTCAGCCATCAGAATCTTCTGCTGCTCTGGGCTGGCAGAGCGCCAGTTACGCCCAACCGAGAGTGCAGTCATCCGCTGGAAATTAACGTGGGGCATGACGCGTTTATCGACCAGATTATTGAGCCGATTGATATCACCAGACTGCACGCTGCGGTCGGCCTTAATCTCATCGAGTACGCCTTGCGAGATATTTAGTATCAACTGGTCTGGTGCGCTCTGCGCATTGGCCAAGGGTGTGAGGCAGGGTAGAGAGAACACTAAAGCAAGGCTGAAGATAGCCTGCGCAAAGGTTTTAGTGGGTTTATGAAGCAGGGTCAAGCAGGGCATTGCTAATCATCTTTCGTGGGACGTGGGGGAGGATCGCCATCGTAAACCTGACTGCGTCGGCGCGCCAGCCAGGCACCCCGAACGCCTGTGTATTTATCAAACGATAGGGCCTCGATCGTATCCTGGGCATCGAGCAGATCTTTACGGCGATCAACTGCGATTAATCCATAGGCCAGATTTCGTGCAGCGCTCTCCTCGATCACCGAGCCCATTGGGTCGAGTTTAAAGTCGAGCACCGTGCCCACCGTATCGCGCACCGTGCTTGGCCCGAGAATTGGAATCACGAAGTAGGGGCCGGGCTCGCTGCCCCAGCGGCCAAAGGTCTGGCCGAAATCCTCTGATGTCTTTGGCCGGCCCATACTGCTTGCTGGGTCACCAAGGCCAAGTATGCCAATGGTGGTGTTAATCAATACCCGGGCCGCAGAATTGCCAGCCTCACTGGGCTTACCCTGCAAGAGATGATGAAGTGCAGTGGTGATATCACGAAGGTTTCCAAAGAAATTTCTAAGGGCCCGCTGAAACAGTTCTGGCACGTAATCGCGATAGGCCTCGGCCACGGGCTTTACTACAGCGCGATCAACGTTATCGTTGAATTCAAACATGGCTCGGTTGTAACGCTCCCAGGGATCACGTTGATCTTCAACATGGCCGGCAGGCAGACTCGCACACCCCACATTCAATGCAACAAGGCCCAGAAGACCCAGCCTTGCAAGCAGTGAGAGCGCGACACCGAGACGGGCCATGATTGTTGATTGAGCTGTCGATGCCATGTTGTTCATTTCAAAACACC
>DBCQ01000056.1:8128-9784 GCA_002293155.1 Burkholderiales bacterium UBA954 | reverse complement strand
AGATTTTCAAGTACTACCGCCGATTGCGTCATGCTGATTCGATCTGAGTTTTTTAGGTTCTCTGGATCGCCTCCGGGCTCAAGTCCAATGTAGTTATCCCCCAATAAGCCCGAGGTTAGAATTTTTGCAGAGCTGTCTTTTGGGAATTTGTAACGGGTATCAAGGTCAAGCAGGACCAAGGCCTGATACTGTTGATCGTCAAACTGTATCTGGCGGACACGGCCCACGACCACGCCAGCGCTTTTTACTGCAGCACGCGGCTTTAAGCCACCGATATTATCGAAATAGGCTTTCACCTCGTAGGTTGGGCCATTTGACATCGCCCCGAGATTGCTCACCTGAAGTGCCATAAAGAGCAAGGCAATCAGCCCCAAGAGAACAAAGGCGCCCACAGCGAGATTTAAATTTCGGCCTTGCATTATGTATCTCCAAACATCAGTGCGGTGAGCACAAAGTCCAACCCCAGAACTGCTAACGAGCCCGCAACAACCGTTAGGGTTGTTGCACGTGCAACACCATCGGGCGTTGGTTTTGATTCGTAACCCTGCATGAGAGCCACATGGGTAACCGCCAAACCGAATACGGCACTCTTTATTACACCATTGACAATGTCATTCCAGAAATCAACGCCATCCGACATCTGTGACCAGAACGCGCCGGCATCCACCCCAATTAGGGCAACGCCCACCAACCAGCCCCCAATGACGCCAACGGCAGAAAACAAGGCTGCCAATAGCGGAACCGCGATAAGGCCGCCGAAAAACCGGGGGCCAAGGACCCGGGCAATCGGATCAACCGCCATGGTCTCAAGGGCCGATAGCTGCTCGCCCGCCTTCATGAGGCCGATCTCGGCCGTAAGCGAGGTACCCGCCCGGCCCGCAAACAAGAGCGCTGCGATGACGGGGCCAAGTTCGCGCACGAGAGAGAGTGCCACCAGCACACCGAGGGCCTCCTCAGAGCCATATCGACGCAGTGTGTAGTAACCCTGAAGCCCCAAGACGAGGCCCACAAAAAGCCCGGCCACCAGAATAATCGCAAGGGAGTGATTACCGAGGAAATGCACCTGTGCCGCGATGAGCCGAGGCCGCTTCAGGATTGCTGCGGTTCGGGCAAGAATCTTCGCCAAGAGCAGCGCAAAACCACCGAGTGCAGAAACAAACTGAAGAAACAATGCGCCGAGCGCGGCCACAGAATTCAGAGCGCCACTCATGGATTCCCCCCGAGGCCAAGGGCCTGACCAATCGGCGGCGCTGGATAGTGGAATCGCACCGGACCATCTACCTCGCCATCTAGAAACTGCCGAACGAAGGGATCTTGGCTCTCTCTGAGCTCCTGCGGTGTACCCTGGGCAATCAGCTGGGCGCCTGTCGGTGATGGCGCAAAGACCAGAACCCGATCTGCAATCGCAAATGTCTCGTTCACATCGTGGGTCACCACGACAGAGCTTGCGCCCAACGCAGAATTTAACTGCCGAATCAGATTGGCGGTGACACCCAGCGAAATTGGATCAAGCCCTGCAAAGGGTTCATCGTAGAGAATTAGCTCAGGGTCTAATGCAATTGCGCGTGCGAGTGCCACGCGACGGGCCATGCCGCCAGAGATCTCGGCAGGCTTGAGCATCGCGGCGCCCCGAAGGCCCACACACTCGAGCTTCAA
>DBCQ01000056.1:3766-8009 GCA_002293155.1 Burkholderiales bacterium UBA954 | reverse complement strand
AGCGCACCAAACTGAAAGAGCAGCCCCATTCGGCGGCGGGCATCAAAGAGGGCCTGCTGATTTTTTGGATTCAGAGGCGCACCAAAGACCTCAACATGCCCCTGCTGGGGCACGACTAGGCCACTGATAAGCCGCAGCAGCGTGGTCTTTCCCACGCCCGACCCACCCATTAGGGCCACAACTTGACCTGCCTGAATCTCAAAAGAAACCCGATCAATCACGCGACGATCCCCGTAGCCAAAGCTCAGGTCACGAAAGGCGACAACATTGGATTGCGGGTTTGCCTGGCGGGTCATTGGCTGCATTTTACGCGGGTCGACCGCTAAGAAGCTCCTCAGCGATTGCGAGCGCCTCTGAGGAGCCGCGCATTACGATGACATCGCCAGCCTGAATGACCAGATTCTGATCGAGTTCAAGCTGCATCCGGCCGCGACGGATGTTGTTCACCTCAACGCCAATCTCAATTAGGCCCAGAGCCTCGAGATGCTGACCGACACAGCCCGCAACGACCGGCACTGAAAAAGACTTCAACAAAACATCCGATCCGCGCTCATTAGCGTCATCGGTTGAGCCATGAAAATATCCGCGCAGCATTGCGTAGCGCGTATCGCGAACCTCCCGAATACGGCGAATCACGCGGTGCAGAGGAACACCGGCAAGCGCCAAGGCATGGGAGGCCAGCATGAGGCTTCCTTCGACCACTTCGGGGATGACCTCGGTGGCCCCTGCCGCCCGCAGAGAATCTAAGTCGCCGTCATCACGGGACCGCACAACAATCGGCAGGGCCGGTGCGAGATGACGGGCGGTATGAATGACATGAATGGCGGAGACACGATCCGCATAGGTGATGACCAAGGTGTTGGCCCGATGAATACCCGCAGCGACGAGGGTCTCCTTTCTTGCAGCATCTCCGAAGACAACAGACTGGCCGGCCGCAGCGGCCTCGCGGGTGCGCTGGGGATCAAGATCCAGGGCAACATAAGGGACCTTTTCGCCATCCAACATCTGTGCAAGATTCTGCCCGCAGCGCCCAAATCCGCAGACGATCACGTGGCGATCTGAGCCCATCGTCTGGGCTGCAATCCGATGGAGTTCTAATGATCGTGCAAGCCACTCATTGCGCACAACGCGCAGAATCCATCCATCGCTACGCTCGATAATAAATGGCGCAAGCAACATGGAGATGACCATCGCAGCCTGTATTGGCTGCAGGATCTCCGCAGGGACGATGCCCGAGAGGCCTGCAGGATCGAGTAAGACAAACCCAAACTCCCCCGCCTGACACAGCCAGAGGCCAGTCTTCAACGACGGGCCATTCGCGACTCGGAAAACCTTAGCGAGCGCGGAGATCAGCGCGAACTTAAAGATCATGGGCCCGACCACCAGGGCCGCAATCAGGGCCCATTGCTGGGCAACGACCTCAAAATCGAGCAGCATGCCGACCGAGATAAAAAATAATCCCATCAGCACATCGCGGTAGGGTTTTACATCGGCCTCGACCTGATAACGAAACTCTGTCTCTGAAATCAGCATGCCCGCCAGGAATGCTCCCAAGGCGAGCGAGAGGCCTGCGTGCTCGGTGATCCAGGCAAGCCCAAGTGTCATCAGTAAAACGTTGAGGGTGAATAGCTCTTGTGATTTGCGTCGTGCCACAAGGGTGAGCCAGGGCCTGACGACTCTCTGCCCAATTAAGAGCGCTATCGCGAGCACGAGAACCGACTTGCCAAAAGCAAGTCCGAGAGCCGTGGTTAGGCCCTGCCCGCCATCGGCACCGATGCCGGCAAGCGCCGGTATTAAGACCAAGAGCGGCACCACGGCAAGATCCTGAAACAAAAGCACGCCCACCACGGGCCTGCCATGCGCAGACTCAATCTCGCCACGATCGCTTGCGAGCCGCATCACCATCGCCGTAGAGGACATCGCCATTGCGCCGCCGAGGGCTACTCCAGCCTGCCAGCCCATGCCGTGAAGATCCTGGGTGAGCAAGACAGCCGCCACAACCGCCAGAACGGTGAATCCAACCTGAAGGCCCCCAAGCCCAAAGACCAGGCTGCGCATGGCACGTAGTTTCGGCAGACTAAATTCCAGGCCGATTGAAAACATGAGAAAGACCACCCCAATCTCGGCCAGCCATCGGGTGACATCGGTGTCGGGGGCAAGCGCTAGCGCATGCGGGCCCAGAAGTAGGCCCACCACGAGGTATCCCACCAGCGGCGGGAGCTTGAGGGCGCGCGCTGCCGCGACCGTGCCCACGGACACAACCAGCAACACCACGATAATCCCGAGAAGTGATTCCATATTGGTATGAAGTTTGCTTTAACCCTTTGCTACACTGAGGTTTCTTAAGAGCCAAGTGTAACAATGGAAAATTCCAACACGTCCCGGCCGAAGGCCAAATCCACACCCACTGCTCTGCCGCGGCCGACTGAGACGGCCCGGGTCTTTCAGCGGGCTCGTGAGGTTATTCGTATCGAGGCAGATGCGGTGCTCGGTCTATTGGATCAGCTTGATGATCAGTTTGTTCAGGCGGCCGAACAGATTCTGAAAAGCACGGGGCGGGTCGTTGTTTCCGGTATGGGTAAATCGGGCCATGTCGCTCGAAAAGTGGCTGCCACGATGGCCTCGACAGGAACCCCCGCCCTGTTTGTGCATCCGGCCGAGGCCCGTCACGGCGATCTCGGCATGATTCAGGCTGAAGATGTTGTCCTTGCGTTTTCAAATTCGGGAGAGACCGAAGAGCTCTCGGTGATTGCGCCTCACATTAAGCGTTTAGGCGCAACCCTCATTGCAATTACTGGAAATCCAGAATCATCGCTCGCAAAGATTGCAGATCTGCACCTCAACGCCTCTGTGAAAACCGAGGCCTGCCCACTGAATCTCGCGCCCACGGCGAGTACGACTGCCGCATTGGCGCTTGGCGATGCCCTAGCCCTGGTGTTACTTGATCTCAAAGGATTTAGCGCAGAGGACTTCGCCCGATCTCATCCGGGTGGCAGTCTTGGCCGCAGGCTCTTAGTTCGCGTTGAAGATGTGATGCGGCAGGGCGACCAACTGCCGGCTGTGGCGACAGGAACCCTCCTGACCGATGCGTTTAAGGTCATTAGCGGCAAGCGCATGGGAATGACAGCAGTCATCGATACACAACAAAAGGTTGTGGGAATATTTACAGATGGCGATCTCCGCCGGGTTCTATCGCAGGGGGTCGATGTCCGGCAGATGACCATCGATGAAGTTATGTCAAAAAACCCTCGTACCATTGATGCGCAACGGCTCGCGAGTGAAGTGGCTCACCTCATGGACACCACAAGAATTAATCATCTGCTCGTCACCGATGCGCAAGGAAAACTCCTTGGGGCAGTCGGTATTCATGATCTGCTTGAATCAAAGATTCTCTAAGCGAGAGCCCGCCACTTGTCTAGCCCCACTCCATCTGCCTCGCCAAAGCTTGCCTTGATTGCGCAGAAACAAGCACCCGATGCATTAGCAGTTGCCCGCGCAAAGGCGCGCAAAATCACTTGGATGTTTTTTGATGTCGATGGTGTGATGACCGACGGCGGGCTTTTCTATAACGCCGAAGGCGAATCACTCAAACGCTTTAATGTCTTAGATGGCCACGGTCTCAAGGCCCTAAAGTCTGTCGGCATTCGACTTGGCTTAATCAGTGGCCGCAGCCATCCCGCCACCGCCGCCCGTGCGGCCGAACTCGGTTTTGATGTGGTGGTACAGGGAGATAGTGAGAAGGGCGCCGTATTCGATCGCATTGCTGAATCGATGCAACTAGACCCCTCACTCTGCGGCCATATGGGCGACGATACGCCCGATCTTCAGGTCTTCTCACGCGTCGGTTTCGCTGCTGCTGTTTCGAATGCGGTACCAGGCGTTATTCAGGCGGCCCATTGGGTCTCAACGTGTGCTGGTGGCGACGGAGCTGTTCGCGAATGCTGTGAATTCATTTTAGAGAGCAGAACGTGAAGAGCAACGAGTGGCTTGGCAACCTCGTGTCGATTTTATTTTTCGCAGGCCTTGCTCTCGCGGCATGGGGCCTAAGTGAGGTGTTACAGCGCGGCGGCCTTGGGTCACCCACTGCGGCCTCTGGCCCAAATGCAATTGTGGAGTCGGCCCGGATCATCCGTACCGATGCGCTTGGCAAGCCTCAGTACCGGTTAGAAGCCAAGAGAATCGCCCACTACGACGACGGCGATCAGAGCCTCTTTGATCAGCCTGTGATGGTCTCGCTATCGCC
>DBCQ01000056.1:0-3585 GCA_002293155.1 Burkholderiales bacterium UBA954 | reverse complement strand
TAACGGATGCCCCTGTCTTCGTTCAGCGGGGCTTATCAACCCTGCAGGGAGTCGGCATGCGGTTTGATCAAAAGACGCAGAAAATAGACATTATTTCCGAATCCCGAATGGTGGTTCCGAAAGAGAGCAGAAAATGATTCATTGGGCTGGAATCGGGGTTTTCGTGATTGGGATGGTTTTGGCCACGCCCCAGGCCTGGGCCGAGAAAGCCGATCGCGACAAGCCCACAATGATTGACTCTGACAGACTCAATCACGACGAACAAAAACAAATCACGATCTTCACAGGCAATGTGGTGCTCACCAAGGGGACATTGGTGATGCGGGGCGACCGTATGGAGATGTGGCAAGACGCAGCCGGTAATTACTTCGGCATCGTAACGGGTAAGCCCGCAAAGTTCCGCCAGAAGCGAGACGCCGTAAATGAATACATGGATGGTGAGAGCCTAAGGATTGACTACGACGGGCAGCAAGAGATCGTCATCCTTACGAATAACGCCATCATGCGCCGGCTCGAGGGGGATGTGTTGATGGATCAGGTCTCGGGCGACCGGCTCAATTACAACAACATCACCGAGCGCTATCTGGTGGAATCTGGCGATGGCCAGGGTCGCTCGCGGATGTTTCTGATGCCCAAAAGCGGAACCAAATAAGACCACCATGACTGAGGATTTCGCACCGCATTCACTCGATATCCGGCAGTTACGCAAGGCCTACAAAGGCCGTACAGTGGTCCACGAAGTCTCGATGCAACTGAACAGCGGCGAAGTCGTGGGCCTGCTCGGGCCCAATGGCGCCGGTAAGACCACCAGCTTTTACATGATTGTTGGGCTTGTGAAGTCCGATGCTGGCGAGATCTGGATGGACAATAAGAATCTGGCTCGAATGCCGATTCATCAGCGTGCGCGGATGGGGTTGTCGTATCTGCCTCAAGAGGCCTCAGTATTTCGTAAGCTCTCGGTGGCCGACAACATCCGGGCAATCCTTCAGCTGCAGACCGATACAGACGACAAGCCGCTATCAGACGACCTTATTGAGACCCGACTCACCGAGCTTCTCAACGATCTGCAGATCAGCCCGCTGCGCGACAACATGGCTGTCTCTCTGTCGGGGGGTGAGCGGCGGCGCGTTGAAATCGCTCGGGCGCTTGCGACATCACCTCGGTTTATTCTGCTTGACGAGCCCTTTGCCGGTGTCGATCCGATCGCCGTCATCGAGATCCAACGAATTGTCCGGTTTCTAAAAAGCCGTGGAATTGGGGTCCTGATTACCGATCACAATGTTCGCGAAACACTCGGTATCTGCGATCGTGCCTACATCATCAGTGAGGGTACGGTATTGGCCAGTGGTACACCCCAGGAAATTGTGGCCAATGCAAATGTCCGCAAGGTTTACCTTGGGGAACACTTCCGGATGTGATGAGCCGGAATGCCATGAAACCCTCCCTCGGGCTTCGACAAGCCCAACAACTCGCGCTCACGCCGCAGCTGCAACAGTCGATTCGACTGCTGCAGATGTCAACGGCTGAACTTGAGCAGGAGATTGAGCAGTTCCTGGCTGATAACCCCCTTCTAGAGACCAATGATCGTGTACGCGGCGATACCAGCACACGAATGAGTAACGAAGGCAAGCCCTTATCGAATGGAGAGTCAGGACTCGGTGGCGATGCTGGGCAGATGGCAGGTGACGGGCCGCCTAGCGCAGATGCAGCAGACTTTGAGCGCGCAAGCCACGAGGAGTCCTCGAACCAAGATGCCTTTGATGATCATCTCCCTGGCTCAACAGAATCCTGGTCCGCCAGCGGTGTTCGCGGCCAAGGCAGCGATGATGGCGACCAAGACTGGATGACACAGCGGGCCTCACCCACCAGTCTTCGGGATCATCTTAACGAACAGGCCAGCGGCCTGTCACTCTCCGCGCGCGATGCGGCCTGGCTTCGAGTGCTCATTGAGTCAGTCGATGACGACGGCTATCTGCGCGAAGACTTAATCGAACTTGAAGAGAGTGTCGCCAGCGCCTTCGAGAGCGCATTCGATGAACGTCTCGACACAGACGAGATCACACTCGGCCTGACACTCTTGCAGAGTATGGAGCCCACCGGTGTGGGCGCAAGGAATCTGGCGGAATGCCTCTTGCTGCAGATTCAGAAGTTAGAAGAATCCCTCGAATCATCGATTGCCCCCACTGAAACCATTGAGACACTTGAATCAATGATTGTCATCGCAAGGCAGATTATTTCTGATGAGAAATTACTGTCTTCTCTCGGCGCGCGCGAGTTTACCGAGCTCTGCCGGCATCTGCAGTGCGATCGCGAGCGGCTCAGGGCCTGTATTGACTTCATTCAGACGCTAAACCCCAAGCCCGGCAGCGAATTCCAAAATGATGCCGCCAGTGCAGTGATTCCCGATGTCATTGCATTCAAAACTGATGGTAAGCGGGGCCTGCCCTGGCAGGTACGGTTAAATGAATCTGCAGTGCCAAGGCTTTCGATTAACCCTGTCTACGCCGAACTCATCAAACAAGATCGCGCCAGCAGCATGGCGCCACAATTACAAGAGGCCCGCTGGGTCATTAAAAACATTCAACAGCGCTTTGACACTATTCTCCGTGTTGCCCAGGCCATTGCACTTGAACAGCAGAGCTTTTTTGAACAGGGCGAGCTCGCGATGAAGCCTCTCGTGCTGCGTGAGATTGCACAACGCTGTGACCTTCATGAGTCAACAGTATCTCGGGTCACGACCAATAAATACATCCTCACGCCCAAGGGAACCTTCGAGCTGAAGTATTTTTTCACCAGCCATGTAGGCACTGACAGTGGGGGGACGGCCTCATCAACCGCCATACGTGCAAAAATTAAACAATGGGTCGCAGCCGAAGATTCTAAAAAACCCCTTTCAGATCAACAGATTGCAGATCGTTTCGGGGCCGAGGGGATTCAGGTTGCGCGGCGCACGATTGCAAAGTATCGAGAAGCGCTCAGAATCGAGCCTGTAAGCCAACGTAAAAAACTCTGAAAGGAAGGCAACATGCATCTGACAGTCAAGGGACATCATCTCGATATCACCCCCTCCATGCGCGACTATGTCGACCAGCGATTTGGTCGAGCCTGGCGCCATTTCGACCATGTCAATGAAGTCCATGTTGTCCTGGGCGTTGAGAAACTCAATCAGACTGCGGAGGTGACGGTTCACCTTCCTGGAAAAGACATCCATTGCGAGGCCAGCCACAGCGACCTCTATGCCGCCATTGACCTCCTGGCTGACAAACTCGACCGTCAAGTCGTCCGGTACAAGGAGACCCATCGGCCCGGCGTGCACCGTGGCCAGGGCGCCGACCAGCCCCTCCACACCTAAGGTGGAGGAAGGGCCGCTTAACGCATTGCAACATTCGATTTATAATCCGCCCACTCGACCTAACCGAGGCGGAAAATGAACCGCGTAAGCAAGCTTTTACCTTTGGCCAACATTACCGTTGGTCTTGATGCCAGCAGCAAAAAGCGTGTCTTTGAGCAGGCTGGGCTTTTGTTTGAAAACAACCAAGGCATTGCCCGGGTCAAGGTATTTGATTCGCTCTTCGCAAGGGAGCG
>DBCQ01000009.1 GCA_002293155.1 Burkholderiales bacterium UBA954 | reverse complement strand
TTTTTCTCGATTGCCTGCTTCTTAGCCTATTGGGCTGCAGGTATGAACTGGTTTGATGCACTTGCCCACATGGGTTCCACAATGGCACTCGGGGGCCTCTCGACAAGAGATGCGAGCCTAGGCTACTTTGATAGCCCATTGATTGAATCGATTGCAGTCGTTTTCATGCTGATCGCTGGCGTGAACTTTGCAATGCACGCCGTCGCCCTGCGAACCCTATCGGTTAGGGCCTATTTTCATTGTATACAGACACGCTGGTTCTGGATAACGGCGCTTTCAGGCAGCGGTCTAATTGCCATGTTTCTTTATATCAATGGGATCTACCCAACGCTTGGCGAAGCAATTCGGCATGGGCTTTTCAACACCATATCTGTTGCAACAACAACGGGTTATGCAACTCAAGATTACAGCCTATGGCCGCCGTTTGCAGCCTGGTTTATGATTTTTCTGAGCGCATTCGCGACAAGCTCCGGGTCTACCGGCAGCGGCATTAAGATGATCCGTTTAATTCTGCTCGTTAAACAAGGCGGCCGAGAACTTATGCGGATCATTCATCCACGCTTAATTAATCCGCTACAAATTGGTACGGCCGTTGTCAGCAACCAGGTTATCTTCGCCGTCCTTGCCTACATGTTGTTTTACGGCGCAACCATAATGGCGGCATCTTTCGTGTTGTTGTTAAGCGGCCTTGAACCTATAACCGCCGTAAGTGCAGCATTGGCCAGCGTGAACAACCTGGGCCCCGGTCTGGGCTTAATTGGTCCCGCAGGAACCTATGCGCCGCTGACCGAATTTCAGCTTATGGTCTGTGCGCTGACTATGATTCTCGGTCGGCTTGAATTACTTACCCTGCTGGTTGTGGTGCTTCCTGCGTTTTGGAAAGACTAATCGGATCTCGTGTTGCCATGAGTGACACCAGCGTGAGAGCAATCCACAGGGCTGTCGCGGCAAAACCCCACTGAAAGGCTTGTGCGTCGTAGCGGCGCACTCCTTCAATAAGCAGCCCGTTCCAGCGCCAATCTAAAATGGTACCGAAAAGAGGCTGTAACCCAATTGCGCCAAGCGTAACCGAGAGATTGACACAGGCCGTGATGGTGGCAGTTTTCTGTCCACCTACAAGATCTTTTCCAAATGCAAATGACACCACCATTGATCCGGCTGCAACACCGATGAGAAGGAGAACTCCGCTGGTGACCCAGAGTGATACGAAGCTCAGACCACTCGCTAGCAAAAGAAAGCCTAGCAGCACTAATGCTGTTCCAACAATTAGCGGCTTCTTGCGCTGACGACTGCGGTCAGACCAAGGCCCGAAGATCAGGCTACCAATTGCAAATCCGACCATGGTGAGTGAGGTAAGCGCGGTTGCCGTTCGTGCGGTAATCTCGAATACGGTTGTCAGAAAGGGAACGCCCCAGAGGCCTGCCATCATCACCATGCTGCCCGTAACGGCTGTCTGACCAATACACAGGAAGCAGAGATCTCTTAGCGGCAGCGCAGCGAGAGACTCACGCAACGTTAGGGGGGCCAGAGCATCACTTGTCAGCGGCGTGGGTGACCAGCTTCGATAACCTCGATCCACAGGATCATCGCGCAGAATAAACACCATTCCAATCATTAATAGGACTGCAAACCCAGCACTTGCGGCAACAACGATTCGCCAGCCAAATTCATCTGACAGAAAACGAAGCGGGAAACCCGCTAAGACTGCTCCAAGCGTTCCAACCGCAAGGGAGAGCCCAGACACAGAGGCAAATTTCTGAGGAGAGAACCAGTGGGCGGCAAGCTTCAGCATGCCGATCCAGCCCACTGCGGCGGCCCCACCGATAATGCCGCGGCCGATAGCAGCAGTGGTAAATGATTGCGCAACTGCAAAAAGTAAGGTGCCGACTATTGCAGCAGCCGTTGCAGCAATAAACAATTTTCTTGGACCAAACCGATCGGCGAGTAGACCCGAGGGAAGCTGCATCACAGCGTAGCAGTAGAAATAAGTTGCCGACAGCCAGCCCAGTGCCGTAGCGGTCGGGGCTAATTCCTTAGCGAGTTCGTGGGCAAGTGCAGCAGGGGTAACCCGTTGGAAAAACCCATAGAGATAAAAGGCCGCAGCCAAGCCCCACATTAGCAGCGATAATGCTAGAGGCGGAGCCGCACTGCGCAACGCGTCGATGCGGTCGCTCTGAGCAGACATCGATTTCAATAGGTGTAAAACCCTCGACCCGACTTGCGACCGAGATAGCCAGCATCAACCATTTCCTTCAGAAGCGGGGCTGCACGATATTTTGGATCTTCAAAGGCTTTATATAGAACATCCATAACCGCAAGTAAAACATCAAGCCCAATGAGGTCAGCCAAGGCGAGCGGACCAATTGGGTGGTTACAGCCCAGCTTCATTCCCTCATCGATCTCGGCCGCAGAGGCCAGGCCCTCAGAGTAGACAAAGATTGCCTCGTTAATCATCGGGCAGAGAATTCGGTTAACCACAAAGCCTGCGCTATTTTTTACACCAATCGGAGTCTTACCCAGTGCGTTTGCAAGTTCAGTTACCGCGTCAATGGTCGCCTCTGAGGTCTGAAGGCCACGGATGATCTCAACAAGTGCCATCATCGGTACGGGATTAAAAAAATGCATTCCCACCATCTTATCCGGCCTCTTTGTTGCGGCGGCGAGCTTGGTAATCGATAGGGAGGAGGTGTTCGTTGCGATGATTGTCTCGGGGCGCAGCACCGCCTCAACGCCTTGGAGAATCTTAATTTTTACAGACTCATTTTCTGTAGCAGCTTCGATCACAAGATCTGCCTTTGCCAGATCTGCGACGTTCGTGGTCGAAGAGATATGTTTTAGCGTTTGGACCTTTTCATCAGGGGTAGCAACCCCTTTTTTGATTAATCGATCAAGGGAGTTCGAAATTGTTGCGACACCCTTCTCAAGCGCTGCATTGGAAACATCCTGCAAGATCACACTAAACCCTTTTGCTGAAAAAGCCTGTGCGATGCCACTTCCCATGGTACCGGCGCCGATCACACCGATGGTCTTAATTGCCATAAATAAACTCCTATGATTCTTCTTTAGTTGTAAAACTACCGCTCATTTCTTTTTAAATCGATAGATTGCAAGCGTACTTCTTAGGTTTGGCAGCCAAGTAATTACACGGCTCTCGTCGAGATAGGCGCGATCAAGAATATCAAACCCAAGATTAACGAGAAATTCTTCAAAATCTTTTACGGTTGCAAAGTGGAGATTAGGTGTGTTGTACCAGGCATAAGGCAGCCTCTTATTTACAGGCATATAGCCTTTTAGAAGCGACACCACATGTGACCAGTGACCAAAGTTAGGAATGCTGACAATGCATTCCTGGCCGATCTCACCAATCTCCCGCAACACCCGCTCCGTCTCGTGGGTTGATTGCAGGGCCTGGGAGAGTACAACTACATCAAATCGGCCGCGTGCAAACATTGCTAGCCCTCGGTCAATATCGGCCTGCACCACTTCAACACCACGTCGTACACACGCCAAGACTTTTTCATCGGCGATTTCAACACCCACACCTGGGCACCTTTGGTGGGCTGATAGCCAGTGTAAGAGTGCCCCATCGCCGCAGCCGAGGTCGAGAACCCGCGAATGGGGTTTGACCCAGCGGGCAATCTGCGCAAGATCGGTGCGTAACAATCGATCAGGGGGCGTCACGGCTGAACCTCGGTTGCGATCCGCTCAAAAAAGCTTGCAACCAGCTGATGATAACGGGGGTCATCCATGAGAAAGGCATCATGGCCATGAGGCGCATCGATCTCGGCATAGGTTACTGATTTCTTCTGTGCAAGAAGCGCTTCGACGATTTCTCGAGACCGTTCAGGCGGGAATCGCCAGTCGGTCGTAAACGAGACCAAGAGATTCTTGGCGGTAATGCTTGAGAGCGCCTTAGAAAGATCGCCTTGATCGTTTTTCGCTGGATCAAAATAATCAAGCGCCCGGGTAATTAAGAGGTAGGTATTGGCATCAAAATAGGTTGAGAATTTTTCCCCCTGATACCGTAGATAGGATTCAATTTCGAACTCCACATCAAATCCAAATTTATAGTTCTCGCTCCCACGGAGCTGGCGGCCAAACTTCTCGGCCATATCATCATCAGATAGATAGGTGATATGGCCAATCATCCGGGCAATTGATAGGCCAAGTTTTGGAACAGTATTTTTGGCGTAGTAGTTACCTCCGTGGAAATCCGGATCGTTGACAATTGCACGCCTTGCCACCTCATTAAACGCAATATTCTGCGCAGAGAGTTTAGGAGTCGATGCAATGATTACTGCGTTTTTTACCCGCTCCGGATACGCAATTGACCACTGCATCGCCTGCATGCCGCCGAGACTACCGCCCATTACAGCCGCAAAAGACTGGATGCCTAACCGATCAGCAAGTAGGGCCTGTGCGTTGACCCAATCCTCAACGGTCACAACCGGAAAGCTTGCGCCATACGGCACGCCCGAGGCGGGGTTAATGCTGGCGGGCCCAGTTGAACCAAAGCACGAGCCGAGGTTATTGACACCGATGACGAAGAATTGATTCGTGTCAACGGGCTTACCCGGCCCCACCATGTTGTCCCACCAGCCGGTATTGCCTGGATCATTGGCGTAATGGCCGGCTACATGGTGCGAGGCATTGAGCGCGTGGCAGATCAAGACCGCATTACTGTGGGAGGCGTTCAACTTGCCGTAGGTTTCGTAGACCAAGTGATAAGGGGCAAGCACCTGGCCGCTAAGTAGGGTCAGCGGCTCGGTAAATTCAGCGCTTTGGCAGGAAACCAATCCAATTGACTGGGGTTCAGATTTCTGAGGCATGGCTAATTTTGACCTAAGCCGGCAAAAGTACCTAGTCGAGCAGCTGAGCGAAGAGTTGTCATTTGTTGTCATTTCAGGCCCGCGCCGGAATCGATACTCCCCATTGCTCGATCGAAAGAACCAACTGATCTGGCAAGACCTTCTATTAATCCCATTTCTTTTCGAAAGGAACACCGGCTATGCCATCTCCCATCACGGCTATCCCCCCAACTTCCCTGTTATCCCAACCAGCCAAGCACCAGCGGCTTATGCGGCAACTCTCGGTGCTGCAGGTGGAGCCTCAGAAGGCGATTACCCCTCGCCAGCGCGAGGTCCTCTACTGCTTGGTCGAGGGCAAGCCCACCAAGATCATCTGCGACGAGCTTGATATGTCGCAGGGAACAGCCAAAGCCCATATTGGGGCGATCTTTCGGGCCCTAAGGGTAAGAAATCGGACCCAGGCCACCCTGGTGGCGCTGCGTGACGGATGGATCTATCCCGAGATGTGGTCTCGGTCTTGATTCCATTTGTGCAAGGCGGCCGAGAGCTTTCCAGGGTCGCCTTGTTTGAGGATTCGGGCAGAGTTCTTCACGCATTCGCTCGCCCGTGAGCGCAGGACCTCTTGTTTGACCAGAAGCACCTGCGAGGGATGCATTGAAAAATCGCGTAGACCGAAGCCAAGCAGTAGCCGTGTTAGATCCGGGTCGCCCGCCATCTCGCCGCAGACCGATACAGGAACTTGATTCTTTGTGCAGGCCTTGATGACATCCCGAACCAGTCTCAATACGGCCGGATGCAGGGGGTTATAGAGGTGGGCGACTTCGCCGTCGGTCCGATCAATTGCGAGCGTGTACTGAATCAGGTCGTTCGTGCCGATAGACGCAAAATCAATTACAGGCATTAGTCCATCGATAGCCAGCGCTGCGGCTGGGACTTCGATCATGGCACCAATTGAAATTTTTGGGTCGTGGGAGACCTTGCCTGCCCGAAGCTGATCAATTGCTGCGTTCACCATTCGCCGCGCAGCAATCATCTCTTGTGGGCCGCTCACCAAGGGAACCAGGAGTTTAATTGGGCCGTGCGCAGAGGCGCGCAGTATCGCGCGAAGCTGTGTTGCAAAGAGCTCAGGCTCGGCGAGACAGAGTCGAATCGCCCGCAAGGCAAGCGCGGGATTTGATGGGGTCTCTCGATGGGCCGAGACGCTGGGCACATCCTTATCGGCCCCAGAGTCGAGGGTACGAATCGTAACGGGCCGGCCTTTCATCGCAACTACGACCTGCTTATAGGCCTGATATTGCTCCTCTTCTGAGGGCGGATCCGTGCGGTTCATATAGAGAAACTCGCTTCGAAATAGGCCAACACCGTGACAGCCAGCCTCAAGAGCGCGCCCTGTATCTGCAGGGAGATCTAGGTTTGCAAATAACCCGACAGCTGCACCATCGAGGGTCTGGGCTGCAACATTTTTAAGCCGAACCAGTCGGCTATGTGCCAGGGCTTGTTCGGCCTGCCGCAGTTCGTAGATTCCCCGAATAGGGCTGTCGATACTGCCCAGCACGACACCGGCTTCGGCATCAACAATGATGGGCTCACCCTGCTGGACCAGACGGTGCAGGGTCTGCAGCCCTACAACCGCGGGTAGGCCGAGGCTTCTTGCAAGGATTGCGGTATGCGAGGTTGGGCTTCCAGTATCGGTTGCAAAGCCAACAAACTGATGCTGCTTGAGCAGGAGCATATCTGCAGGCGCAATGTCATGAGCAATCAAAACCCAAGGCAAGGAGGCATTGGGATCGCTCGAACCATTGGGATCAGTCTCGGTGTGGACATCGACAGGAGGCAGGGCAATTCGCTGGCCGCCATCAGGGTGGCGCATTGCCTTTAAAATCCGCTCAACAATTTGTCGAACATCGGTGCGCCGTTCACGCAGGTAAGGATCCTCGATGCTATTGAACTGCTCGGCAACATCCTCATACTGCTGAACAAGTGCCCACTCGGCATTACAGTACTCAGCCAGAATACGATCTCGGGTCGTTTCAATCAGCATTGGATCGTGTAAGACAATTGCCTGAAGATCTAAAAAGGCTCGTAGCTCTGCGGCGATCTCTTTTCCAAGGTCATGCCGCATCCGTTCAAATTCGTTATCAACGGCGCCTACCGCCTTGTAGAGTCGATCAACTTCTTGGGAGCATTCCTCGGGGGCAATAGTGCGCCTTGGAACATCCAGTGAGGCAGGCGCCAAGACCCAGGCCCGGCCAATCGCAATGCCTCTGCCAACGGAAATACCGGATACGGAAAAAGACATGGCGCTAGGCATCCTCTCCAAATTTCGAGGCAAAGAGATCGACTAAGGCAGCCAGCGCCTCATCGGCCTGCTCGCCGAGAGTTTCTATTTCAACCTCACAGCCCTTGCCAGCAGCGAGCATGGTCACACCAAGAACGCTCTTTGCGTTTATCCGTTTGGCGTTTCTCGACAGCCACACCTCGCAGGGAAATCGGGTTGCAAGCTGACTAAGTTTTGATGAGGCGCGCAGATGAAGGCCTAACTCATTAATGACAGGAACAGCTTGCTTAGGCATGTGGCGTCTCTTAGCCGGCGGGTTCAATTGGTGCTGAGCTTGGGGCCACACAATCGGATAGCTTATCGACCAACTCATCGGCAGGGAGGTCTTTATAGGTTAACGCCTTAAGCATCATCGGAACACTTACCCCCGTCAAGCCCTTTGCATTCAGTTCCCGATGCAGAGACAGCCAGGCGGATGCTGCATTTGATGGCGTCGCACCCAATAAATCCGCCAGTACCACCACATCGCGGGGTCGGCCTTCCTGCACCCAGAGCTTTTCGATGACAGCGGTGGCCTCGAGCAGGGAGCTATTTTCTGAAATATCAGCCACCACGACATCGGGAATATAGCGGCCAAAGGCATGGCAGGCGACGGCATGGAGCGCCTGACCGAGTGGAGCATGACAGACAAGAATGATGGCGGTCATTTATTTCCTAAAACAGCATCCATAAAGATTGCAGCAACATCAATTCCCGACTGTTCCGTAATTTCTTGAAAACCTGTTGGGCTGGTGACATTAATCTCGGTGAGTGACTCGCCAATCACATCAAGACCTATTAGGAGTAGCCCCCGGGCTGCGAGTTTTTCACCGACGGCAGTGGCAATTTCGCGATCTCTTGGGGTTAGCGGCTGGGCAAGTCCTCGGCCTCCGGCGGCGAGATTGCCACGCGACTGGCCCTCGGGCGGAATTCGTGCGAGACAGTAATCAACGGGTTTGCCGTTAATCACGATAATTCGCTTATCCCCTTTAACAATTTCGGGAAGGTACTGCTGGGCAACAATGGCACGGCTGCCGTTATCGCTAAGTACCTCGAGCGCAGAAGGCAGATTCGGATCATCCGATTGAAGTACAAACACACCAGCACCACCCATGCAATCCAAGGGCTTAACAACGATCTTTTTCGTGTGGATTGCGAATTCTCTTAGTGAACGAATATCGCTTGAGACGAGTGTGGGCGGCGTAAACTGCGCAAACTCAAGGGCCGCCATTTTTTCTCCGTGATCGCGGAGAGCCTGCGGGGTGTTAATCACCCGGACACCTTGGCGCTCAGCAATCTCGAGCAGCTGGGTCGCTACTAGATAATGCTGATCAAAGGGCGGATCTTTGCGCATCAGGATCGCAGAAAATTCTGAGGCGTCTATCCAGCCAGCAGTATGTTCGATCCACCAGGGCTGGATCTGCGGGTTATCGATAGAGATGTGATGGCCAAACACCTCTAGGCTAACTGTTGGCTTACTGGGCTCGTGATTAACACGGGCTCGCAGTTCTTTTAGCTCTGCGGTATAGATTGCGACGCCTCTTTTTTGCGCCTCTCGCATCATGGCAAATGTGGTGTCTTTGTAGGTGACAAAACCGCTTAGGGGGTCACAGACAAATAAAATTTTGACAGGATGGGCGGTTGCCAGGTTTGGGCTCATACGGCCTGCCCGCCCTGCTCGAGCTCGAGAGATGCTGCAAGCAGAGCAAGGCGTGATATCACCCCATAGACATAGAAGCGGTTGGGGGCATCGTCTGGGTGGCTTGCGTAATCCGGCTGCATACAGCTCTCGTCGAAGGCAAGTGGCGCAAATTTCATACCGGGCGCATTCAGATTCTCATCGGGCCCCCGCTCTGCATGGACCCGATAGAATCCGCCTACAACATAACGGTCCACCATATAGACCACGGGCTCTGCAACGGCATCATTAACCATTTCAAGGGTCGGTACACCCTCCTGAATAAGCACATCACTTACCGGCATACCCTCTTTTACAACAGCCATTTTGTTGCGCTGTTTGCGGTTCAGGTTGGTGACTTCGCTGGCATCTTTAACGGTCATCACACCCATGCCATAGGTTCCAGCATCGGCCTTGACGACTACATAGGGTTTCTGGGTAATGCCAAGGGCATCATATTTCTGCTGAATCTTTTTCAGCATGATGGAGACATTATCGGCCAGACAGCGCTCACCCTCGCGGGCCTGAAAGTCAACATTTGAGCAGGTTGCAAAAAAGGGATCGAGCACCCAGGGGTCGATCTGCATGCGTTCTGAAAACTCAGCAACTACTTTAGAGTAGGCCGCGAAATGATGTGACTTGCGCCTTACTGACCAGCCCGCATGGAGCGGCGGAATTAACTGCTGGCCCTCAATACCGCGCAGAATGCTGGGGATGCCTGCTGACAGGTCGTTATTTAAAAGAATCCCACAGGGGTCAAATCCCTCAACCCCTACCCGGCTGCCGCTGCGGATTAGGGGCTCAAGTAAAAGAGTTGTGCCGTTGGGAAGATCAATAGGTGTGGGCTTCGTGATGTCTGGAATTAAAGTTCCGATACGGATCTGTAATCCTGATTGCCGAAGCAGCTCAACCAGTCGCGCGACATTAGTGAGATAGAAGGCATTACGGGTGTGGTTTTCCGGAATAAATAGAAACCTGCGCACATCCGGGCATCGGCGCTCGACTGCGGCGCTAATCGCCTGAACCGCTAAGGGAAGCGCATCTTCTGAGAGATTATTAAAGCCCCCCGGAAACAGGTTGGTGTCGACCACCGAGAGCTTGAAGCCCGCATTGCGCAGATCGACAGACGCATAAAACGGCGGGGTATGACTCAGCCATTGGGAGCGAAACCAGTGTTCGATTTCAGAGCTCGCATCAAGAATCTGACGCTCTAACTGAAGAAGGGGGCCACCACCATCGGCAGCATTGAGTATTCGAGGCACCATAACCGCGCATTGTATCGAAGCCCCCAAAAAAAATGCCCACCTGGGGAGAGGTGGGCATCAAATACAACGACAAGGAGAAAAACAACACTTACATGTAATACGCCTTCTCACCGTGGGAGGTCACATCAAGACCCTCCCGCTCGGCCTCTTCAGGAACCCGAAGCCCAACAACCATTTTCACAATCAGCAGGGCAATCACCGATACGACCGCTGACAGGATGATGGTGGTAATCACTGCCTCAGCCTGTATGAGCACCTGGCCGCCGATCGAGTAGCTTTCGCCCACCTTGTTGGCCACGTAGTCGTAGATGCCGGTGCCGCCAAGCGACGGTGCCGCAAATACGCCTGTCAGGAGGGCACCAATAATTCCACCGACGCCATGGACACCAAAGACATCGAGTGAGTCATCTGCCTTAAGCATTTTCTTAAGGCTCGTGACTGCCCAGAGGCAGACAAAGCCCGCGGTAAGACCGATCACAAGGGCGCCGACCAGGCCAACAAATCCTGCTGCGGGGGTGATTGCCACGAGACCGGCAACCGCACCAGAGGCCGCACCAAGCATCGAGGGCTTGTCACGGAAGATCGCCTCACCGAGTGTCCATGCGACCACGGCCGCGGCGGTTGCAAACAAGGTGTTGGTTACCGCAAGGGCAGCAGTACCGGTTGCCTCAAGGTTTGAGCCTGCGTTAAATCCGAACCAGCCCACCCAGAGCAGCGCTGCACCAACCATCGTAAGCGTGAGGTTGTGCGGGGGCATTGGCTCCTTGCCGTAGCCGGTCCGTTTACCCACCATATAGGCCGCAACCAACCCTGCAATACCTGCATTGATGTGCACGACGGTACCGCCCGCAAAATCGAGGGCGCCTTTTGCCCAGAGCGCACCAGCAGCAGCAACGACGGCATCCAGTGATTTTGCATCGGTAATCGCATCGGGGCCATCCCAGTACCAGACCATGTGGGCTGTTGGGATGTAGGAGAAGGTAAACCAGATTACTAGGAAGAGCATCACCGCTGAGAACTTCATCCGCTCTGCAAAAGAACCCACGATAAGTGCGCAGGTGATTGCAGCAAATGTTCCCTGGAATGCGACAAATATCAGCTCAGGAATGACCACTCCTTTGCTGAATGTGGCTGCTACCGAGTCGCCCGTAATACCCGATAAGAAGAGCTTACTGAATCCACCAAAGTAGGGGCTGCCGCCAGTAAATGCTAAGGAGTAGCCGTAGATTGCCCAGAGCACGAAAATTAAAGATGCTCCAACCATGACCTGCATAAGTACCGACAACATATTCTTGGAGCGGACAAGGCCGCCGTAGAACAAGGCCAGACCCGGAACAATCATTGCGAGCACCAAGACCGTGGAGAGCATCATGTAGGCGGTGTCGCCCTTGTTGGGAACTGGTGGTGGGGGCGCGGCTGCAGCCGGAGCATCTGCTGCAAACGCTAGAGACGCCATGCCGAACATACTTGCAGCAGCAAGCAGTGTGCCGGCGTATTTCGCAATCGTAGAAGTAGTAGTTTTCATAAAAGCCTCGTTAAAAGAGTTTCAGCGCAGAATCACAATGCATCTTTACCGGTTTCACCGGTGCGGATACGAATGACTTGTTGAAGGTCATAGACAAAGATTTTTCCGTCGCCAATCTTGCCGGTCCGGGCCGCGCCCTCGATCGCCTCAATAGAGCGCTCTAGAAGATCCTCTGCGACCGCTGCCTCAACTTTGACCTTGGGCAGAAAATCAACAACGTACTCAGCGCCACGATAGAGTTCGGTATGGCCCTTTTGACGCCCAAAGCCTTTGACCTCAGTCACCGTGATGCCTTGCACACCGATAGCCGATAGAGCCTCACGCACTTCGTCGAGCTTGAAGGGCTTGATAATTGCAGTAATAAGTTTCATGTTGTCCTCTTTTTTGAATTCGGGCCTGCGGTGTTATGCGAGACCCTTATTTCATTAAGTTGGGGTTGGTTGATTAGAAGGTTTTGGTGAGGGAAATAACGCCACCTGATTCATAAAGCTTTTTGGTACCGTTTGTAAAAGATTGCTTTCCAGCAGCGCTAAGCCCAGATGTGCTTACATATGCAACTCCCAAGGAAAATGATCCCCCTAAGTCGTATGTAATTCCAAGTTTGTAGTCTTGAAAATCGTAGTCGGTTGAGCACTTTATGTCTTGTAATCCAGCGTGTGCACCAAGAGACACTTTGTCTGAGATTGGGATGCTTGCGGATAAATCATGGTAAAGGGAGCCCGAGGAATTGGCGCAAAAACCAAACCAATTACCAGTGGTCCGAGAGACTTTGTAAGTCAAAGGCCCATAAGAAACGCCAACGTAGACCTCTTTAGTACCTTGCGATATCGCCGCTGTGTTACCCGGGTAAACATAAGCGAGGTAGCCGATATCGAAATTGACATTCATCGGTAAAGAACCTTTGAACCCGCCATAAATGTCTAATTCCTGCCCGTTTCCGCCCGCGTTCGCCCAGGTGGTAACGTTCGAAGTCCAAGTGCCAAGGTAAAAACCGCTTTTGTGGGCATAGTCGAAGCCCCCTTGCGCCGCGGGCTTTT
>DBCQ01000053.1 GCA_002293155.1 Burkholderiales bacterium UBA954 | reverse complement strand
GAGTATCAACGCAACCATGGTCGTCGGAGCGCGCAGTAACTATGCGCTAGGTAGAGATTGGGGGCGACTCGATTTTCTCTCGCAATGGGAAGGGACTAAAGGTTCTCCCACGCTAGCCTACTTAATACAGGGTGCAATCTGTCTGGTGCTCGTCGCGTTTGGTGCCCTGCAGACGGATGGCTTTGAGGCCATGGTGGAATTTACAGCGCCAGTATTCTGGACATTTCTCTTTCTCGTGGGCGTTGCTCTGTTTCTGATGCGTGTGCGAGATAAGTCGACCCATCGGCCCTTCAGTGTGCCGCTCTACCCCATCACACCACTCGTGTTTTGTGCATCAAGTGGTTATCTCGCGTATTCCAGCATTACCTACGCGGCGAGCAAGAACGCTGTTCATGTGTCGCTATGGGTAATGGCGGCGGGCATAATGGTGCTGATTGTATTGCGACTCCTTCCACACAAACGACCGACAACGCCTCTGGCCTAACCGATCAGTGCGAGCGGGCTAGCCCATTGCCTTGTTGGGTAGCCATAAGGCGATATCGGGAAATATCGCTAATACGACTGTAAATAACATCATGATCACGACAAAGGGCATCGATCCATAAAGAATATCTTTAATGGATACATGAGGGACAACTCCCTTAAGTACAAAAAGATTTAGGCCAACCGGTGGCGTAATTAATCCGATTTCCATATTGATGGTCAGAATCACTGCAAACCAGATCAAATCAAAATTATTGGCCTCTAATACGGGCGTTAAAACCGGCATGATCATGAGTATGATTGCTACCGGTGGCAAAAAACAGCCTGCGATTAGTAAAAATACACTTATCGCAGCAAGCAAGACCCAACGATTCATCTGCATCGCGACCAGCCACTCTGCCGCTGACTGCGTGACATACAGCAGTGACATCATGTAGGAGAAGACAGCAGCCGCCGCGATGATCATGAGAATCATTGTGGATTCGCGCATGGTTTCGCGAAAGATTTTCCACTGATCGGCCATCGAGCGCTCTTTATAAATCACGACAACGAGCAGAATTGCAAAGGCTGCCGAAAGCGCCGCAACTTCTGAGGGGGTTGCGATGCCCCCATACATTGCATAAGCGATCGCAATGACTACCGCAATAAAAGGGGAGACACGCCCAAGCCCCTCCAACTTCTGGCTCATCGTGTAGTACACCACCGGCTCGGCTACATCGCGCTTATCTTTGCGCCAACTGATTAGCCAAGCATAGAGGGCAAATAAGCTCACCAATAGAATTCCCGGGATAACACCAGCAAGAAATAGCCTTCCAATGGAGGTTTCTGTGGTGAGCCCATAGAGAATCATGGTGATAGAAGGGGGGATCAGAATACCAAGGGTGCCTCCCGCACAAACGGATCCTGTGGCAAGTCGCACGGGGATACCACGCCTTAACATTTCAGGAACACCCGCCTTGCCGATCGCCGCCGCAGTTGCTGGGCTGGAGCCACTAATGCCGGAGAAAATTCCACAGGCCAGAATATTGGCGATCACCAATCCCCCGGGAACCCGATCAAGCCAACGATGGAGGGATTCGTAGATATCCCGACCCGCATTGGAGCTCCCGACAGCAGAACCCAAGAGAATAAATAGCGGGATTGTTAGCAGTGCGAAGGATGCTAACTCATCAATCATCACCAAGGGGATATTCGCCAACGACGCAGCACCTTTAACGATAACGAGCGCGCCCACGGAGACCAGAATAAGCCCCCAGGCGATTGGTAATCCCGAGAACAACACCAACAGCGTGATCCCGAGAATCAGAGCACCCATCTGTAATTCAGACATAGGGCACCTCCGCTGATGATTGGGTATGGCGATCCGAGATGATTGCGATGTACTGCAGAACGGTAAGGCCAAAACCAATCGGCATCGTGGCATAAAGTGGCCACTTCGGCGGCCCCCACATACTTTCGGTACGCTCGCCCTTTAGGAACGACTCCACCGCAAACTCAAAACAAATCCAAGTCAGGAAAATACAAACGCACAAACCTAGAATGGTTGCGATCAGTTCAAGCTGCTTGGCGGCGCTTTTCGACATATAGTGGCCAAGCAGATCGACGCCAACATGGCCTTTCGTCAGCAAGGTATAGGGCGAGGCGAAAAATAAGCTCGCGACCATCAGAAAGATTGATAGCTCCAACTCCCAGGAGGTGGAGTTTCCCATTGTACGGGTGGTGACCATCCACACAATCACGACGGCTGCAAGGGCAAGCAGCACGGAGGCAACAATAGCGCAGACTTTCGAGACCCTTGACATAAATAACGAAAAATAACGCATATGAATACCATCCGGCAATAAAGAAAATCCCGACGGGCCATATACCCGCCGGGACCCACCACAAAAAAATTACTTCGCCTTTTGAAGGTCTTCCAAGATGGATTTCGCAAGCGGTGAAATCGCCGCATACTCAGGGTAGGCGGTCTTCTTGGCAAGCTCAATCCACTGATCAAACTCTGCCTTGCTTAAGACATGGGTCTGGCCCCCCGCCTTTTTGTAAGCGGCCACCATCTCATCCACCGCCTTACGCTGCTCAGCCAAGAAAAATGCGTCGCTCTTGTCAGCGGCTTCTTCAAATATCTTTTTCTGAGCGGGCGTTAGTTTTGCGTAGGCTTGGTTTGACATGACCAGAGGCTGTAAAAGCATCCATAAGGTCTGATCGCCAGGGACAGTTGCCATCTTGGTCTGCTCATAAAGACGACCACTTACAAACGTCTCCGCGGAAGTTAATGCACCGGTGAGGACCCCCGACTGCAGTGCCGAATAAATCTCGCTGGAGGCCATTGCGGACACAGATGCGCCGGCAGCCTTCAACATCGATTCAAAGGTTGGATCGGCTGCGCGCATCTTCTCGCCCGAAACGCTCGCAGGCCCGGTAATTAATTTATTCTTTGTCGCAAAACCACCTGGCGTCCACCACCAAGTGATGATCCGAAAGCCGTTCTTCTCTGAGAGCTGCTGAATCTTCTGATAATAGGGCGTCTTCTTTAGGCGCATCGCGAAATCAAGATTCGGAATAGCTCCCGGGAGAATGACGCCTGAAAACTCCTTGGCCTTGCCCACTGCATACGACATTGGGAAAATGGCCATCTCGAGAGTTCCATTTTGAAGAGCGTCAAGCTGGGCGACCGGCTTGATTCCCAGCGATGAGCTGGGATAAATACGGAACTTGAGGCTAGGATCCTTCTTATTGACTTCATCGATAAAAAGCCGAGCAGCCACATCACGGCCATCCGAATTGGCTTTCCACTGATGGGAAACCTTGATCTCTTGGGCGGCCAAAGGGGCGGCAAAAAGGCTGGCAGATAGCAGCCCTGCTGCGAGGTGCAGGGCACCGCGACGATTGAACTTCATAAGGAGTCTCCTGTAGTTGACGAATGCTTTCGGATGATCTTGCAGAACCCCGAAAATCACACTCGGGGAAATCCCCCTCCCGTCGGGGGCGAATTCGAGGCGGCTCGCATGGCGCATTGCGGCACATGGCATAATTTGACAATGGCACGCACCGTTCAATGCATCAAACTTGGCAAAGAGGCCGATGGTCTTGACTTCCCCCCGGTCCCCGGCGAGATGGGCAAAAAGCTCTGGGAATCAGTGTCGAAGCAGGCGTGGCAGGATTGGCTTAAGCATCAGACGATGCTGGTCAATGAATATCGGCTGAACCTATCAGACCCCAAGGCACGGAAATACCTCGCCCAGCAGCTTGAGAACCATTTCTGGGGTTCCGGGGCCGATACGGCGTCCGGCTTCGTACCCCCCTCCAAAGCTTCTTAGAAAACCTTAGCTGGCCTGAACCTGTTTTTCGGCGTCGTCAATATCCTGATGGCGGATATCTTTACCCTTGACCATATACACAACGTGCTCCGACATGTTCTTGGAATGGTCGCCGATACGCTCGAGCGCCTTGGCAATAAACAGTAGATCAATTGATCGTGAAATGGTTCGCGAATCCTCGATCATGTAGCTGATCAAAAGCCGCAGCGTGTTTCTAAACTGATCATCCACGCTAATATCTTCGCGGATCACATCGGGCAGGCTTGACGAATCGTTTCTGGCAAACCCATCCAGAGACTGCCGCATCATTTTCATCACCACACCATACATGCTCGAGAGCTCAATCCGGGGCGTGAACCGGGCATTACTTTCGTGAATGAAGAGCGCCATCCGGGCAATTTTCTCAGCCTCATCACCGATACGCTCGAGATCACGAATCATCTTCATGCAGGTTAGAACGAATCGAAGATCAAACGCAGTGGGCTGACGACGGGCAATAATATGGTTACATTGATCATCGATCTCCACTTCAAGACGATTGACCTGTTTCTCCCGCTGAAGGACATCCTTCAGAAGCGCGATATCAGCCTCCTCGAGGCCCTGAATTGCACTTTTGATCATGCCTTCAACGAGGCCGCCCAGCTCGAGAACGTTGGTGCGAATTGCCTCGAGTTCTTTATCAAATTCTTTTGAGGTGTGCGTCAGCATGGCAGGACCCGGCAAAATGAGAATGCTTGAGTGTACAGCGGTCGTGTTTCAATTATGTTGCAGGCGGACGACCCCTTGTGGCGTTGCAACTAGGGCTAGATCCGCCCGCCGCAGCGCAAATATCCCATTGGTGACCACCCCCGGAATCTGATTAAGTGCGCGCTCTAGAGCGACCGGATCAGTGATCGCCAGGCCAAGGACATCCAGAATCGGATGCCCGTTATCCGTTAACACCCCAGCGCGCCGCCTGGGCTCACCACCCATCGCCTGAATTGCCCAGGTCACCGGCTTAATAGCCTTCTCGATGACCTCAATGGGAAGGGGGAAACGGCCCAGTGTTTCCACCTGCTTTGAGGAATCCACGATACAGACAAACCGCTTTGCCGCACTGGCAACAATTTTCTCTTGGGTAAGCGCCGCACCGCCCCCCTTGATCATGCAGAGGTTGGGATCAATCTCATCGGCGCCATCAATGTAGAGATCGATTGGACCAGCGAGATCATCAAGCTCCATGATGGGATAGCCCAGGGCCGCAAGCCGATTGGCGCTGCGAACCGAGCTTGATATTGCCCCCTTTAGCGACACGCCGGCTTCGGCGAGCGCATCGATAAAGCAATCGACTGTCGAGCCCGTGCCAACACCCAGAATCATCCCCTGCGCGACCTCCGCCACAGCGGCGCGCGCAACCGCGATTTTCAAGGCGTTCTGATCAGAGTTCGGCATACAATGCAGGGATCGTTGTTAATTACGGAATTGTGCCATGTCTAAAGTGAAGTACGACTGTAGCAAATGCCCAGGATACTGCTGTAGCTACCCGCGCATCTCGGTAACCAAGAAGGATGTTCGCCGCTTGGCCGAGCACTTCGAAATTACAGAGGCAGCCGCCTGGAAAAAATTCATCACCCAGTACACGGTCGAAGAGGGTGAGGAGGATGCCGGTACAGTTGAGAATATCTTGAAGCACCGCAAAGACACCGTCTACGCCACCATCTGCCAGTTTTTTGATCAGGATGAGCGCCGCTGCACAATCTATGCCGCACGGCCAAGTGTTTGCCGCGAATACCCCGACGGTAAGACCTGCGGGTATTACAACTTCTTAAAGTTTGAACGCAAACACCAAGGCGACAAGGAATTTATTCCGAGCGCTTAACGACAGGCTGTGCCACCCGCGCGCCTGGCAACGCAAGGGTAAAACTCCAGCATATCGTTAACAGCACGGCCGAACCCATCAGCGCATAACCAAGGCCGCCCCACTGATAAAGAAGCCCCGATAACAGGGTTCCGATAAAGCGCCCTGCTGCATTCGCAGCGTAGTAAAACCCAACATCCTCGGCCGCCTTTTCGCTGCCCGCATACGCAAGAATGAGATAGGAATGAACCGATGAGTTCACTGCGAATGCAACTCCAAAGAGGCTAAGCCCGCCCACAATAATCCACTCGAGTTGGGCCGGCTCCATCGCCACAGCAAACGCTAGACCGACTGGAATTAACGCAGCGACAGCCGACCACCAACGAGCGGCCGGTACCTCTTGACTCAAGCCATCACTGCTGCGCTTAACCAGCTGCGGAGCGATTGCCTGCACAACTCCATAAGCGATTGTCCATGCCGCTAGAAATCCCCCCACCATGGTGAACGTCCAACCCGAGGCATAGAGAAACACGGGCACACCAACCACAAACCAGACATCCCGCGCGCCAAATAAACCGATTCGGGCAGCCGCCAATAGGTTGATGGGCCTACTCTTCGAGAATAACTCTCGGACACTTCGTGAGGCTCGACTTTTTCCAATCATCGGCGGAAGGCTGGCCACCACCCCAATCAGGATGAGCCCGAGCAGCCCCGCCATACTCCACAGGGCGCCACGAAATCCCATCTGGTCAAGCATAAAGCCGCCCAGAAAAAATCCGATACCCTTCATTGCATTTTTACTGCCCGTGAACCAGGCAACCCAATGAAAGAGCCTTCCCGAGGCCTCTCCGGAGGTAATCTTGATCGCAGACTTACTGGCCGTTTTGGTCAAATCCTTGGCTACGCCACAGACACCCTGCGCAAGCACAACCCAGGCGACAGATAGAGCAACACTCCAATCGGGCGATAAGGCCGAGAGCAAAAGAAAGCCGCAGATCTGAGTGATTAAGCCAACAGTCAGCATCCGCGTGATGCCGAATCGGGTTGCGAGCCAGCCCCCAATGAGGTTGGCAATAATGCCGGCGAACTCGTAGAGAAGAAAGAGAAATGCAAGCGTAAACGGAGAGTAACCTAAGCGGTAGAAGTGCAAGAGCACCAACATCCGCAGGGCACCATCGGTGAGCGTGAACCCCCAATAAGCCGATGTTACAACTGCGTAATGTCTAAGCCCAGTGGATGCGGCATTCGCCGATTGCACTACAAACCCCGGGATTCCATGTAACACGCAAGATCAACCATACGACAAGAGTATCCCATCTCGTTGTCATACCAGGCATAGACCTTCAACAAAGTGCCATCCGTCACCATGGTGGATAGAGCGTCAACGATGGCGCTGCGCGTATCCCGCGCGTAGTCTGCGCTGACGAGCGGCTTCGTTTCATAGCCCAGGATCCCTGCCAGCCCACCGCGGGCCGCCTGAGCAAAAAGCCCATTGACCTCCTCCGCTGTGGTTTCGCGGGCGAGCTCAAAGACACAGTCTGTTAGCGAGGCGTTGAGCACAGGGGCGCGAACCGCATGGCCATTGAGCTTGCCCTTTAGCTCGGGATAAATCAATGCGATCGCTGTTGCACTGCCTGTTGTCGTCGGTGCGAGGCTCAGCATCGCGCTTCTCGCGCGACGCAGGTCTTTGTGGGGTGCGTCCACGACGAGATTGGTATTGGTTGGGTCATGAATGGTTGTGATCTGGCCGTGCCGAATGCCAATGGACTCTTGAAGAACCTTCACGACTGGCGCAAGGCAGTTTGTGGTGCATGATGCAGCCGTGACGAGCCGATTGACCGCGGGATCATAGAGCGCATGATTGACCCCAAAGACGATGTTCAAAACATTGCCCACCTTTACCGGTGCCGCAACGATGACCCGCTTAGCCCCGCGATCAAAGTGGCCCTGAATGGTCTCTGGAGTGAGGAACTTACCCGTGCACTCTAAAACCAGATCAACTCCCGAATCGGCCCATGCAATCTCGGCTGGTGACCCATGGGCGGTGTACTTCACGGAACGCCCATCGATGCGAATTGTGTTCTCGCCTTCGCATTCAAAACCGGCAGGCCACCGCCCCTGAACACTATCGTACTCAAGCAGGTGGGCAGTCGCCGCAATGCCGCCTTTTAACTCGTTGATGTGCACCACATCAAGACGATTTAAGCGATAGGGGTCCTCATCGGGGCGACTGGCCGCGCCAAACGCGGCCCGGAGGGCCAGGCGGCCAATCCGGCCCATTCCGTTAATACCGACTCGCACGGTGTATCCCTCTCTCGTAGAATTTGGGCTCGGATATAAACAAGCATGGACTTTGTTTCGTGTTTCAAGAATATGCCGGTTTCTTGACAAAACGATGACATACGAGGCGGGACTTTGAAGAGCTGGGGTGGCCGATGGGACTCGAACCCACGACGACAGGAATCACAATCCTGGACTCTACCAACTGAGCTACGGCCACCACTGACTTCACCTACGAACCCGCTCATGCGGGCCCAATGACTGGGACTGCGACCCCGGCCCACCTACAGACTTGGCCTGCCGGGAGGGAATCGAACCCCCGACCTACAGCTTAGAAGGCTGTTGCTCTATCCGACTGAGCTACCGGCAGATGTTCGAGATCCTTTCCAGGAAACAACGTCGCAAACTGGTCGGGGTGGAGAGATTCGAACTCCCGACCCTCTGCTCCCAAAGCAGATGCGCTACCAGACTGCGCTACACCCCGAGAAGCCCGCGATTATAGCAGGGTCAACCCGCCCGCCTTCGGGCTACCATGAAGGCTATGAGCCAGTTGCGCGTTCAATCCTTAACCAAGATCTACCCGTCGGTCGTTGCAAATGACTCGATTGATTTGGAGATTCAGCCCGGCGAAATCCACGCCGTTTTGGGTGAGAATGGGGCCGGAAAATCCACCCTCATGAAGATGATCTACGGGGTAACGCTCCCAACCCGCGGAGAAATCTTCTGGGAAGATAACCCGATCAGAATCCGGAACCCTGCGCATGCACGGGCTCTCGGCATTGGCATGGTCTTTCAACATTTCTCGTTATTTGAATCCCTCACGGTTGTGGAAAACACGGCCTTGGCGCTACCCGGTGGCCAGAGCCTCGCGGCCTTGGGTCAACGAATCTCGGAGGTCTCTGAGCATTATGGTTTGACAGTCAACCCCAATCGAATGATTCATGATCTCTCCGTGGGAGAGCGCCAGCGCGTGGAAATCATTCGTTGTCTTCTGCAAAAACCAAAGCTCCTCATCATGGATGAGCCAACCTCGGTCTTAAGTCCAACGGCAGTTGATAAGTTGTTTGAAACTCTGCGGCTTATTAGCCAAGAGGGCTGTGCAATTTTGTATATCAGCCACAAATTGGTTGAGATTCAGTCCCTCTGTGATCGGGCGACGATTCTGCGAAGCGGTAAGGTGTCGGGCACCTGTATTCCAGCACAAGAGACACCTCAATCTCTCTCGAAAATGATGATCGGGAGGGATTTTGATCCGCCGCGCCGCGCACCCAACCAACCGGGCGCCATCTCTTTTTCAATCCACAACCTTAGCCGAACCTCTGATGATCCCTTCGGTACGAACTTAAGCAGTATTGATCTGAGCGTTCATGCAGGAGAGATTCTTGGTATTGCAGGGGTCTCGGGTAACGGCCAAAAAGAACTCTGCCGGGTAATGTCGGGCGAAACACCTGCGCCCGACCATCATGCGATTAAGTTGATGGGAAAACCGGTTGGAAAAACCACAGCATTTGCGCGACGCGCACAAGGGCTCGCCTATATCCCAGAGGATCGACTCGGACAGGCAGCCATCTCTGCAATGTCACTAACCGAAAACGTAATTCTCACAGGAACGGCAACACTGGGCTTGGCTCGCAAGGGCTTACTCGATCTCACTGCCGCGGAATCTTTTGCACGCCGCTGCATCAGCGAATTTAAAGTTAAAGCACAAGGGCCAGATGCGATAGCTGGCGACCTGTCGGGTGGCAATCTTCAGAAATTCATCGCTGGCCGAGAAATTCTTCAAGGCCCAAAAGTCATGATCTGCGCCCAGCCGACATGGGGGGTGGATGTTGGCGCTGCCGCCTTCATTCGGCAGGCGCTCATTGATCTTGCGCGCCAAGGCTGCGCAGTGATTGTGATCTCAGAAGAGCTTGATGAACTATTTGAAATTAGCAACCGAATTGCCGTGCTTGCGCAGGGTCGCCTATCTCCAGTTCGATCGATTGATTCAACCAGCGTGGAACAGATTGGCCTTTGGATGAGCGGCCTTTGGCAGGAGCAGACCCATGCTGCAGCTTGAGGCGAGATCTGCAGCCTCCGATTGGATGCGGCTTGCGTCGCCGCCCATTGCGGTAGCACTCACCATCCTTACCGGCCTTGTCATCTTTGCCCTCTTAGGCAAAGATCCCCTCAAAGGCTTTGAGGTATTTTTTATCAACCCCTTAAAAAGCTTTTACGGTGTGACGGAGTTACTCCTAAAGGCAACGCCGCTTGCGATCTGCGCGATTGGTCTTGCAATCGGCTTTCGCGCCAATGTCTGGAATATTGGTGCGGAGGGTCAGTTTATTGTCGGCGCAATTTCTGCAACAGGCGTGGCGCTCTTTTTTGGCTCAATCACTGCACTGAGTCTCCTTCTCATGATTCTTGCGGGAATGCTCGGCGGGGCTGCCTGGGCGGGAATCGCTGCCCTGCTCAAAACCCGATTCAACACCAACGAAATTCTTGTCTCACTGATGCTGGTCTATGTGGCCGAACTCCTCGTCTCCTGGGTTGTATTTGGGCCTTGGAAAGATCCGAAGGGATTTAATTTCCCGCAGACCCAGATGTTTGAAGCCACCGCACTCCTGCCCATATTGCTTGAGGGGAGCCGGCTCAACCTGGCCTTTGGCTTCGCAATCGTTTTACTCGCAGCCGGTCATGTGCTTCTCACCCGAACAACCCTTGGCTACAAAATGCGGGTGGCTGGCGAATCCGCAGGCGCTGCAGCCTATGCGGGCTTTTCTTCCAAGGCGATGATCTGGATTGGTTTACTGATCGGGGGAGCCTGCGCGGGACTCGCGGGGATGGCCGAGGTCTCGGGCCCGATGGGCCAGCTCACCGACAAGGTCGCTAATGGCTACGGGTTTGCAGCGATCATCATCGCCTTCGTAGGCCGGCTCCACCCGCTTGGAATTGGCTTGGCCGCCCTTCTAATGGCACTCTTTTACATTGGCGGCGAGCAGGCCCAGCAGTACCTCGGATTGCCGGGTGCGATTTCAAAGGTATTCCAAGGGTTACTGCTCTTTTATCTGCTCGCAGCCGATGTATTGATTCGTTACCGAATCCTCTGGGTTCGCGGGCCATCTCTGACTGATCCAGAGCCCTCGGCTGCGGCCCGGCAGGGGTCGACATGAGCCTCGAGCTAATCACTGCGATCTGCTTTGCGACGGTTGTCGCCGGCACCCCACTGGTTTTAGTGGCCATTGGCGAGCTGGTCTGCGAGAAAGCAGGGATGCTGAACCTCGGTGCCGAGGGAATGATGTCGGTGGGCGCCGTTGCCGCGTTTGTAATTGCCTACTGGAGTGGATCGGCAGCGCTTGGGCTTTGCGCGGGGATCCTCGCCGGCGCACTGCTCGCCTTCATTTTTGGCCTCATCACCATCAACCTCATGGCCAATCAGGTCGCCACGGGGCTGGCAGTTGCGATATTTGGTGTTGGCCTTGCTGCCTTCCTCGGCAAGCCCTTTGAAGCCCGTGTGATTGCCGCGACCCCGCCCCTGACCATCCCGGTTCTCAGTGACATTCCCCTTATTGGACGGGTGTTATTTCAGCAACAGTCCTTGGTGTACCTTACCTGGGTGATTTTTGGGCTGGTCGTCTGGTTTTTAGCCAAGAGCCGGGGCGGCTTGGTACTCAAGGCGGTTGGGGAGTCCCCCGTGGCGGCTCATGCAGTGGGTATTGCGGTGAATCGCGTCCGATACCTTGCCGTGCTCTTTGGTGGTGCGATGGCAGGCCTTGGTGGTGGGTTTTTGTCGGTTTTTTATACACCCATGTGGACCGAAGGGATGATTGCGGGCAAGGGCTGGATCGCCCTCGCCCTGGTGGTCTTCGCAACCTGGCGGCCCTGGAGAGTCTTACTTGGCGCTTATCTGTTTGGCGGTGTCTTGATTAGCCAACTCTTTGTACAATCCTCTACGTTACAGATCAATGTGCCGGCCCAGCTTCTGTCTGCACTGCCCTACCTCGCAACCATTGTGGTACTCGTACTAATTTCCAGAAACGCACAAATGATTCGCATCAATTCGCCAGCATCCCTCGGGAAGTCCTTCCGTGCGGATTAATTTAATTCAACCATCGTAGAAAGAAAGGGTGTTCGTTATGACCAATCGTCGCCAATTTATACAAGCCTCCGTATCGGGCTCTGCAATCCTAGGGCTTGGTCTTGCAGGCTGCAGCAAATCTGATGACAAAAAATCCGGTAGTGCAATCAAGGCAGGGTTTGTCTATGTAAGCCCAATCGGTGATGCCGGCTGGACCTACCAGCATGATCTCGGCCGCCTCGAGATGGAAAAATCAATGGCAGGAAAAGTCACCACCTCTTTTGTCGAGAAGGTCGCCGAGGGTGCGGACGCAGAGCGGGTAATTCGCGAGATGGCCTCCAGCGGTAACAAGATCGTCTTTGCAACAAGCTTTGGCTACATGAATTATGTCGAAAAAGTTGCGAAGGATTTTCCAAAGGTCGTGTTCATGCATGCCACCGGCTATAAGTCCGGTGAGAATTTTGGCAACTACAATGCCCGCTTCTATGAGGGCCGCTACCTCACCGGCGTGATTGCAGGCAAGATGACTAAGAGCAATATCCTTGGCTATGTCGCCGCATTCCCCATTCCTGAAGTGCTCCAAGGCATCAACGCCTTTACCCTGGGCGCGCGCAGCGTAAACCCCAAGGTTGACGTGCGGGTGATCTGGGTCAATAGCTGGTACGACCCAGGCAAAGAGCGCGAGGCCGCAATGACATTAATCGCGCAGAAAGCCGACGTGGTGACTCACCACACCGACTCGACCGCAGCCGTTCAGGCCGCAGAGGAAAAAGGGGTTTACGCCTGCGGTTATCACTCGGATATGTCGAAGTACGGTGCAAAGGCGCATCTCACAGCCACGACCCATCATTGGGGCGCGTATTACACCAAGATCGCCCAAGAGGTGATTGGCGGGACCTGGAAAAGCGGCACCATCTGGGGTGGCATGAAAGATGGCTTCATCAAGCTTGCGCCGATCAATGCAAGTGTCCCCCAGCCTGTTAAAGACCAGGTCGCCAAGATTGAAACCGATATTAAGGCCGGTACCTTCCATCCGTTCTCGGGCTCAGTCAAAGATCAGAGCGGCAAGGAGCGTCTTGGCGCAGGAAAAACGATGTCGGATGAAGATCTTGGGAAAATGGACTACTACGTGCAGGGTGTGACCTCCAAGCTACCGAAGTCTTGATTCCAGCAAAACCGGTGTCCGTGGGGCTCCGCGGACACCTTCTTCACTTTCTCTCGGATCCTTCTCTCACTGGATCAGAGGCCCTACAGAGTTTCTCCGATGGCGTGTTACTGATTAGCAAGGGACTAATCAGCGCTGTTGGACCCTATGCGGAATTATCTGAGGCCTTCCACGCCTGTGATTCTCAATATCACTACCCGGGCCGTTTTATCCTTCCGGGTTTCATTGATACGCATACTCATTTTGCGCAGACCGATATTGTGGCGAGCCCAAGTCCATCGCTGCTCCACTGGCTTGAGCATTACACCTTCCCCGAAGAATCCGAGTTCGCGCGCACGGAACACTGTCATGAGGTTGCGCACTTCTTTATTTCAGAGCTCCTTCGGCAAGGAACAACAACCGCCTCAATTTTTGGCACTGTCCACGCGTACTCCTGTGATGCACTATTTCAAGCAGCGCATGAATATGATATGCGCATCATCGCCGGCAAGGTCTTAATGGACCAGAACTGCCCGAAGACTCTACGCGACTCCGCAAGAGGCGGCATTGAGGAGTCGCAGGCCTTGATCAAAAAATGGCACGGACAGGCACGCCTTCGCTATTCAGTGACCCCGCGGTTTATTCCCACCTCCTCGGCTGAGCAGCTTCGACTCGCAGCCAATCTCTATCACGACTATCCTGATCTCCATCTGCAATCCCACGTTGCAGAGAACGCCGATGAGGTTGCATGGGTCAAGCGCTTATACCCAAGCGCGAGAAGCTATCTTGAGGTCTATCGTGATTTCGGCCTTCTTGGCGCGCGGGCTACCTATGCCCACTGCATCTGGTTTGATGACGACGATCGTACGCTGATGGCTAACACCCGCACCGCCGCCGCATTCTGCCCCACATCAAACCTTTTTCTCGGCTCTGGTCTCTTTGACTATCGTGCGGCACGTGCCGCCCATATGATCGTTGGACTCGCCACCGATATTGGCGGCGGAACCAGTTTCTCTATGCTGCGGACCATGCATGAGGCCTATAAAGTCGCCCAGCTCACGGGCCTCACGCTCACGCCCGAGGATTGCTTTTACCTCGCTACGCTTGGCGGCGCGAGAGCCCTTGGCCTTGATCAGTTTGTGGGCAACTTTCAGGTGGGCAAGGAGGCCGACTGCGTTGTGCTGAACCCAGAATCCACAGCACTGACTACGCGACGATTTCAAAAAACAAAGAATCTTTCTGAGCAACTCTTTGTGATGATGATGCTAGGCGACGATCGCATGATCGAGCAGACCCACATTCAAGGCAGTCCCAAGTTAGATCAGGATTGAACATGACCATTGATTTGAAAGAGATCCAACGTGTCCGCGACGAGGCCGACTGTCTAATGTCCGCCCTGCAGGTGGATCAGGCGATTGCGCAGATGGCGGGCGACATCACCGCGCGACTCAAGTACACCAATCCCATGGTGTACTGCGTTATGAATGGTGGCCTGATCTTTGCAGGCCAACTCATCCCCAAGCTTGACTTCCCCCTAGAGGTCGCCTACCTGCATGCGACCCGTTATGGCCACGCGCTTACCGGAACCTTTCTCGACTGGCGGGTTCGCCCAACCCACGACATAACCGGCCGCTCGGTTCTCGTCATTGACGACATCTTAGATGAAGGTCACACCCTTGAGGCCATTGTGAACTACCTGAAGTCAGAGGGCGCAAAAGAGGTCTTAACTGCGGTTTTAGTGCACAAGATTCACGATCGAAAAGTTCGGCCCGGCCAGCGAGCGGACTTTAGTGGACTTGATGTCGAAGACCGCTACCTATTCGGATGTGGCATGGATTACAAAGGCTACTGGCGCAACCTCCCGGGGATCTACGCGCTGAAAGAATCAGGCTAAATCAACCAAAACGCCCAGTGATGTAATCCTCGGTTTCCTGTTTTTTGGGCTTAATAAAGATCTCGTCGGTCTTGCCATACTCCACCATCTCACCGATATACATGTAGGCAGTGAAATCTGAAACGCGTGCAGCCTGCTGCATGTTGTGGGTAACAATCGCCACCGTATAGTCGGTTTTAAGCTCGTGCACCAGCTCCTCAACCTTGGCCGTGGAGATCGGATCTAAGGCCGAGGTGGGTTCATCGAGCAGAATTACAGAAGGCTTCACCGCAACCGACCGTGCAATGCAGAGCCGTTGCTGCTGACCGCCCGAGAGCGCAAGCCCGCTTTGATTGAGTTTATCCTTGGCCTCATTCCAGAGCGCGGTCTTGGTCAGCGCCCACTCAACGCGGACATCCATCTCAGCCTTGGGTAGATCTTCATAGAGCCT
>DBCQ01000059.1 GCA_002293155.1 Burkholderiales bacterium UBA954 | reverse complement strand
GCAACAAGATTTCTCATACGACTCAGCAATACCGAAAGAATTACAGATCCTGCATTCAGTTCTGTCTGCGGCTTACGTTGATGACCTTGATTCAGTAACGGATCCTTTTTTCGGGCAAGCTCATAAGACAGATTAGACGCAAATGCATCTGTCAATTTCTTCGCAATATCTTGCACAATCGAACCCCGACTGAACTGCGCAAGAGAGCCCGCAAGCGCGTAGCCCACTCGGATTTTAATTCTCGTCGCCTGACCATCACGCTCAGGCAATAGGTTGTAAATGATTTGACCCTGCGTTACCGTGTTTGATCGCCGATCCTTTGCTGCCCCCAAAATCTCTGCGCTCATCGTCTCGGGCGATCGATGTACGGCGGCATCGCCTTCAAACTCGGCGACAATCGGGCCAACTTTCACGCGAAGGCGGACGCGTAATTGGTTGTCATTTGCATCTTCCAGAACAGACAAACCCGGCAAACACGTTGCGACTTCCCCAAATTCGCCGAAGAAATCCCAGACCTCGTTAATGGGGAAATCAACCACTATTTCCTGATCCATTTCAGTCATCTGCTGACGAGCTTTCAGCGACTGGCCGACACCCGCAGAATTCGCCCCCAAAACGACGGCCGCTGCGGGCTTTATAACCGGCGTAGCGCCCCCCGAGGTCGAGGACGACTGAACTGAGCTGGCCGACGACATGACGCTCGCCTCGAACCGGCCAGACCCAACCGGTCCAAGTCGATGCTTGGGGTCTTTGCGACCCGAAAACCCTAACGCAATAGATTCACGCATTACCTGCTGTATCGCTGAGACAATGCCCATATAGCCAGTGCACCGACATAAATTGCCGCTCATTTCAAGCCGAATCTCATGCTCAGACGCCTGCGGATTGCGCAGAATTAAGTCTCTTGCTGCAATCAGCATACCGGGGGTACAGTAACCGCATTGCAATGCGTGCTGCTCAGTAAATGCCTGCCGTAACCGCTCCATTAACGGATCCTGGTCATAGCCCTCAATCGTCATGATGTCTGCACCGGCGCAGGCGTGGGCGAGGGTAATACAAGATCGGGCCTGTTCCCCATCAATAGTGACCGTACAGGCACCGCAAATGCCATGCTCACAGCCAAGATGAGTTCCCGTTAATCCTAGATTTTCTCGCAGAAAATCCGACAGCATCGTCCTCGGTTCCGTCGCATCTAATGAACGCGGGAGCTGATTTACACAAATGGGCTTATTGACACTCATCTCGTCGCAACCCCAAAAGATTTCTTAAGCGCACGCTGGCAGGCTGCCACTCGTATCTGATTACCAATTGGATCGATCACCCCATGAGCGCTGAGTGCTCGCTCAATAACGTCTGCGCGAAATCGATCTCGCGACTCAAAGAGCGCGTCATCCGACTCCACAATCACTAGCGGCGATCTCTCTGTAGCGCCCAGCACAAGCCTCGTATTCCCCTTCGCTGTATCCCGCATTACAGCAGCCATCGCGTGCGCAAACTCACCTGTTTTTCTACATATTTTTGAATACCCCCAATACTGGGTTTCGCTTAATTTGGGAATCGTAACCGACTCAATCAATTCATCTTCCGCAAGGTCTACCTCATAGGCGCCCGTTACAAATTTTTCTAAGGCTAAGGTCCGAGCCCCAGCCTGACTCACCAGACGAATAGTTGTGTTTAACGCCATCAAAGTGCAGAGCCAATCAGCGGAGGGGTCTGCATGCGCAAGACTGCCTCCTATCGTTCCACGATTGCGCACGGCCCGATAGGCAATACCCCGGGCAATTGATGCCAAGACCTCTCCAACCTTACCCGCAATACAGCCATCCTCGATATTCGCATGGGTAATACATGCACCGATGACCCATGCGTCGCGGGTTTCTTGTATTAGTTTTAGATCAGCTAAACCCGAAATATCGAGTAAAACATCTGGCTGGACCAGGCGTAGATTCAGCATTGCCCCGAGCGACTGCCCTCCTGAGACGACCTTCGATACTCGTTCTTGTCCAGCCAATAACGCAGGCACTGCCATTAACGCTGCGGGCACGGTGTAATCGAACTTGACGGGTTTCATAGGCTTAACCGAGACGTAGGTGATCAGGCACGCCTGCGGGGCTGGCCCACTGCAATCGCCTGAAGGATTCGGGTGGGTGTAACGGGGCTCACCAAAAGCTCCGCTCCCAACTCGTAGAGAGCATCATTGATGGCATTTGTGATCGCTGCCGGGGGAGCGATTGCACCGCTCTCACCGATTCCCTTTTGACCAAAGCGGGTATACGGCGACAGAGTTTCCATGTGAATAACTCGCAGATTAGGGACCTCGGTAGGCCCAGGCAATAAATAATCCGAGAAGGTAGACCCCAAGGGTTGGCCTGATCCATCAAAGGCCATTTCCTCATAAAGGGCAGTACCGATACCCTGTGCCGTTCCACCGAAAATTTGGCCATCGACGACCATTGGATTAATAAGCTTTCCACCGTCTTCAACAATGACGTAATCCAGAATATCGACCTGTCCGGTCTGAGGACAAACAGCCACAACTACTGCATGAACTCCATACCCAAATGTTCCGGAGTCTCTCTCTGGCTTATACCCCTCGGTGACCTCTAGGCCGCCGCCATGCACATCCGCAGGAAGATCTTGAGGCCGCAAGTACCAGGTACGGGCTATTTCCTCAACTGCTAGCGAACCCGTCTGACCATGTACTTGGCCATCCGAAAAACTAACATTCTGGAGATCCTCTTTAAGCATCCAGGCACCGATATGGGTTAGGCGGGTAATCAGCGCCTCGCATGCGGATGCTACAGCTCCGCCGGACATCACCATGCATCGCGAGCCCCAGGTGCCCGTTGAGTAAGGGGTTAGTCCCGTATCGCCATGAATCAACCGAATGCGCGCTACATCAACACCAAGAATTTCATGAGCAACCTGCGCCAACGTTGTCTCAAGGCTCTGGCCGTGCGAATGAGCACCGATACGAAGCTCCAAACCGCCATCCGGCGTGATACGGGCAACTGCCTGCTCCTGCCCAGGAACCATCGGAATGCCCCATCCGGCATAGACCGACGTGCCATGAGCTGCCTGCTCACAATACACCGCAACGCCAAACCCAACCCTGCGGCCATCCGGCTCGCCCCGCTTTTGCCGCTCACGAACTTGTGCAAGATGAATTGCATCGACGGCCAGATTTAGAGCCTTAGGATAGTCGCCGCTATCGAAATGTTTCTTAGTGATGTTATCGAAAGGCATTTGATCGGGGCGCACAAGTGCCTTTTGCCGGACATCGACCACACTAATTCCGGCCTCACGCGCGATTGCATCCAAGATAATTTCAAGTGCAAAACAAACTCCTGTTCGCGCAACGCCGCGATAGGGCAGTATGGGGCACTTATTGGTCGCTACCGAATGTGTTTTACAGCTGTAACCAGGAAAATCATAGGGGCCGGGCAGAATACTCGCGACTTGTGCCGCCTCGAGGCAGGCCGAAAAGGGGTAGGAGGAGTAAGCCCCTGAATCGACGGTGGCCTCGCACTCGACACCGAGAAGTTGACCATCTTCGGCAGCGTAACCGGTAATTACGTAACGATGTTCTCGACAATTTGCAGAGGCTATTAAATGCTCTCGCCGATCTTCAAGCCAACGAACGGGCCGCTCTAAGTGCATCGCGAGCCAGCCTAAAGCGACCTCTTCGGGCAACAATATGCCCTTGTAACCAAAGCCCCCCCCAACATCGGGAGCAATCACTCGAATCTGTTCGTGAGGCAAGCCTAAGCACTCGGAAAGACCCGTGCGAACAATATGGGGCATTTGAGCAGACGAGTAAATCGTTAGTTGCTCTAGCCGATTATCCCAATAGGCTACAACGCCCCGGCCCTCAATCGGTGCTTGCGCCTGGCGGCTGGTGCAGATCTCTCGGGTAACCCGAATTTTCGCTTGCTCAAATATCGAAGAGTTAACATGAATATTGGTTTCAAGAAATACGTTATCTGGCCAGTGTTCGTGAAGCAACGGCGCCTGAGCAGTACGGCCAAACTCCATATCCACAACGGGTCTCAACTCCTCGACACGAAACCCCACCTGCGCGACAAGATCTTCGGCCTCAGCCCGCGACGACGCCACACACATCGCCACAAGCTCCCCCACATGCCGCACCTTGTCTTGCGCGAGAATTGGCTGCTCAGAGACTTTGAACCCTGGCAATCCAGAGACTGCTCGAATCGCCTTAACTCCCTTGAGGTCTTCGGCAGAAAACACCTGCCGCTTGAGAGCCTCGGGAATGTCCAGCCCTTGGATTCTTCCATGTGCGTAGGGGCTTCTTAGAAACGCGACATCCCACATATTCGGTAGGCGAATATCCCCTACAAACTGACCCCTTCCGCGCATTAATCGAGCGTCCTCTTTCCGAGGAACGCTTGCACCTACGCCTTGTGATTTACGTGTTTCACTCATCAATCAATCAGGCTCATGAACAGCTTGATGCAGTCGCTACGGTAGGTAATCTCCGCGACATAAATCGCTTCTTGATCATCGTTGATCACGACGCATCGACAGGCGGCTGTTGGTGCGCTGAGGGAAATCTTTAACAAAGACGCGGTCTCTGGATCAGTCGTTTGAATTGTCATGGTCTGGTAGGCCTGACGAATCTTGACATCCCCCATTTTGGCCAGCACCGGCAAGGCGGTACGCCTTAGAAATTCAGTCTTTTTTCGATCAAAAATGGATTTCGTCAGGTGAAGATTCACAATCGCATAAGGATTGCCATCCTTTGTTTGAACGCTACGCAGGTAGACATACTCGGGTGAGAACCTTGCTTCACCCTCCTCTAGACGCGGACGAGGCGGCGGGTCAGCGACCTGTATGAAGTTAGGAACGTTTCCCTCGATCGATTGGATCATCGACGCCCAGGTTGTTTCCAGTTGTAGCCATCGCTTATCCGACAGCTTTCCTGAGACAAACGTGCCTCGCCCCTGCTGACGGGTTACGAGCCCCTCCTCTTCGAGCAGCTCAATGGCCTTACTCACCGTGACCCGAGAGAGGTTAAATTCGGCCTCAAGCTCCTCAAGGGTGGAGATTTTTTCGTGAACTTGCCAGTGTCCGATCTCAATCCGTCGGCGCAGGGCTGAGGCCACCTGAATATAGGCTGGAATTCTGCTGTGAGAGTCAAATAAGACCGCGTTTTCTACCATCGCTTTACCCCCGGTTTGGCAACCCGTCAGTTACACTATCTTCATATTCATAGGATAACATTGTACACTTTGAAGTCAACCGAAAAAGGAGGGTTTCGATGGTCATGACGGTCAATCTAAACGCCGATATGGGGGAAGGTTTCGGCGCCTACAGCTTGGGAAACGATGACGAGATTTTGAAGATTATTAAATCGGCCAGCATTGCCTGCGGCTTTCATGCCGGAGATCCCAACACCATGCGAAAAGTCGTGACTACAGCGAAGGCCGAGGGCGTCAGCATTGGCGCACACCCCGGTTTTAATGACCTGTGGGGGTTTGGTCGCCGACAGATTGATATGAACCCCGATCACCTAGAAAACATCATTGCATACCAAATCGGTGCGCTCGGCGCGATGGCTGCTTACGTTGGAGAAAAAGTAACCCATTTAAAGCCTCACGGCGCTCTTAATAATATGGCTGCGATTAATGCAGACTACGCCCTCGCCATTGGACGGGCGATTCGGGCCGTTGATCGGAACATTATCTATGTCGTGTTGGCAGGCTCAGAGATGGAAAAGGCAGCCCAGAAACTGGGACTGCCAATTGCCCGGGAGGGTTATTGCGATCGTCAATATGACGACGACGGCAACCTAGCCTCTAGAAAAATACCTGGAACTGTTATCAAAGACCCGAAAGTCGCAATGGAACAGGTCGTGAGAATGATTACCCAGGGTGAAATCGTCGCGAGATCAGGAAAAGTCATCCCTTGCAAGCTTGACACCCTCTGTGTTCACGGAGATGAACCGACCGCGATTCAGGTCGCTAAGGCTTGTCGCCAGGGACTTGAGGCGGCAGGCGTTAAGGTAGTTCCCCTGCCTGAAATGACACTTCGAAACTAAGAGGCTACTCAATGGAATCAAAATTAAAAATCGCAATCTTGGGGGGTACGGGTGCGCTCGGCTCCGGCTTTGCTAAACGTTGGGCTACGGCTGGGCATCCAATCATCATTGGGTCGAGGTCAAAGGATAAGGCGGCTGAATTTGCGCGTTCAATCTCCACCACCCAAAACATGCAGGTATCTGGTGAAGATATGCTAACTGCGGCAAGACTTGCAGATGTAGTTCTGCTGGCCGTTCCATTTTCAAGTCATGAAGAGACCCTTAAGGAAATAAAAGAGGAGGTTCAAGGAAAGATCGTTATTGACGCCGTTGTTCCTCTCGTTCCCCCAAAGGTCTCAACTGTGCAGCTCCCAAAAGAGGGTTCCGCCTCTGTTATTGCCCAGCAGATTCTCGGCGATCAAGCCCACGTTGTAGCGGCTTATCACAATGTCGGCGCGGCTAAGCTTCAAAACCCGGGCCCTGTGGACTGCGATGTTCTGATCTGTGGAAACGAGAAAGAGGCACGCGATACTGTTATCGCTTTGACCGAAACTGCCGGGCTACGAGGTATCGATGCAGGTCTGCTCGCCAATGCTGTTGCTGCTGAGGCATTGACATCGATTCTTATCGGCATCAATCGTCGCTACAAGGTCGATTGCGCAGGCATTCGAATTACAGGCCTAGATTCCGTTAAAAGCACCTAACTATCCCGATGCGGTCGGGCCCTGTTCAAATCTCACCACTTCTCGGCATACCGCTGATTGAGGAACGGGATTGCCTGACCTCCATCATTATTTCAGCGCTGGGTCGAGCAGGTATCCAACCCGAACCCCAGGATATTCTCGTTATTGCGCAAAAAATAGTCTCAAAATCAGAGGGCCGATCCACGCTGCTTCGGGATGTTTCGGTATCGCCAAATGCTCAATCTCTCGCAGAAAAGACAAGCAAAGATCCTCGCCTCGTTGAACTGATTCTCTCGGAAAGTAGCGCGGTGCTTAGGTTCAAACCGGGTGTATTGGTCACCATTCATAAACTCGGATACATCATGGCCAACGCTGGCATTGACCAATCAAATGTTGAGCAAACGGCAGAGGGGGACCGGGTATTGCTCCTGCCCATCGATCCGGACAACAGCTGTGCCAAATTAAAACAAGCATTAGACGCTCATTACAACACCGACCTTGGCATCGTTATCAACGACAGTTTCGGCAGGCCCTGGCGAAAGGGTGTCGTGAGTGTCGCCCTTGGTTCTGCCGGACTTCCAGCACTCAGAAACCTTATCGGAAAGCCCGATCTCTACGGGCGATCCATGCGGGTCACCGAATCCGCCTTTGCCGATCAAGTGGCTACGGCGGCCGCAATGGTGATGGGTGAGACAAACGAGGCAATTCCGGTTGTTCATATTCGTGGGCTGCAATGGAACGAGCCAACAGGATCCTCGAGAGATCTCATTCGCGACAAGTCGGAGGATATGTTTCAGTGATATCCATATCTGAAACGGTACCGAATGCTACAACCCGATGGATCACCCTCAGTGGTGGCGTTGGAGGGGCTAAGTTTGCCGCCGGGATGAATACGCTGGCTGCATCCGGTGAGCATGACATCTTGATTAATACCGCCGATGATTTTAATCATCTCGGGCTGCGGATCTGCCCAGACATTGACAGCGTGACCTATGCATTGGCCGGCCTGAATGATCGCAATCGGGGCTGGGGGCGATCAGAAGAGTCATGGAACTGCATGGCAACGCTTAAGGAGATCGGTGCCGAGAGTTGGTTCTCTCTGGGAGACAAAGACTTAGGATTACATCTATTTCGAAGTCATCAATTGAGCCAAGGAGAAAGCCTCTATCAGATTACGAGAAAAATTTCGACATCTCTTGGGGTCACGTCCAGACTCATTCCGATGTCAGAATCTGCAGTAAAGACGATCGTATCGACAGACTGCGGTGAACTCGACTTCCAGGATTATTTTGTGAGGCATCAGTGCAGGCCAACTGTGCGGAGTGTCCGATATTCCGGGATCGAGACCGCCAAACTCCATGATATAGCCCTGAGTTCACTCCAATCGCCTCAACTTGAGGCAGTTTTTATCGCACCATCAAATCCGTTCCTCAGTATCGACCCGATACTGAATCTCCCCGCGGTTCGATCAATGATAAAAGCTTTGGAGGTCCCAGTTGTAGCGATATCTCCCTTGGTCGGAGGGCGCGCGCTTAAAGGGCCTCTCGACAAGATGTTATCCAGCATGGGAAAACCAATTAATCACCAGGCGATTGCAAACCACTATGCAGGATTAATCGACTGCTTAATCATCGACTCGGCCGATATCTCCGAGAGCCGATCTATCGATATCCCAACCCATACGACCCAAACGATCATGAATTGCAGAAAGGATGAGAGATCGCTTGCTGAGCAGGCCATTGTGGTTGCTAAAAGGCTAAAAAGTAATCTCTCTTCCCGTCGCCCAGCCTCACGAGGAACAGGCAGCGACCAACTATGACAGTGACCAAAAACATCTGGGCAGTTGTTCCCGTAAAAACCTTCACTCAAGCGAAGACCCGTTTATCCGATATCCTGAGTGCCACTCAGAGAAAGGCGCTCGCCCAAGGGATGATGCGCGATGTAATCCGTGCACTTCTCGCGAGCCCAAGTATCGAGAAAGTGGTAGTGATTACAAGTGACCCAGAGGCTCAACAAATCGCACGAGAACTCAATGCAATTGCGCTAACTGATGATCAAAACGCCGGACAGACAGCGGCCGTAGAACAGGGCATGAGATTTCTTAAAGCACAGGGTGTAAAAATTATGCTCACGCTTCCAGCGGATCTGCCGCTATTGTCAGCCGATGATGTGGAATCCTTCTGCGCGTTGATTAACTCAGAGAATGAGGTCGTAATTGCGCCCGCAGCAAATGATGGCGGCACAAACGCCATCGCATGCTATACAAACTGTACGATGTGCTTTCATTTTGGCGACGATAGTTTTCAAAAACATAAAAAATCAATTCTTGCGGTAGATGCAAAGCCAATTATCTCAACCGTAAACGGTTTTTGTCTCGATGTAGATAGACCAGAGGATCTTTTCGAGTTTCTCAAAACACCATCGACGACATATTCCTACGAGCTTCTTTCGAGCCTAATCAATCCCCCGGTTATACGTTTACACCAAACAGACAGGGTTTCCACATGACAACACTACAACCACGGCAATCGTCAGAGATAAAGCGGCTCAGTGAGCTGGAGGCGAGGTCGTTAGTCGACACAGATCTTGATTTATTAATGTCAGAGGCAGCCGCCAGAAGAAATCTCGGTCATGGGCTGAATATTTCTTTTTCAAAAAAAGTGTTTATTCCGCTAACCAAGCTCTGCCGAGATGTATGTCACTACTGCACCTTTGCTAGGGTGCCCAAATCTGATCGCCTCAATCCTTACTTATCGATTGATGAAGCGATTGCGATTGCGCGGGCCGGCGCCAAGTCAGGCTGCAAAGAGGCGCTATTTACATTGGGAGATAAGCCAGAACTTCGGTATGAATCGGCCCGCCATGCCCTAGATGCCCTCGGATACCCAAGTACGCTAGCTTATCTTGAGGCAGTTGCCGAACGAGTATTTCAAGAAACGGGTCTGCTGCCCCATCTAAACCCGGGTGTTATGGATAGCCATGATCTGCGCAAGCTTCGGCGTGTTTCGGCGTCAATGGGGATTATGCTGGAAAGTACATCAACCAGGCTCTGCGAATTCGGTGGCGTTCATTTCGGATCCCCAGACAAATTGCCCAGTATTCGACTCGCGACAATCCGGGAAGCAGGAATTCAGAAAATACCGTTCACAACTGGGATTCTCGTAGGCATTGGCGAAACGCGCACCGAGCGCATTGAAGCCCTCCTGGCATTGCGAACTCTTCATGAGGAATTCGATCACCTTCAAGAAATTATTATCCAGAATTTCCGGCCTAAGACTGATACGCTGATGGGGGGTGAACCCGCTCTCAGCCTGACCGAGCACCTCTGGACTATCGCGGCTGCCAGGCTGATCTTCAGTCCAAGTATGTCGATACAATGCCCGCCAAACCTTCGCAATGCCCGAGAGCTTCCGCAACTCATCGCAGCAGGTATCAACGACTGGGGAGGTGTCTCACCGGTAACCCCTGACCATGTGAATCCGGAAGCACCCTGGCCCGCCCTAGAAATGCTCGAGCGGGTTACTCACGAGAGCGGAATGTCCCTCGCAGAGCGGTTGTCGGTCTACCCAAGGTATGCACAAGACAGTGAGACCTGGGTTGACAAAAAGCTTCAACGGGCCGTGATTCAACTCATGGACACTGATGGCTTTGCGCGCAGCGATAACTGGCATGCCGGCGCGGGAGATTTGCCGCCACCATCAATCCTCTCTGCGCTGAGTAGGAGGAATCAAACGGTACTAACGAGTGAGGTCAGCGCAATCATCAATCGGCTAGTTCGGGGTTCATCACCAACTACAAACGATTTGGTTCGACTCTTTCAGGCAAGAGGCCAAGAGTTCCATTCGGTTTGCGCAAGCGCCGATGCGTTACGAGCTCAGATCAATGGTGACAATGTTACCTTTGTGGTCAATCGAAATATTAATTACACCAATATATGTGCCTATCAATGTCGGTTCTGCGCATTTGCAAAAGGAAAAACCTCAAAGGACCTTCGCGGTAGCCCCTACATTCTTGATAACGACACGATCACTGCGCGGGTCCGAGAGGCCGCGCTGCGTGGCGCGACCGAAGTCTGTATGCAAGGTGGGATTCATCCCTCTTTTACAGGTAAAACTTATCTCGACATTTGTGCCGCAGCAAAAAATGCAGTCCCAGATATCCACATTCATGCGTTTTCCCCCCTTGAAATTTTTCACGGAGCAACGACGCTTGATATCAGTATTCGGGAATTTTTAACCGAGTTAAAAGCAGCGGGTCTCAGGACTCTACCGGGTACAGCAGCGGAGATTCTGGATGACTCTGTGCGAGCAGTAATCTGCCCTGACAAGATCAAAACTATGCAATGGTTAGAAATTATGCGGACCGCACACAGCATAGGCCTAAAAACAACCTCAACGATCATGTTTGGGCATGTTGATAAGCCTATCCACTGGGCCCGACATCTGCTCGCGATCCGAGAGCTTCAATCCGAAACAGGTGGGTTTACCGAATTCGTTCCCCTGCCCTTTGTTCACATGGAGTCGCCCTTATTTAAAAAATGGAATTCTCGCAGAGGGCCCTCATTTCGAGAGGCGATATTGATGCATGCGGTTGCTCGTCTCGCCCTAAACCCAGTGATCAATAATATCCAAGCCTCTTGGGTTAAGCTCGGCAGAGAGGGGGCAAGGGCTTGCCTAAATGCCGGTGCAAACGACCTTGGGGGAACACTTATGAACGAGAGTATTTCCCGCGCGGCTGGGGCAAGCCACGGTCAAGAGATGGTTCCTTCCGAAATGCAATCGTTGATTCACAGTATCGGTAGGACTCCGATTCAGCGTCGGACCGACTATTCGCTGATCAGTGATACAACCTCCCACAGTTCTAGGAGGGACCCTACGTGTCGTATGGGGCAGGCTGGCCCTATTCCAATCTATGCAGTGGCTTAGGTAGTTTATGCAGAATCCCCTATGAAGGCGTTCGCTCGTGAGCTATAAGATCAGCGTCTCAGCAGACGATATGCTGATGGTTGACTTCGATGATGCGAGCATCGCCAATGAAATTGTTCGCTCTATATGGACACGATTAACACAAAATCCTTTAGCGCAAGACGTGGAGCCAGTTCCAGGTATTGCCTGTATCGGATTTATGCTGACTCCGAGCGCCTGCTCCGCCGAGCGCATTCGGCAGCTAACCACCACACTTGAAGCCTTAATCGAGGAATGTCTAGCGGGCTCGCCCCCTATGGGGCGAGTCATTGAATTGCCCATTTGTTATGACAGCTCTTTTGGCCTTGATCTCGAGCGCGTTGCCAAATTACAAGAGATCACAACCCGTGAGGTCATTGAGCTCCATGCGTCAGGGACCTATCTGGCTGAACTGATTGGCTTTCTGCCTGGGTTTGCTTATCTCGGCGGCCTGCATTCAACGCTGCACGTTTCACGGCTCGATACTCCGCGAAAGGCCGTACCACCCGGCGGCCTCGGTATCGCAGGTCAGCATACTGCAATTTATCCGGCGGCGAGCCCTGGCGGCTGGAACCTCATCGGGTGTTGCCCCACAAGATTATTTGATCCGTCCAAGACCATACCCTGTGCAATTAGTCTCAATGATCAAGTGAGCTTCCAACCGATAACAAAGAATCAGTTTGATCGGCTATGGGCGAAAAGATAGTTATTACGAAACCCGGAATGCTGACAACGGTGCAAGATCTTGGCCGCGAGGGGTTTCTGGGAGATGCTCTATCGCGAGGAGGGGCGTTAGACACTAAACAGATGATTTATGCGAATCTCCTTGTGGGTAACGAGGAAACCGATGCCGGACTTGAGATCACAGGATTAGGCCCTTCGATTCATTTCTCGCAGTCGACATGTATCGCCGTCTGCGGCGCGACAATTAACGCAAGCTTATTATTTGCAAACGGTAAGCGTAACTCACTACCGTTAAACCGACCGGTCATTGCCCCTGCAGGATCAACAGTTCAACTCTCAGAGTGTCGGTTCGGGTTCCGAGTGTGGATGGCTTTTGCAGGTGGTCTCGACACGCCAACTGTTCTGAGGAGCCGCAGCAGCCACCTTGCCGCAGAGGTCGGCCTTCCACGCATTGCTGCGAATACCGAAATTGCTCTCGGTGAAAATTCTAAAAAACGTACGGCATACGCTAAGACGCGTGTACTGCAGCAGGCCGGACACACCAACAGTATGTTCCTTACCCATTCTTGGTCACTAAAGAGTGCACTGCCGATCGGCTGGCCAAGGGCGGAGATACTGGCCATTAAGGGCCGGCACTTCCATATATTGCCCTCTGACCAACAGGCAACCTTGCTTGAGCAGCGCTGGAAAATTGATGCCCGCAGCAATCGGCAGGGTATTGCGTTAGCCGGCAATCCAATTGACACAAAAAAGCTGCCGAGTATCCTGAGTGAGCCCGTGCGTTTTGGAACGGTTCAACTACCCCCGGGAGGCAAGCCCTATATTCTGCTAGGCGAGCACCAGACAACAGGGGGATATCCAAAAATTCTTGAAATCATCCAACCCATGCGTCCGTTGCTAGCACAATTAGCACCCGGCTGTGAGATACACTTCAAGGTAATTGAGTTTGATCAAGCGTTAGAACTTGGCCAGAAATCAGAAAGAGAGTTTTCTCTTGTCAGAGATGTAATTTTAGAAAAGCTCAAAACTACCGCTTAAACTGCCGCCTGCCCAGCATCGCCAACAATACTACTCACAAAGAAACTCTTGTTTTCACGTACCGACGTTGTGCTTCTTGCACTGCTCACATTTTTTTGGGGCATTAATTGGCCGATTATGAAGTTTGCGGTCGAGAGCTTTCCGCCATTTCTATTCCGTCTACTCAGTATGGTGATCGGTGCTGTCGGGATCGGTATTTACATGATGCTTCGACGGGAGCGTTTTTTTGTTCCTGTGTCAGATCGACGCAGAGTCACAACACTCGCGATTTGGAACATGCTTCTCTGGCAGGTGATGTCGATATACGCAATTCAGGCTCTCAGCTCGGGCCGGGCGGCAATTATTGGCTACACAATGCCGATGTGGGCGTTTATCGCTGGTGCGCTCTTGTTTAAAGAGCCATTTAGGGTACGTTCGTTAATCGCCGTCGCTCTGGCCCTTGTAGCTACGACGTTACTTGCCAATGAGGAGATTAATTCTTTTTTTGGCAAGCCCTATGCGTTCGGACTCATGCTGGCGTCCGCTATTAGCTGGGGGGTCGGTACGGTACTGATGAAACACCTTCGGGTTTCTATTTCAAATATGGCATTGACATTTTGGATGCTAGTTTTTACCTCTGTGTTTTTGCTAATCGGCTCAATCGCGATTGAATTTAACGACTGGCGCAGCCCAAGCATTGGAGAGTGGCTCGCAATTCTCTACAATGCGGGGATCACCTTCGCGCTCTGCCATATCTTGTGGTTTCGAATTGCTAGAAACCTAACCCCAGTCGCGAGCAGCATCTCAATTATGCTGATTCCCGTCATCGGGGTTTTTAGCGGAACAGTTGCGCTGGAGGAGCCGATTACAATCCTTGATCTGACGGCACTGGGGCTCATTCTCATAGCGATGGCTGTTGGCCTCAACCTTACCCCAGGACGTCGTAGCCGAGATTAAATTCCGAGATAAGCTTTTTTAATTTCCTGGTTATGGATTAATTCTGCGCTCGGCCCCGAGAATGCAACCCGCCCAGTCTCAATCACATACCCAAACTGCGACAGATCCAGTGCAGTGTACACATCCTGCTCAACAATTAAAATCGCCAAACCCTCTTTATTGATCTCCTGTAGGCTCTCGCTTAATAGCTCAACAGCTCGCGGCGCTAATCCTAACGAGAGCTCGTCAATGATCAGAAGCTTCGGCTTTGACATAATTCCACGACCGATTGCACACATCTGCTGCTCACCGCCCGAGAGCGTCGTCGCATCTTGTTTGTAACGCTCCTTTAGTTTCGGAAAAACTCGATAGATATGATCTAAATCTTTTGCAATATCGTGCTTTGAAGCATCTCGACAATATGCACCAATCAAAAGATTATCTTCAACCGACAGACCTTTAAACAACCGTCGCCCCTCCGGGACATGAGCAATTCCCGCTCTCAATACATCCTTTGGGGCAGCGTTTTTCAATGAACTCGAGCAGAATTCGATTTCGCCACTGTTCGCCTTTACAAGGCCGGAAATCGTACGCATTAAGGTTGATTTACCTGCGCCATTTGATCCGATCACGCAGGTAATAGAGCCCGGCATGACATCCATATCGATACCCCAGAGCACCTGCACATCACCGTAGCCAGCAGTCAGGCCTCTTATTTTTAGAATCGGTTCGGACATGTTATTTCGCCTCTTGAAGAATCTGGCGCCGTTCCAAGTACTTTGTTCCAAGGTAGGCTTCAATAACCTTCGGATCACTAACCACCGAATCCGGCAGACCTTGGCTTATAAGCTCTCCGTGATGCAGCACAAGAATTCTCGTTGAAAGTGACATTACGACTTTCATCAGATGTTCGATAATCACAATCGTGATGCCTCTCTGAGCAATCGATCGAATTAAGTCGAGCGCGCCTTCGATCTCTGCAGTATTTAGCCCTGCGTTAACCTCATCAAGCAACAAGACCTTTGGTTGCATGGCGAGGCTCTTTGCAAGTTCTAGTTTTTTCCGAGATGGCAAGGTCAGTGCACTTGCAGGCCGATCAACTTCCTTACCCAGGCCCACAAAGTTGAGATGCTCTAAGGCAATCGATCTAGCCTTCTCAATATCGGACTCATTCGCGGCAAAGACCACTCCTGCCGTGACGTTTTCATGGACTGTCATTGCCGGAAATGGCTGAACGATTTGAAACGTACGCGCAAGTCCTCTTCGAGCCGCCTCGAAAGGGCGTTGTCGTGTTACGTCCTGACCCTCAAACAACACGGTACCCGAGCTTACGGGGATGACACCTGTCACTAGATTTACGAGGGTTGTCTTTCCAGCGCCGTTTGGGCCAATCAATCCGACGATTTCCCCTTGTTCTAGTGAGAACGACACGTCTTTAACCGCTGTAACGCCCCCAAAATTCTTGGAAATGTTTTTTACCTCAAGTAGCGCATTACTCATATCAAATTGATCCAGATCCTATGTTTATCGAGACCACTTAATCTTCAGCAATCCATTGGGCAGGAAAAATATTAAGAGGACGACGACAAGCCCCAAGATACCTTGGTGATAATCTAGAAACTTTGACCAGATCAATTCCTCGAAGATGACGAACACAGCCGAGCCAACGAGCGGCCCGAATACGGTACCTGCGCCGCCAAGCAAGACCATGACTGCGGCTTTCAATGTCACCAAGATAGAAAACGAATCTCCCGGGGAAATATAGGCTACCCAAGACGCGTAAGCGGCACCAATTCCACCGCAGAAAACACCCGAAAGAATGAAGGCCAAGAGCTTGTAATGCATAACATTGACACCAAGCATGTCTGCCGCGTCTTCGTTTTGCTGAATACATCTCAAGCCAAAGCCAAGACGCGATTTGTCGACAATCACCGTTGCGATGAAGGCCATCAACATAATCGCAATCATCGTAAATAGAAATACTTTTCCAATAAAATCCGGTCCGCCCGCCATGATCGCAACGTTTAGCCCTTCACCGCCACCCGTTAACCCACTCCAAGAGGATGCACCGTGTGACAACACTTCTACTAACGCAATCGAGCCAATTGCAAAGTAATGGCCTTTCATCTTGAGAATCACCTTTCCAACCAGCGCAGCGAAGACCACCACAATTACCATCGCTGCCCCCCAGGCGAGTGGCGCGAACCAGCCGGTATTCTGAAGTAGTGCCCCAGAGTAGGCGCCAAGGCCTATAAACGCACCGGTGGCGAAAGAAGGGTAGCCCGCGAAGCCGCCTATGAAGTTCCAAGACAGTGCGATAGCTGCATACATCGCCAGGAACGTCGCAATCTTCACAATATAGTTATTAGCAATCCAAGGCGTACTGGCCAACGCAATCACCCAGATTGCGAACAATAGATAAGCAATGCGCTGGTTTTTCATTCATAGCCTTTCTTGCCGATAATGCCGGTAGGCCTTACGACGAGCAACACGAGCATCAAGAGAAAACCAATCAAGATTGCGTTCTGTGATCCAAGCCAATGTCCGGCGAAGCTCTCGATGATTCCAAGTGCTAGTCCGCCCACAAGCGCGCCGGGCACAGTCCCCAACCCACCAATTACGCAGATCACAAACGCCTTGCCGAGTAACAGCCCACTAAGACTCGTCGAAATCGGAAAAACAACCGCCACAATCGCTCCACAAGCGCCGGCCATAAAGGCACCAAGTCCAAAAGTGATTGCGTAAATCTTTTTATACTCAATACCCATCAGCGTGGCTGCGTCCCGATCCATTCGAACGGCGACAATTGCCCGACCTACTTTTGAAGTGCGCAGGGTGAGGTAGAGCAACCCCGTTAACGCCAGCGCTAGAACCATCGCTGCTATCCGATCCAAAGGCAACATGGCCCCTGCAAAATCGACCACACCAAGATCTAAAACGATTCTCCGCGGCGTTGCCGAAAAAGCGAGATTCATCGCGTTATACAGAATCATTTCTAAGCCAAAGGTTACCGTAAGGGTGATGAGGACAGGCTTTGAGACCACCTCGTTGATGGCGTAACGTTGAATGCCGTAGCCCAAAGTAAAGAGCACTAAGGCAACAGGAATAATCATTAAGAAGGGATTTAAACCCAAATGCAACCAAGAGAAGAAAGCGAGATAACCACCGAGAACAATGAAGGCTCCATGCATCAAATTAATGACGCTTAAAACTCCCCAGACGAGGGAAAAGCCCACAGCGATACACGCGTAAATTGCCCCCAGCATGAGGCCATTTGCTAAAACTTGGGTATAGATCATAAAAATCCCCGGGAAATTGCTTTCCCGGGGCCTGGGATCAGACGATTACTTGAAAGGTCTCAAGTTTCCTTTTTTCACAGAATCCGGATACAAAGGAACGGGCACGCCGTTTTGTACTTGAATAATGGGAAGCTCTTTACTGCCATTCATTCCGTTGGCCGTGAACTTAATCTGCCCATAGAACGAAACGATATCGAGTGACGCAAGAGCCTCTCGAACGGCTTTCTTATCGGTTGACTTGGCTTTCTCAATCCCCTTCTGAAGCGCAACCAAAGCGGCTGCAGACGCGGCATGAACGTAATCCGGATCGGATTTCTCTTGGGCTACAAATTGGTCGTAGAAGGCCTTCGTCGAACCCCAGGGATCATTACCTTTAAATTGAGCGGAGTGGTGCCACCAAGTCATACTCGTCACGTTCTCGGCCTGGGGTCCCAGTGCGTCAATAAACTCTTTGTAAACTGGTCCGGTGATCATAGTCACCACTTGGGCGGTCACGCCCAAATCGGCCATCTGCTTTCTCGCCAGAATAAGATCTTTGCTATAGCCCGTGATGTAAATCCAGTCGGGCTTCAACGATTTAATCTTCGAGATCGGTGTTGACAGATCTAGGGTTCCTACTGAATAGAACTCTGATGACACAACCTGATAACCCGCTTTTACAGCTAACTCGCTCATTGTAGTCGCCATAGATTTCGGGAAGACATCTTCACGACCAAGAATCGCTACGCGCTTGACGGCTGGCATACTCTTTGAAACTGTTGTTAACAGTGCGTTAATGCCGCCAGTATTAGGAGCCAAAACCCCGAACAGATTCTTATAGCCCTGATTGAAGATCGATTCAGAAGACGCACTTGTTGCCATCACGGGCACGCCATAGCGCTCTGCGACGCCCGCCACCACTTTTGTATGCCCGGATCCAAATGGAGCAAGCATCAAATCGACCTTGTCTTCAACGATTAATTTCTCTGCAAGCTGCTGGGCCCGCTGCTCATTGGTCTGGTAATCGTATTTCACCAGTTCAACTTTCCGCTTCGTCGCACCAACAGTGATTCCACCTGCATCGTTTACCCGCTTTAGCCACATGTCATACGCAATTGCCTGCTTCTTGCCTTCGTCAGCGAGGCCGCCGGTAAGCGCCAAAGGCGCGCCAATCTTAATGGTCTGAGCAACGGCCGGTGCTCCAAAAAACGACAGCGTTAGACCCAACGCCAAGGCTGTTGCTGCCACCCCTCTTGAAATTACAGGTGTCTTCATTGTCAACTCCTATAGTAGATAGTAAGACTTTAAAAGTACATCTAGGATATTAGAGCCCTTCGCCCTTCGATGAATCAGGGATAACCCCCGCTCGAACAGCCAAAATTTATGGTGCGGTTATTCTTTTTCAACAAAGGAATCAGGGATCGGAACTTCCCTCTGTCAGAGGCAAGATTCATTCCAAGACGCCACCAGCTCAAATCGAATCCATCCTTGATCAAAAAGCCGAAAAACGCACTAAGTTAGTTCATTTCTGCACCATGCGTCGCACCAAAATTTAACTCGTTTTGCGGCGCAACGAAACCAGGCGGGGGAGATCCTAACGCACCTACTTGGCGCATACCTCAAGGACCTTGGCGTTGGTCAGCGCCAAGGTTGAGCCCTTAGAAGCGGCGGTATTTATATTTATTAATTAAAACTATTAATTGAATCTAGCTCAAACATTTGATACAAAAGAATCCTCTCTCTTCTCTGACGCCTAGTCCCAACTAAACGCCATGCGTGTACTGATCGTTGAAGACCAAACGGAGGTGCGCAACACGCTCAGCGCATTGGTTGAATCTCTAGGATTTGAGGTTGACCTGGCCACCAACACCACAGATGGTCTCGCGATGTTGTCCGACGACAGCGAGATTGGCGTCGTACTGCTGGATTTAGGCCTACCTCCAGACCCCAGTAGTTTTTCCGAAGGAATGCGATTCCTGAAGGATGCAGCAGCCCGATCATCAATTACGAAAGTCATTGTTCTTACTGGCCAGACTGCAGCGGCGGCCACCGAACAAGCAATTCAACACGGTGCGTTTGATTTCTTAATGAAGCCCATCACCCGAGAGGAACTCAAACAAGCTTTAGATCGCGCAGTGCTTTACTACGCCCGACACGCCAATATGTGCAAAGACGCCCAGATTGCGATGTATATCGTGGCCGACGGCTCATCCGAAGAGAGCGCCAAGAACACCAAAGATGCTGTCATGACCAAGCTATTCAGAACAGTACTTAACGATACCAATCACAATGTGTCCGCTGCAGCCCGCAGGCTGAACATGAGCCGAGAACACCTCTATTACTACCTAAAGAAATACGGCATTAAACGCAAGAAGTAGTCCCCCGCCAATTGCTGGCCCTCTCGGGCCGCCCCTCCTGTCAGCGTTTCTGACACTGTCAGAACACCTGACGCTGTCAGGCCTCTTGACTAGTCAACGGTCTGCGTAAATTTCAAGATCGTCCTGCGACTGTGGCCGTGTGGGCACCCGAACACTCCTGCAGCGCAACCCAACCGCTCAGGAGGTAGATATGAAAGTAGCAGCAGTCTTTAGATTTAGAAAAACCATAACCGCTCTCGCGCTAATCGCATGGGGAGCGCCCGTGATCGCCGCAAGCAGCAC
>DBCQ01000035.1:5237-8823 GCA_002293155.1 Burkholderiales bacterium UBA954 | reverse complement strand
TCGAACACACAGGCGTAGCACGCACTGTCAGGGCGCCTTGGATCGATCGTCATTAACTGGCCCGACCATTCAATTGCTGCAGCACTCACGAGCGGCACAGCGTGTCTGACACAGGCTGCATTAATCAGCTGGCGAATCGCCCACTGATCCGTGCAGTCCAATACAACATCGGCATGGGCAACCGCACGATTAAGCATTACCTCATCGGCAAATGCCTGTGTCGTGATGACCCTCGTATTGGGATTAAGTCTTACAAGCGCACGGGCTCCGGCCAGTACCTTGGCCTCTCCAATATCAGCTGGGCCAAATAGGGTCTGTCGCGCAAGGTTAGTGGCGTCAACCGTATCGCCATCAATCCACTCAATGGTGCCAACCCCGCTCGCGGTGAGATAGGTTGCCGCAGGGCAGCCAAGGCCGCCCGCACCGACAATCAACACCCGAGCATTTTGAACGGCCTCCACACCGGCATCGTCAAAGCCTTCGAGTAAGGCATGACGGCTATGCCGCAGAAGTTCATGATCGCTCACGGCGTGTCCAGTGATCGGTAATTTACCGCGCAAGAGTTAGCTGTTGTCGGGCCTTGCGGTTGTCGCGACCGGCTTACCTTTTAGGTGATTCATGGCCTGTTGTAACTGGTAATCATCGGCGCTTCCAAACTCGATGGGCTTTGTGTCTTTCTGATCAGCCGTCGTTGTCGATCTGGCTGGCGATTTGGGATCCGCTTTTTTCTTATCAGCATCTTTGGATTTCGCACCACCCGGTTCTTGTCCTGCAAGGTGACGATTTAGATCGGCCTCTCGCACACGGAGTCGATCAACGATAGAGCCATCGGCCGTCTCCTCGACCCAGAGGTCGGGCGTGATGCCCTTGGCCTGAATTGATTGGCCTTTCGGGGTGTAGTAACGGGCGGTGGTGAGCTTGATTGCGGTGTTACTTGTCAGAGGCAATATAGTTTGAACCGAGCCCTTACCAAAGGTCTGTGTGCCAAGAATTTTGGCGCGCTGATGATCCTGCAATGCACCCGCAACAATCTCAGAGGCCGATGCAGAGCCGCTATTGACAAGCACCACCATCGGCACCTTCTTTGATTGCGCAGAAATTTTTGCAAGAGGATCATCACGGCCGCGGTGATAGTCGCCCACCGAAGCAAAGTATTTACGCTTGGCATCTTCTTGTCGGCCATCGGTTGAGACAACAAGTGTTTTTTCTGGAAGAAATGCGGCAGACACGCCGATTGCGCCAGTGAGTAGCCCACCCGGATCATTGCGCAGGTCGAGCACCAAGGCCTTCATTGGCCCCTGATCGGCCAGCTGGTTGAAATGTTTAACCAGGTTCTCAACTGTGTGTTCTTGAAACTGGGTGATCCGAATGTAGCCGTAGCCCGGCTCTAGCATTTTGGAGCGTACGCTTTGAATCTGAATAACGTCGCGCACGATTTTGAAAATCAGTGGCTTATTTTCGCCCTTGCGGCTGACGGTTAAGGTGACCGTTGTTTTTGGTTTGCCGCGCATGAGTTTTACGGCATCGTTTAAGGGAAGGCCCTTGGTCGCCTTTTCGTCGATTTTTATAATGAGATCGCCCGCCTTGACGCCTGCTTTTTCGGCAGGCGTTCCCTCAATCGGGGCAACCACACGCACGAATCCATCTTCTGTGCCCACCTCGAGACCAAGCCCGCCGAATTCGCCTTGTGTGCCGACCTGTAATTCCTTGAATGCATCGGCATCAAGATAGGCGGAGTGCGGATCCAGTCCGGTGAGCATGCCGCTGATGGCCTCAGTGATGAGTTTTTTATCTTCAACGGTTTCAACGTAGTTAGATTTAATGGCCCCGTAGACATCGGCGAACTGACGCAATTCATCAATCGGCAATGAGAGTTTGGTCTCGCGCTGCGCGACGGCGTTAAAGCCCATGCTAACCAGTACACCGCTGACCAGGCCAACGGCTACCCAACCTACGACTTGAAATCTCTTCGACATAGCGACTCTCGAGCTCCTCGGAGCAAAAACGATCTAGATGACGTTAGGCTAACCCAAGGTTGGAACGTTTAGGCTGAATTTGATGGCTGAATTTCACAGCTTACGCCGGCTGGGCTTTGCCCTGATTGGCCACTGCCGAAAGCGCGGCTGCAATGACCGCAGGGTCTGCAAGGTATTCGCGATCGACAAACTTCAGGTTTTCATCGAGACGGATGACCAGGGGCTGGGCGGTTGGAATGTTGAGATCCAAAATCGCGTGCTCTGATAACCCTTCAAGAACCTTAATCAGCGCCCGAAGCGAGTTCCCGTGGGCGGTAATCAGAATTCGTTCGCCCTGGCGTACTCGGGGCGCAATGCTGCCCTCCCAGAGGGGAAGCACCCGCTCAATCGTGTCTTTGAGGCATTCGGTGGCGGGCAGTAGCGATGGGTCGATTCCGGCATAGCGAGGATCTTTCGCAGGCCAATGGGCGTGGTCGGGTGTGAGTTCGCCCGGCCGAATGTCGTAGGCTCTGCGCCATTGCAGGACCTGCTCCTCTCCATAGTGTGCAGCGGTCTCGGCCTTATTAAGCCCTGTCAGGGCGCCGTAGTGGCGCTCGTTAAGCCGCCATTCCTTATCGACGGGCAGCCACATCTGATCCAGGCGGTCAAGGGTGATCCATAGGGTCCGAATAGCCCGTTTGAGCACAGAGGTATAGGCCCTATCGAAACGGTAGCCCTTGGCTCTCAGCAGGTCACCCGCAGCCTGTGCCTCTGCGCGGCCCTGAGGGGTCAGGTCCACGTCCACCCAGCCGGTGAAGCGATTCTCAAGGTTCCACTGGCTCTGCCCGTGGCGTAATAAAACGAGGGAAAAGGTTTTGCGCATACTCGCCATTCTATAATTTCGGGATTCCGAATCCATTGAACTGAAAAGCAGAGGCCTGAGTGCAATTTTTCATCGATAACATTATTTTGCTTGCGGCGGCCTTTCTGAGTGGCGGCCTCTTGCTCTGGCCGGTCGTCACCCGGGGCTCAAGCGCGATCAACATCAATACCTTGGGGGCAACCCAGCTTCTCAATAATCAAGATGCCTTGCTCATCGATCTTCGCGAGGCGAAAGAAACCGCCCGAGGCATGGCGCCTCAGGCCATGCATGTCCCTTCGGACGCGCTTGCCGCCCAGATGGAAGAGATAAAGAAACGAATTAATCAAGGCAAGGAACAGGCACCCGTTATTCTCATGTGTCAGAGCGGCTGGCGAGGCATGAAGGCTGGTCGTTTATTGAAAAAGGCTGGTGTTGCGGCTGTGTTTAATCTTGAGGGAGGCTTTGACGCCTGGCAGCAGGCCGGACTCCCCGTGACCAAGCGCAGCTGAAAGGGATTCTATGGCGAAGGTAGTGATGTACAGCACGGCCGTCTGCCCTTACTGCCAGAGGGCGGAGATGTTACTTAAGCAACGCGGAGTCACTGAGATCGAGAAAATCCGTATTGACCTCGACCCCGCCCAGCGTGATGCCATGATGCAAAAGACGGGTCGCCGAACAGTTCCGCAGATTTTTATTGGCGAGCGCCATGTTGGCGGGTTCGATGATCTTGCTGCGCTTGACCGCCAAGGGGCACTTGCCCCCCTGTTGG
>DBCQ01000035.1:1317-5130 GCA_002293155.1 Burkholderiales bacterium UBA954 | reverse complement strand
GCTCCCCAATTTAACCTGCAGCGGGTCTACCTGAAGGACCTCTCGCTTGAGATTCCAGACGCGCCAGCGGTGTTTCTTGATCAGGCAGAGCCGAAGCTTGAGTTCCAGATCGACACGATGGAAAAAGAGCTGCAGCCCGGTCTTTATGAAGTCGGAGTCCGCTGCACCGTGACCTGCCGCCTAAATGACAGGGTAGGCTTTCTTGTTGAGGCGACCCAGGCAGCGATTTTTGAAATCCTGGGCGTATCGGCAGACCAACTCGCCTTGCTTAAGGGAATCTCTTGCCCGAGCATTATTTACCCTTATCTGCGCGCAAACCTTGCGGATGTAATCCAGCGGGCGAGCTTTCCGCCGGTCCATTTGGCCGAACTCAATTGGGAGGCCTTCTATCAGCAGCGCCAGGGCCAGGCCTCACAACAGTCCGCCAATCACGCCTCTGAGAGCGGCCTGATTCTTCCAACTCAATAATGGGTAAGAACCCCATGCGGCTCCCTGTTCTGGTGATCGGTGCGGGTGCATGGGGCACGGCGATTGCAGTCCATTTTGCTCGCCGTACTGACCAGGGTTGGGTAATTCTGGCCGGCCGCGATGCCGATCAGATGCTTGCGGTTAATGCCCATCGAGAGAATAAAAAATACCTGCCCGGGGTTATCCTGCCCGCAACGCTTCAGGTCACCTCCGACCTTTCGGCGGCCTGTGTTGACTGGCGCGCGCAGGCGCAGGCAACAGGCGCAGGCCTTCTCATTCTGGCAACCCCCTTATCAGGCCTTGAGGCATCGGCTGCTGAGGTCTTTAGGCTCCTTGGCCCGCCCCGGCCAGGAGAGGGATTGCTATGGCTCGCAAAGGGCCTGCGATTGGCGGGCGGGTTTCAATGGCCACATCAGATTGTGTCGGCGCAGTGCAAGGGTTGGCCAAGTGGTGCTTTGTCAGGCCCGAGCTTTGCCCAAGAGGTTGCGGCGGGTCTACCGGTTGCACTGACCCTTGCGAGTCAGGATCTCGTCTGGGCGAGAACTGTCGCGCAGGCCTGTCATGGCGCAGGGTTGCGGGTCTACGCCACCAATGATTTGGTGGGCGTTGAACTCGGTGGTGCCATGAAAAATGTCTTAGCGATTGCAGCGGGCGTCTGTGATGGGCTCGCCTTAGGCGCGAACGCACGCGCAGCCCTGCTCACCCGAGGCTTGGCTGAGATGTCACGTCTGGGGGTTGCCATTGGTGCACAGGCCTCGACTTTCATGGGGCTTGCGACACTGGGTGACTTGATTCTCACAGCGACCGGAGACTTGTCGCGCAATCGTCGGGTAGGTCTTGCGTTGGCGGCCGGAGAAAGAATTGAAACAATCCTTCGCGATCTTGGGCACGTGGCTGAGGGGGTACCAACGGCACCGGCCTTACTGAAGCTCGCGCAGGCCCATTCGGTTGATGTTCCCATCACGCAATCCGTGGCTCAGCTGTTGTCAGGCCAATGCAGCGCCAAACAAGCGATCGACAATCTCATGTCGCGCGAACCAAGGGATGAATATGCCGGTTAAGACCGTTACCGTATTTTGTGGCTCTCGATCAGGAGAGAACGCGCAGTGGGTGTCGGTTGCGTCGGCCTGTGGCCGCAGCCTGGCGGCCCATGGTTTGGCCCTGGTTTATGGGGGCGGGTGCAATGGATTGATGGGCGCAGTGGCCCGAGCAGCGATGGAATCAAAGGGGCAGGCGACGGGCGTTATTCCTGAGAGCCTGCTTGCGATCGAGCCAGCGATGCAGGGCCTGACAGAGCTCCTGGTCGTGGATTCCATGCACACCCGTAAATCGATTATGGCTGAGCGGGCCGACGCCTTTCTTGTGCTGCCCGGTGGCATTGGTACCTATGAGGAATTCTTTGAAATGTGGACTTGGAATCAAATCGGACTGCATGACAAGCCCATTGTGCTGCTTAATGCGTTTGATTTTTATACGCCGCTTTTGCAGTTTCTGCGGCAGTCCGTTGATCATGGGTTTCTCAACCCGAAGCACCACGACCATTTAAAAGTTGCAACGACAGTTGATCAGGCGATTGATTTTCTCTTGCATGCTTAGCTGCTTGGGGCAGACGATGCGGCCTGATGGTCTAGTGCTCCATGCCGAAATCAAGCTGCCGCCAGGCCTCGTAGACAACCACCGCAACGGCGTTTGACAGATTTAGGCTGCGGTTGTCCGGCCGCATAGGAATGCGAAGGCGCTGGGGTATGGGGAAATGCTCCAATAAATCACCGAGTCCCTTGGTTTCGGAGCCAAAAATTAACCAGTCGTTCTCTTGAAATCGAACCTGGTCGGGGCGTTGCTTACCCTTTGTGGTGATGGCAAAGCAACGATCTGGGTTTGGGGCCTGCGTTGCGCAAAACGCATCCCAGCTCGCATGCGTTTTAAGTAGTGCAAGCTCATGATAATCAAGCCCAGCACGGCGCATTTTGCTGTGATCGATTGGAAACCCGAGGGGTTCAATCAAATGTAAGCGGGCCCCCGTGTTTGCGCAGAGCCGAATGATATTGCCCGTATTCGGTGGAATTTCGGGTTCGACTAAAACGACATTGAGCATGGACGGTGTTTCGGGGCAGGAGTCGTGTTGAAGGATTTCGAAGAGGCTCTAAGGGGTTTGAATGGCCGTTGAAACGAGTTGTTCTTGCGTTGATCCTTGGGAACGTGGGCAATTACGGCAGCACTAATCACGGTTCCGCCCGCCTTGTCGATGGCCCGCATGGCCTCTCGAAGGGTCGCGCCGGTGGTCATGATGTCATCGATTAATAAAACACGTTGTCCTGCTAGATTGGCGTGGGCCTGAAAACTCTCGCAGAGGTTCTGTCCGCGTTGCGGGAGCGACAAGGTCGCCTGTCGTCGCGTGTGTTTTGTTTTCTTTAGCCAACGGGGTTTGAGCGCCAGGCCCCAATGCCTGGCGGCCTCAGCCGCGATCATCTGGGATTGGTTGTAGCCGCGCGCGCCAAGTCGCTTGTTCGTAAGTGGTACGGGGATCACGACAGGGGGGTTGCCGAGCCAGGGTTTGGGCAAGGCACCAAGGCAGGCGCCAAGTAAGCGGGCCTGGCCCCAGTCACCTCGATACTTTGCCCCATAGATGATCGGGGTCAGCGGTCCACCATAGTGCTCACGCCATAAAACAGGAATTCGCCTGCCGGAAAACCCAAGGCTTGAGACACCCCAGGGTGTGCTCTTGACCTGCTGCGCGCAGGCCTGACAAATCTCCGATCCCCCTGCATAGGCTGCGCAGAGCATGCAGGGGGATCGGACCAGTTGACGAAGGGTTTGGTTAAACCAGCAGCGCAGATGCATCGGTTCACTATACTGAGCCAGTGCAAAAAGATCCCCTCGTCCGTCCGGTCGACCCCAAAAGTATGCGGCTTCAGCTAAGCCGTCGCGACCCTCACGGCCTTGCCCAGCATCCCTTGTGGCGTGAGGCCGAGGCCCGACTCTTGGATCGTCTCTCCTACGTCCGGATCGATCCAAAGTCGCGGCTTGATCATGGGATTGCCCAGTTCGGCCAGGCGGTTCACCACCCGCGGGCTTCGCTTGACATGATCTGGTCGGTGGGACTCTTGGCCTACCTCTCGAACCTGCGTACAACCCTTGACTATTGGGTGTCGGCGCTTCGGCCGGGCGGTCTTTTAATGTTCGCGACGCTCGGGCCGGATAGCTTTCGGACCCTCGCCTTGGCACTCGGGGACTCCGCCCAAGAGCGGCATGTCGCGGGCTACCCCGATATGCACGACATAGGAGATGCCCTCGTGGCATTGAAGATCAACAATCCGGTAATGGATGCGGAGTGGCTTAGCCTGA
>DBCQ01000035.1:0-1268 GCA_002293155.1 Burkholderiales bacterium UBA954 | reverse complement strand
CAACCCGCTCTCCGATAGGCCCCGCGGGCTAAAGGCGAGGTCGTGGCGGGCCCGAGTCCTCGAGGCGATTGAATCGCTTCAGGTAGACGGAAAGATCAGCATTCCTGTGGAACTGGTATTCGGCCACGGCTGGGCTGGGCCAGCGCAAACCCCGGAGGGAGAAATTTCACAAGATCAGGTCCAGACCATTCGTTGGGTGGGGAAGACGCCCAAAAATCTGTCTAGCGACATATAATCGCGGGCAATCGGTCGTCAGGCTTAGGCAGTCTAGGGGGAGCATGGAGACGGAGTCGAGATCATGGGTGCTCAAGCGCAATTGTGCTTTAACACCCCGGCAGCTGTTAGGCGCGTTTTTCTTGGTCGGCGCCAGTACAACGGCTGTCTCGTTGGCCTGGGCATGGTCGGGCGCCTGGGTCGTTATCCCCTTTATGTTGCTGGAATGGGTCGCGCTAACGCTGGCTTTTCTGGTCTATTCGCGTCATGCGACGGACCATGAGACCGTGACCTTAGAGTCGGATCTTGTTCGGGTTGAGGTGGTCCGTGGTTCTCAGCATGATTGGCATGAACTTCCGCGAGAGTGGTTGCGCTGCCAGATCGATGAGACCAAGAAGGGCTTGGTGAGGCTAGTGAGTCAGAAGCGCGAGGTTGCAGTCGGGCAGTTTGTGAGCCAAATAGGCCGCGAGCGGTTTGTAAAAGAATTTAAAGCAGCGCTTTCGGGTTAGGCGCCGCAGAGCTGGAAAACGCAGTTGCGGTAAGACGTGTTGAATCAATAAATAACATTGAAGATTGGGGAGATCATTTCAATGGACGGTCGTTACAACCTACAAACGCCGGCAAGTGGCATGGCGGCAGATCTTTATAGCCTGCATACGTTTATGTTGGTGCTGTGTACGATAATTTTCATTGCGGTGTTTGCCGTAATGTTTTATTCCATTTATGCCCATCGCAAATCAAAGGGTCATCAGGCAGCAACCTTCCACGAGAGTACGGCCGTTGAAATCGCCTGGACACTGATTCCGCTGCTGATCGTGATTGTGATTGGCGTCTATGCGACACCGGTTGTTATTGCCCAGAAAAATACAACTGGCGCAGACATCACCATTAAAGCAACGGGCTATCAGTGGAAGTGGGGCTACGATTACCTCAAGGGCGAGGGAGAAGGAATCTCGTTTTTGTCGACGCTCTCTACACCGGAAGATCAGATCAGAGGAATTGCGCCTAAGGGCGAGCACTACCTCTCAGAGGTGGATAAGGAGTTGGTGGTCCCC
>DBCQ01000029.1:40292-43224 GCA_002293155.1 Burkholderiales bacterium UBA954 | reverse complement strand
GAAAAATTGAACAATGGTATCTCTGGCGGATTCTTTTGGCCCAGCGTGAGATTCTCATTGCTAATGCCTACTTTGTTCCTACCTATCGATTCCGGGCCGGATTGATTAAGGCTGCAGCCCGCGGTGTACGGGTCAGGCTCTTAATCCAAGGCAACAGTGATCAGTGGTGGACCCACTGGGCAACCCAGGCCCTCATCGAGGAGTTACACACCGCAGGGGTCGAAATTTATTACTACTTACCCGGTATTTTGCATGCCAAGGTAGCGGTGATCGATGATGCAATTACAGTTGGATCATCGAATATCGATCCGTTTTCATTGATGTTATCGCTTGAGGCGAACCTGGTTGCTGAAGATACGATCATCGCAAGTCATTTACGTGAGCGGCTTGAGTCCGCGATCGGCCAGGCGATAAGGCTCGAGACAGTAAGTGTTACACCGCGAGGTGCTCTCCGATCAGTTATCCGTAAAATAGCACTGACCATGGTACTGATGGCCCTGCGAATTTTTGCAAGCTTTAGCCGAACGGGCTACGAAGTGCATTAATGATTTCGCGTGTTTACGGTATCGACTTTAGTTCGGCTCCCACGCCCAGAAAGCCGATCACGATTGCCATTGGGGAACTGGCTGGAACTGAGTATCAACTCCAGCAGGTTGTTGAAGTGGGCGATTGGAGTCAGTTTGACGGCTTTTTAAATCACCCTGGACCCTGGCTCGCAGGATTTGATCTTCCGTTTAGTCTTCCACGTGCATTAATCGAGCACTACCGCTGGCCGACACAATGGCCTGTATTTATTCGTTGGTATGGCCAACAGCCAAGGGCCGAGTTGAGGCTGGCATTTAAGATGTTTTGTGATGCTCGACCCGTGGGTAACAAGTTTGTGTACCGCAAGACAGATCGGCCGGCCGGATCAAGCCCCGCAATGCGATGGACGAACCCGCCGGTTGCCTGGATGTTACATGCGGGCGCTCCGCGAATACTGCAGGCGGGCCTCCATCTGCCGGGGCTTATGGAGGGAATAGACGCCCCGGCCCAGAGGCGAATCGCGCTAGAAGCTTATCCCGGCTATACCGCGAGAAAAATTACTCGGCACTCCTATAAGAGTGATGATCCGGGCAAACACACGCAAGAGCGCCGCGATGCTCGTCGAGCAATCGTAAATGGGTTGCTCGAAACCGGGTTATCCAGTGGCCTTAATGTGGGCCTTGGGGTGAGCCGCGCCTGGAAGCAAAAGCTGATTGATGACCCCAAGGGGGATCTGCTTGACGCGGTGATTTGTGGGCTACAGGCGGCTCATGCATCGTTGGAGAAAAATTTCGGCTTCCCGGTTGACATCGATCCGCTGGAGGGCTGGATTGCATCAGTACCTCCACCTGCATAGGACTATGATGCTCGACAAGACCTAGATGCATGAAATGGGAACGGTGATCAGACCGCGATAAGATGAGCCTATGCGACATTTTCCGGCACCCGAACGACCAACAAAGACATTCCCTCTGCCTCCGGGTGCCCCGCGTGGAGAATGGCAGACTCTAAAAACACTTGTGCCCTATCTGCTGCAATACAAGTGGCGGGTCGTGATCGCATTGACATGTTTGGTTCTCGCTAAAGTTGCAAACGTTGCGGTACCGGTAGTTCTAAAAGATATTGTAGATCTGGTCAGCGTTAATCCGATTGGCGCAACGATCGCAGTTCCCCTAGGACTAGTTCTGGCGTATGGCGCCCTAAGGGTCTTGACGACTCTTTTTACAGAGTTACGTGAGGTCGTATTTGCGCGTGTAACTCAGCAGGCAGTACGCCGAATTGCCTTACAGGTATTTGAGCATCTCCACGCACTGTCCTTACGGTTTCATCTTGATCGGCAGACCGGGGGATTGACCCGCGACATTGAGCGGGGTACCCGGGGTGTATCGAGTCTCGTATCGTTTACGTTGTACTCAATCCTACCGACCGTAATCGAGGTATTTATGGTGCTCGCCTGGCTCGTCGTTTATTACGAGATCTGGTTTGCGGTGATTACGGTTGTTGCGTTAACCGTTTATGTCCTCTACACCATTGCAGTCACCGAATGGCGCACAAACTTTCGTCGGGTTATGAATGATCTTGACTCACGCGCCAATACCCGCGCAGTGGATTCATTACTGAATTACGAAACAGTCAAATACTTCAACAACGAAAAATTCGAGTCCCAGCGATATGATCAGAGCATGGCCCGTTGGCAAGAGGCTGCAATTAAAAGCCAGACCTCATTGTCGGTACTAAATGTCGGTCAATCACTGATTATTGCGGCGGCTGTAACACTCATGGTCTGGCGTGCGACTCTGGGTGTTATTGAGGGGAGGATGACCCTGGGAGATCTAGTGCTCGTCAATGCTTTCATGATTCAGCTCTATATCCCATTGAATTTTCTCGGCGTTCTCTACCGAGAAATTAAGCAAAGTCTTGCGGACATGGAGCGAATGTTTGGTCTTATGGCGCAACATCGTGAGATTGATGACAACCCAGATGCCAAGCCCTTGGTCGTGCGCGGGGGGGAGGTCGTATTTCAGGGGGTCTCATTTGCTTATGATGCAGCCCGCCCAATCCTTAGGAATGTCGATCTTAGGCTGCCTGCAGGGCAGATCACGGCAGTTGTCGGGTCATCGGGGGCGGGTAAGTCAACCTTATCGCGCCTTCTCTATCGTTTCTATGATCTTGAACAGGGGGCAATACGAATCGATGGCCAAGAGATTCGATCGATCACCCAGTCGTCATTGCGGGCAGTCATTGGAATTGTTCCGCAGGATACGGTGTTGTTTAACGATACCCTTGAATACAACATCCGATATGGTCGGCCTGATGCCTCCGATGATGAGATTCGGGCGGTTGCGGAGGCGGCCCATTTGACGCGTTTTATTGCATCACTGCCCGATGGAATGCAGACTCGGGTCGG
>DBCQ01000029.1:36829-40189 GCA_002293155.1 Burkholderiales bacterium UBA954 | reverse complement strand
GAGGCCACCTCCGCCTTAGATTCGGAGTCTGAAAAGGCGATTCAGGCCGAGTTAATGGAGGTCTCAAAAGGCAGAACGACGCTGGTGATTGCCCATCGGCTATCGACCATTGTGGATGCCGATCAGATCGTGGTCTTAGAGAATGGTCAAATTGTTGAGCACGGTCGGCATGCGGAATTGCTGGGCCGGCGAGGCCGTTATGCAGAACTCTGGGAATTGCAGGCGCGGGAGGCGCGCGCGATCGCCCATTAGTACTTTCCCCTAGTTATGGGTTTCGATTTGACGGGGTGATCAGACATGTCCTATAACACTAGGGGTAGCACATCCATTTTTTTAATTCTGAGGTGAGTTCATGAAAAAGCACATTGCCGCGCTCGCGGTGGGTTTAGTAGCACTCGGCGTATCCGGGGTTGCCGTTGCCGACACATTGGCGAAGGTGAAAGCATCTGGCGTGATCACGGTGGGACATCGTGATGCATCAATTCCTTTTTCTTACTACGATGACAAGCAGCAGCCCGTCGGTTATTCGATGGATCTCTGCAAGCGTATCGTAGAGGCTGTTGAGAAGAATGTTGGCCGCAAGCTCGAGGTGAAATATCAGCTCGTGACGTCCGCGAACCGAATTCCTCTCCTCGCCAATGGCACTGTCGATATGGAGTGTGGATCAACAACCAATAATGCGGATCGTCAAAAGCAGATCGCGTATGCACCGACGACGTTTGTAACTGCAAATCGAATCGTCTACAAGAAAAACTCGGGTATTAAGAAGCTTGCCGACTTGAAGGGCAAAACCCTGGTCTCGACGGCTGGTACGACCAATATCAAACAGGTCACAGAGCTTAACGCCGCCCAAAACCTCGGTATTAACATCGTGTCCGCCAACGGCCACTCTGAGGCTTTCCTGATGGTTGAAACAGGCCGGGCTGCCGCATTCGCCATGGATGACATTTTGTTAGCGGGTCTCGTTGCAAATTCAAAAGCACCGGGCGACTATGAAATCTCAGCCGAGGCATTGTCGGTTGAGCCCTACGGGATCATGGTTCGCAAAGACGATCCGAAATATAAGGCAGTAGTGGATGCAGCAATCAAGGATGTTCTCTCGACTTCCATGATTAATCGTATCTACGATCAGTGGTTCATGAAGCCAATTCCTCCTAAAGGCGTCAATCTGAATATTCCAATGAGCGCGAGCCTGAAGAAAGTGGTCGCCAAGCCTACTGATTCTCCAGATCCAAAGATCTATCAGTAAACGGAGCATCAACGTCAGACGGGAAGGGGAGCACACGTGTTCCCCTTTTCTTTTCTTGAATTCTGGGTATTGCGGGGTCTGATAGGGGTAGTCGTAGTGATCGGGTGGGCGGCTTTATCGAATAATTGATCGGGAAAAAAGAGTTTATGAATTACAACTGGAATTGGGGAATATTCTTTGAGCTAGAGCCTGGGGCATCGGGTACGTATCTCTCTTACCTGATTGGCGGCCTCGGTTGGACGCTCATCACGGCATTAATGGCATGGACGCTTGCGCTGATCCTCGGTGTTTTAGTGGGTACGCTGCGGACAACCGGCAATGCTACGGTCGAGCGGATTTGTTTCGGCTACACAGAACTCTTCCGCAATATCCCACTGCTGGTTCAGATGTTCCTCTGGTATTTTGTGCTCCCTGAGTTTCTGCCCGGAACACTCGGAACTTCTATGAAACAGATGTCGCCGCCATGGGCGTCGATGGTTCCAGCGGTACTCTGTTTGGGAATTTTTATGTCAGTACGGGTAGCAGAGCAGGTTCGCTCTGGTATTCAATCTCTGCCCAAGGGCCAGCGAATGGCTGGCCAGGCCATTGGATTGACACAATTTCAGACCTATCGGTATGTCTTGTTGCCGATGGTCTTTCGAATCATTCTCCCCCCCTTAACGTCGGAATTCTTGAACACGATCAAGAACACGTCGTTGGCGCTGACCATAGGGCTGATGGAGCTCACGGCACGGGCGCGCGCCATGCAAGAATTCAGCTTTCAGGTCTTTGAGGCCTTTGCTGCGGCAACAATTATTTATCTGGTTGTGAATCTATTAGTCGTCTTGGCAATGCGACAGGTTGAGCGCAAGATACGCGTCCCAGGATTTATTGGTTCCCCGGGCCAGGTTCCACAGGCAGGGCATTAATCATGGGTTACGACTTTGACTTTGATGTAATTCAACGCTCCTGGGTCTATCTATTTCGGGATGGAATGACGTTTACCGTCACTCTAACCGCCCTTGCGATGTTGGGCGGAATTGCATTGGGAACGATACTGGCTCTGATGCGCCTGTCCTCGATCAAGATTCTGTCGGGCTTCGCGGGCGGCTATGTCAATCTCATGCGGTCGCTGCCGCTGGTATTGGTGATCTTCTGGTTCTTTTTTCTTGTTCCCTATGTTGGCGGCTGGATTAGTGGTAGCAGTCAGCCCATGAAGGTGGGTGCCTTTGCAAGTGCCTTGATCACGTTTACGCTGTTTGAGGCGGCCTTCTATTGCGAGATTATGCGGGCGGGAATTCAATCGATTCCAAAGGGTCAGGTGGCGGCGGGTTATGCCGTCGGGCTGAATTATCGCCAGACGATGTCGTATATTGTCTTGCCTCAGGCGTTTCGGAATATGCTGCCGGTATTGCTGACACAGACCATCATCCTTTTTCAGGACACCTCCCTCGTCTATGTCATTTCGAGTACTGATTTTCTTGGCGCAGCATCTAAGGTTGCCAATCGGGATCATCGGCTTGTTGAGATGTACACCTTCGCTGCATTGGTGTACTTCGTGATCTGTTTTTCTGCATCGTTATATGTTCGTAGGCTTCAGGCTAGAATTTCCATTATTCGATGACTGATAACGCACTACACTATTCACCACAGGTCTGACTATGATTGAATTCAGTAATATAAGTAAGTGGTATGGCAATTTCCAGGTGCTTCATGATTGTTCAACCTCGGTCGCCAAGGGAGAGGTTGTTGTGGTTTGCGGGCCATCGGGCTCCGGAAAATCGACGCTTATCAAGTGTGCAAATGGTTTAGAGCCTTTCCAGAAGGGTACGCTCACCTTTGATGGGGTGTCGGTGGGAGACCCCAAAACAAACCTGCCGAAACTGCGATCGCAGATCGGAATGGTCTTTCAGCATTTCGAGTTATTTCCGCATTTGTCGGTCATTGAAAACCTTACCCTCGGCCAGATAAAAGTGCTCGAACGATCTGCCGAGCAGGCTGATCAAAAGGCGCGCGCCCTGCTTGAGCGGGTAGGGCTTACGGAGCATGCAGAGAAATTTCCAGGACAACTTTCGGGTGGCCAGCAACAACGAGTAGCAATTGCGCGTGCCTTGGCGATGGACCCCAAGGCG
>DBCQ01000029.1:17068-36709 GCA_002293155.1 Burkholderiales bacterium UBA954 | reverse complement strand
GTCGTTACCCATGAGATGGGGTTTGCTCGAAAGGTGTCCGATCGTGTCGTGTTCATGGATGCTGGCAAAATAGTGGAAGACTGCAAAAAAGAAGAGTTTTTCGGCGCCCCCCGCAGCCCTCGCGCGCAAGAGTTCCTCTCGAAAATTCTCAGCCACTAAGAAAGAAACGTTTTATGTCGACAATTCGAGTTGCGGCAATACCCGGCGACGGTATTGGTGTTGAAGTCATGCCAGAGGGCCTTCGGGTCCTCGATGAGGCTGCTCGGCGGTTTGGAATTCCGATCGCCATCGACCATTTTGATTTTGCCTCTTGTGATTACTACCTCAAGCACGGCGAGATGATGCCGGCGGATTGGAAAGATCAGATTGGCCATCACAGCGCTATCTTTTTTGGTGCGGTTGGGTGGCCGGCGACGGTCCCAGACCATATCTCACTATGGGGCTCATTATTAAAGTTTCGTCGTGATTTTGACCAATACGTAAACCTTCGGCCCGTCCGTCTGATGCCAGGGGTCAGGTGCCCATTAGCAGGTCGTGGACCTGGGGATATCGATTTCTACGTGGTTCGTGAAAATACCGAAGGGGAATACTCCTCGGTCGGTGGAATCATGTACCCCAATACAGATCGAGAGATCGCGATTCAAGAGACCATTATGAGTCGTGTCGGCACCGATCGAATTTTGAAGTTTGCGTTTGAGCTTGCCCAGAAGCGCCCTAAACAACATCTAACCTCTGCGACAAAGTCTAATGGAATAGCCATCACAATGCCGTGGTGGGATGGCCGGGTTGCGGAGATGGCGAAGTCGTTTCCTAGCGTCCGCGTTGATAAATATCACATTGATATTCTGACTGCGAATTTTGTCTTGCATCCTGACTGGTTTGATGTGGTGGTCGCCAGTAATTTATTCGGTGATATTCTGTCGGATCTCGGTCCGGCCTGTGCGGGAACGATTGGCATCGCGCCTTCTGCGAACCTTAATCCTGACCGCCACTATCCTTCCCTGTTTGAGCCCGTACATGGCTCAGCGCCCGACATTGCCGGTAAGGGCGTTGCTAATCCGATTGGTCAAATCTGGTCCGCCGCCATGATGTTGGATTTTCTTGGTTATCCTCAGGCTCATGATTTAATTCTCAGTGCGATTGAGGAAGTCCTAGCCTCTGGCCCAAAGACCCGAGATCTCGGCGGGTCTGCGAATACCCAAGATGTCGGCAAGGCGATCGCTAATGCAGTCGCAACGGCAACCCTCTAAGATCAGCATTAATGGCGTTTGAGTTATTACTTCGCGAGAGTTTTACGGCAGCAGTTGCCGCTGCGGACCCGCTTAAGATCGTTGCCTCTGAATTGCCGCAGCCACCTGCAGGGGGGCGCACACTTGTAGTGGGTGCCGGCAAGGCAGCTGCGAGTATGGCGGCAGCCGTCGAACAGGCCTGGCCTGAGCATGCACCACTGTCGGGGATCGTTATCACGCGCTATGCCCACGCCCTTCCCCTGACGCGTATAGCCTGCGTTGAGGCAGGCCATCCCGTTCCTGATCAGGCCGGTGAGCGGGCGGCCCTTGATATTTTGAATCAGGTTACAGCCCTCACGAAAAATGATCTTTTGATTGTCTTGGTATCGGGGGGCGGCTCCAGCCTCTTAGCCTTGCCCGTTGACGGGATCACCATGACCGATCTAAAGAGTCTGACGCAACAGCTTCTCAAGTCAGGCGCACCAATTACCGAGATGAATATCGTACGCAAACATCTCTCAAAGATTCAGGGAGGGCAGCTGGCGCTTGCATCTCAGGCACCGGTTGTAGCCTTGGTGATCTCTGATGTCGTGGGCGACGATCCGTCGGCGATTGCATCGGGCCCTTGCTCGCCAGACCCATCAACCTACGCCGATGCGCTTGCTGTCTTAGAGCGCTGGCGCGTTTCGCCACCAGAATCAATTGCGAAGCATCTTTATGCGGGCCGGGATGGCCGAATTGCCGAAACGCCAAAGCCGGGAGATCCTCGTTTAGCGCATGCCAAAACCACGCTAATCGCCACGGCACATGCGAGCCTTCAGGCTGCAGCATCTGTATTTTCACAGGCCGGTATTCGCCCTATTCTGCTGGGTGATTCAGTCACCGGAGAGGCACGAGATGTTGCCCAGGTCTATGGGTCTTGGATCCGTGAATTGGTCCGTTTCCCTGATTCGGCATTTAATCTTCCGGTTGTCTTAATTTCAGGTGGAGAGTGCACGGTTACCGTCCGGGGTCAAGGCCGGGGTGGGCGCTGCGTTGAATTTCTGCTGGCGTTATCAATCGTTATCGACGAGTTGGGTGTCGCAGGCCATGTTGCGGCGGTTGCAGCCGATACCGATGGTATCGATGGAGTCAGTCCGCATGCAGGGGCAATTCTCCAGCCAGATACGGCTATACGGGCAAGACAGCTGGGGATTTCCTGCCGGGATTTACTTGACGATAATAATGGCTTGGGGTTGTTTGAGCCGCTTGGTGACGTGATCACCACCGGACCAACGCGAACTAATGTGAATGACTATCGAGCAATCATCGTATTTTGAAACCGCAGACCCTGATCATTACTCGGCCAGATGATTGGCACTTACATCTCCGAGATGGCAAGGCGATGGCGTCTGTATTGCCCTATACAGCCCGACAGTTCGCCCGAGCAATCGTTATGCCGAACTTAAAGCCTCCCATCACAACAACGGTGATGGCTGTGGATTACGCGAAGAGAATTCGAGCAATGCTTCCGGAAAGCATGGTCGATGAGGGTTATACCTTCGAGCCGCTCATGACCCTTTACCTCACGGACCTTACCTTGCCCGAGGAGATTCAGCGCGCCTATGAGAGTGGGGTTGTCAAGGCTGTAAAACTATATCCAGCGGGAGCGACAACTAACTCTGATAGCGGGGTCACTGACCTAAGACATTGCTCAGCTGCCCTAGACGCTATGCAGAGACTGCAGATTCCGCTCTGTATCCACGGCGAAGTCACTGGGGTCGGTATCGATGTCTTTGATCGAGAGCGGCTTTTTATTGATCAGGTACTTGCCCCCCTGAGGAGAGACTACCCGAGCTTAAAAATTGTGTTCGAGCACATTACGACTCAGGAAGCCACTGATTTTGTTCGTGAGACATCCGGACCAATTGCCGCAACGATCACCCCTCAACATTTATTGTATAGCCGTAATGCCCTCTTTGAAGGAGGCGTTCGCCCCCACTGGTACTGCTTGCCCATTCTTAAACGGGAGCATCATCGACAGGCGTTACTGCGGGCAGCAACGAGTGGGAACCCAAAATTTTTTCTAGGAACGGATAGCGCACCCCACGAGAAGTCGGCGAAAGAGTCTGCCTGTGGCTGCGCGGGATGTTTTTCCGCACCCTATGCATTAGAGTTGTATCTTCAGGCATTTGAAGAAGTCAGCGCGGTTGATCGATTTGAGGCGTTTGCTAGTTTTTTTGGAGCGGATTTCTATGGCCTTGAAAGAAATACGGAACGGGTAATTCTAAGGAGATCCGAGCAAGTCATCGAGGAGTCTCTGTCGTTTTCGGATGGTCATATTGTGCCGCTGGCTTCAGGCCAGACGCTCGATTGGAGCTTCCAGGGTCTGGTTAACTAAACTATTAGTTTTCGCTTCTTGGCGATAAGCTTGCAAGCAGCGTGTTGAGTGATTCGAAACGAATTGGTTTCGAGAGATGAGTATCAATACCCGCAGCCTTTGATGCCGAGATGTCATGGTCGAAGGCGTAGCCCGAGATTGCAATAATGACGGCATGTCGTGAAGCACTTGCGACGCCACGTATCTCTGCTGTCGCAGCCCGTCCATTCATATCGGGCAAGTCAATATCCATACAAATTACGTCATATTTCGTTTTGGCTGCTTTCTGGATTGAATCGTGACCGGTGGCGGCTTGGGCGACCTGATGTCCGAGATGTTCAAGCCAGCGGACAAGGATTTCACGGTTGGTCGCAATGTCATCAACGACCAGGATTCTCAGCGTGGGTGAGGCCTTCCCGGCGGTATCGGTCGGTACGGCAACCAAGGTCTTTGCAATCGATAGCGGCACTGGTTCTTGTATGGCCTGCTCAAATGGAATAACAACCATGACGTGTGTGCCGACATGGAGTGCAGAGTTAAGGCTAATCGTCCCGCCCATCGCCTCGGTGAGTGCGCGGGTGACTGAGAGGCCTAGCCCACTTCCCCCGTACCGAGCAGAGATTGATGTTTCTGCTTGCTCAAAGCGCCCGAAAACAATCTCTTGTTGTGCCTGAGTTAGGCCGATTCCCGTGTCCCTTACAACAAGCTCTAGAGCTAGAGGTGGACTCGGGATTGCCGACTGCTGGGTAACCCCACCTCCGTCTGCGCAGTGAATCGACAGCTCTACCGAGCCCTGCGATGTAAATTTAATTGCATTTGAGAGGAGGTTTCTAAGAATCTGGCCTAATCGCAGCTGGTCGCCGATGATTGCGAGGTCACTGTGGAAAGCAAGATGAGCATTAAATTCAATGCCTTTCTGAACTGCAAGTGGTCTAAAAATATCAAGATTCATTTCGATCACATCGGTGAGTCGAAACGGTTTTTTTTCCAGGCGAAGGCGGTTCTCTTCAATCGCAGAGAGATCTAGAATATCGTCAACCAAAACCTGAAGATCTTTAGCACATCGAATGATCTGGTCGATATCATAGCGGTCTTTTCCGGACGAAAGACGCGCCTTGAGCAGTTCAGAGTGGCCGAGTAGGCCATTTAGTGGCGTTCGAATCTCATGGCTCATGTCAGCAAGAAAGCGTGTTTTCGCCTGGTCAGAAGACCGTTGCGCTTCCATGGTTTGAATGAGCTGATTGGTTACCGATCCGAGAATATGAAACTCCTTCGGCATCGGCTCGCTGAGATTGACCCGACCACCGTGCTGTGCAATTTGATTGATTTCAGTAACAAGCTTCTGAACAGGTCGAAGTGTTTTTCTGATCAGGGCAAGGCTGCCAACGATAAAGATCAGGCTAACGAGCGTGATTAAGGTCCATATACCCGCGTTGATCGGACCTGCCATGACTGCGGTCTGATCAATTGGCAGTCGAATGAGTGTGACCCAGCCAAGCTGATGATCATCCCCATAGCCCGAGTTTCTTGTGTAGCCGACGAGGTAGGTCTGCTGGTCTGGCCAGACCTCCTTTGTCCATCCTGTTTTACCGAGGTTGGCCTGTTGGAAGCTTGATTGGGCCTGTAGGCTTGTTTTTTCTAATTCCGAGGCAAGCAGTCTTGGGGTTCCGTCTGGGCCTGCGACAATAATTTCCGCGCTACGTTGTCGTTGTAATGATTCGGAAAAGCGGCGATGCTGGGCGACTAACCAATCCCAGCTGAGATGTGCGCCAAGCACACCAATGAGCCTGCCGTCCTGATGAACGACTGGGGCGGTTACATCGATAAATCGCCAGGGAGTTTCCGATTGGCGTTTGGGCAGATAGGGTTCTAAAAGCCGCGCCTCATGGACATCAATACTAGTGGGCTGGCGAAGGCCTTTTTGAAACCACTCACGCTCGCGCACGCTCTGATTTAATAGAATTTTTTGGCTTGCGGCGATGATTGAACCTTCGGGGCTGGCAAATCCTACCCAAGTGTATTCCGGGATCGTGCGTTGGATTCCGTTAATCCAGATGGCGAGTCTGTCTGGATTGTTCTGCAAGTCTAGTTCTGCGAGTAGGGCGGCTCGGGATTTGATGTCGACTAGTTTTTTGCCGATCGTGAGGTCTACAATTTCAGAGAAGTATCGGGCTTCGGCAGCGAGTTTATTGCCTTCTTCTGCGTGAATATTGTTATCTACGGATTGGGACGTCAGGATGCCGACGACGGATAGAACTGTAATGATTGGGATCACCGCAAAAGCAAGAAGCGTCTGTTGGATCGGCCGACCCCGAAGCATGCCCCCGATATCCTGATAACTCCGGGGGATTCGAGATTTTTTATTTTTCATAATTAGATCTAATTATTATGAATTGTTGATTGTATGCCGTTAGCCTGCAAACCCGCTATGATTGGTAGCACGAAGTGGGTCGGGCGATCGCTGCTGCTTTGCAGGAGAGGAAGGTCCGGACTCCAAAGGAAAGGGTGACGGCTAACGGCCGTACGCAGCAAGTATCCGTAAGGGTGCCCAAGGCGAGGAACAGGGCCACAGAGACGAGTAAGCACGGTTAACTGTGTGGACGTGAAACGCGGTAACCTCCACCCGGAGCAACACCAAATAGGCGCGCGACTGGTCTCGGCCAGAACAGGTGTTCCGCCTGATGCGCGCGGGTAGGTGGCTTGAGCCTGTCGGTAACGGCAGGCCTAGAGGGATGATCGCTATAGTTGATTGTGCGAGCAGTCAACCGTAACAGAATCCGGCCTACAGACTCACTTCGTTTTTCTAATAAAGGATCGTATGAAAATCTTGCACACGATGTTGCGTGTGGGTGACCTGAATCGGGCGGTTCGGTTTTACACCGATATTATGGGAATGAATCTCCTGAGGTCGACTGATCGACCGGAGCAGAAATACTCCATGGCATTTGTTGGCTATGGCCGTGGCAATCAGGATGGCCAGGCAGAGCTTGAGTTGACCTTTAACTACGGTGTTGAGCAGTATGCACTGGGCACTGCCTATGGCCATATTGCCATTGCAGTGTCCGATGTTGCGGGTACATGTGAGAGGATTCGCGCACTCGGCGGCACGATTACGCGCGAGCCTGGGCCAGTAGCCGGCGGTACAACGGTCATTGCTTTCGTCCAGGACCCCGATGGTTATAAGATCGAACTGATCGAACGGGTCACCTGATGGGCGCCGAGAAGGAACACTGATTTTGCAGACAAAGCTCTGGTTGATACGGCATGGCGAGACACATTGGAATGCCGGATCTCGAATTCAAGGGTCTACGGATATCCCGTTAAACCCCACAGGACTTCGTCAGGCCCAGGCGGTAGCGGGCTGGATGCAGCCCCAGGAGATTCAGGCGGTCTACAGCAGTGGTCTGCAGCGCGCCCAGCAGACCGCTACACCGCTTGCAATTTCTAAGGGGCTATCGGTTGACATCCATGTGAACCTCGCTGAGCGGAACTTCGGAGAGTTCCAGGGTCTTACTCCCGATGAGATCTATCGGCGATTTCCCGAGAAGTATACGAGCTGGCAGTCGCGGGAACCCGACTTCTGTCCTCAAGACGGAGAATCTCTAACGGATTTTTATAGTCGCGTACGTGATGCGATACAGGGGATCATTACCCGACACGCGGGCGAGACGGTTGCTGTTGTGACGCACGGAGGTGTCTTGGATATTGTTTATCGAATTGCGAACCAGCTGTCTGTTCAGCTAGCGCGTAATTGGTCGATCGGTAACGCCGCGATTCATCAAGCGCGGGCAATCGGGGATCAGATTGAAATTCTCCGCTGGGGAATCCAAGATCATCTTGAAGGTCAATCAGTGCGGGATGAACTTGGCGGGATCTCTTAGAATGGGGCTATGAAAGTATTTAACCTACGTTGTCAGCACGGCCATCTGTTTGAGGGATGGTTTAAAAGCCATCTGGCCTACCAAGACCAACAATCCCGGGGCCTTCTTGAGTGCCCATTATGCGAAAGTCGCGTCGTTGAGAAAATGCTGTCTGCTCCGCGTTTGAATCTCTCCGGGCCGCAGCCAGCCGAGCCTCCCGCCCCCTGCGCGCCAAAGTCACAGGCGACCGTTGTGTCGCCTGCATCGGTTACTCCGGCGCTCGCGGCAGCCCTTCAAATCGTGCGGGAGATGTTGGCGACCAGCGAGGATGTCGGCGAGCGTTTTGCCGATGAGGCCCGAGCGATTCATGCCAATGAGGCTCCCGTCCGCGCAATTCACGGCCAGACTTCCTTTGAGACCGCTCAGGAATTGTCTGAGGAAGGAATTCCGGTTATCGCCTTGCCTTACCCCGGAATCCTCAAAACCCCGCTCCAGTAAGACGCGAATAGTTAGAGACATGATAAATCACTTCATATGTGATTTTTATGTTGTTGATTTATAAGATATTTTGATTAAAATTTTTTATTAGAATCGACGCTAAGTCCTTGTTTTAGAAAGAAAAACTCCTCTTTTGGCTTGACCCGGCCATTTCTTTTCCCTAAAGTGGGAAAAGGTGCAAAAAAGTGGTTTTTTGTGGGGGTTTTGCTTTGACAGTGTCGGGTCAATTTTCTGGGGTCACCGCGTTAAGCTTAGATGTGAAGGGTCGTATGACGATCCCGACGCGCTATCGCGATGCCTTGGTCTCGCAATCGAAGGGTGTGCTCGCACTGATTGAGAGCGATGACGGCTGCCTGCTTCTGATGGCGCAACTCCTGTGGAGCGAGAAGGTCGCCACCTTTGGCGGGGGGGACGCGGATAGCGAACGCCGACGTTTCTGGCTTGGTCTGAGCGACACCCCAGAGATGGACAGTCAGGGCCGCGTGCTCATTAATCCTGTGTTGCGTGATGGGGCCCATATCCAGCGTGACGTTATTTTGCTTGGCGTCGGTGGGCATTTTGAAATCTGGGATGCAATGACGCTGGAATCCCACAAGCAGGCTGTACGTCATCGTAAACGTGGTGGGGGATAAACGTGACCGCTGCGTTGGCGAGTCTCACGCAATGCCCGAATACTCAAGCATCGAAATCCTGCGGTCATATCGCTGTTTTGCTGCACGAAGCGATTGAGGGGTTGAATATTATTCCTGACGGTATCTACATCGATGCAACCTTCGGTCGCGGCGGGCACAGCGCCGCAATCTTGGAAAGACTGGGACCTAATGGACGTCTCGTTGCGTTTGATCGAGATCCTGAGGCGGTTCGAATAGCCGAGGGGTTAGCGGCTCGGGATCCGCGCTTTCAAATCGTACATGCGCCATTCAGTGAACTCCAAGGGCAGCTTCGCCATCGGGATATTAATCAGGTAGACGGCATATTGATTGATCTCGGTGTCTCCTCGCCGCAGCTTGATAACCGCCAACGTGGCTTTAGTTTTCGCATGTCAGGTCCGCTCGATATGCGTATGGATCCCAGTCGCGGCATTCCGGTATCTGTCTGGATTGCCCAGGCCTCAACCGAAGACCTTGAGAAAGTGATTGCAGAATATGGCGAAGAACGGTTTGCTGTTCAGATTGCAGACGCGATTAAAACTCGCTGCGCAGAGGCAGCCAAAGGCCTTGCGGAGCCACTGGAGTCAACAACGGCGTTGGCGGATCTGGTCGAACAGACCCTGCGGCGTTGTCGCGCGCCGCGGGAGCCCGGGCAACACCCTGCTACCCGGACCTTTCAGGCTCTACGGATTTACATCAACAGTGAAATTCAAGAGCTCGAAGCGGTCCTTCAGGCCGCGCTCGAGCTCTTGTGTAGCGCTGGGCGCCTTGCGGTCATCAGTTTTCATTCGCTAGAAGACCGGATCGTTAAACGGTTTTTTCGTGACCATTCAGGTAAGAAACCTTTGGAGGGGCAACCGCGCTTGACCCGAGCACAACGGGCCTTGCTGGAAGGATTAGAAGATCGAAAGCAGGGACATCATATGCCCGCTCCAGCTGCCCGCTTATCTAGGGTGGCGCGTATTCGCCCGACCTCAAAAGAGGTTCAAGCCAATCCACGGGCCCGATCTGCGACGCTGCGTATCGCCGAGAGAACTCCGCTCTTTGAACCAGCTGCTTCATGACACGCAGACAATGGATCCTTGTGGGCTTGATTACGATCTCGGCGATGTCGCTGGTAAATGCCCGCTATCATGAGCGGCGATTGTTTACCCAGGTAGATCGTACAGATCGTATAAGCCAAAAACTCGATTCAGACATTGAGGTTTTGCAGGTTGAGTTAACAGCGCTACGCAATCCAGGTCGAATTGATGGCGCGGCCAAGCGTGATTTAAAAATGGTCCCATTACAGCCAACCGAGATCCTGTACTGGCCACGCTCGTCCTTGGATGAAGGTGTTCGAGGGTTAAAGTGAATACACGGCCCGTAAATATTCCTGGACGCTTCCGATCGAGTGCGGTGGGGAAATCGGCGACGCCCGTTCTCACATGGCGCGCAACCCAATGGAGATCAAAGATTGTATTGGGCCTCTTGATGCTCGGATTTCTCGCCATCGTGGTTCGCGCATTTGTCTTGCAGCTTGTTAATGCGGACCAATGGCAGAGTCGGGCAATTAAGCGGTTTGAAAGACCCCTAGAAATTCCTGCGACACGGGGTCGGGTTCTTGATCGACATGGCGGAGTGATTGCCTCGAGTGTACGTGAGGAGCAGGTGGGCATCGTTCCGGCAAAATTCAATATCAATAGCCCAAAGCTTGACGCATTGGCAGAAATTCTAGAGATAACACCCACAGAGCTTCGAAAGAAAATAGCAGCATCAAAACGATTTTTCTGGCTGTCGAAGAGCCTTAATCTTGAGCAGGCTGACAGAATTCGCGCATTACGCCTCGAGGGCGTTGAACTAGAGGTCGATTACCGTCGCTATTATCCGTATGGCGATGCATTTGCGCATATTGTTGGGTTCACGAATGCAGCCGAGCAGGGCGCAGAAGGCCTGGAGAAGACCCATGATTCAGGGCTGCGGGGGGTCAAGGGTCAGACCAGGGTCGTCGTGGACCGTCGCAATACCGCAGTGGGCCAGAGATTAATCGCCGATGCTGCGCCAGGCAAGGATCTGCAGCTCTCTCTCGATGCCAGCATCCAGAGTATTTCCCAGAATGCTCTTAAAACAGCAATGACAATACACCGTGCAAAGGCTGCCTCTGCAGTGGTAATCGATGTACAGACCGGTGAGGTGTTGGCCCTGGTAAATGAGCCCTCATTTGATCCGAATAACCGTGCTCGGTTAAATACAGATACGGTACGTAATCGCGCAGTAACCGATGCGTTCGAACCGGGCTCCACCATGAAATCATTCTCAATTGCTGCGGCATTAGAGCTCGGCCGCGTCACCGCTTCGACATCGATTCAAACAGCACCCGGAAAACTAACGATCGGGAATCGGACGATTGGAGACTCTCATCCGCACGGCCTGCTTACCGTAGAAGAGATTCTTGCTAAATCGAGCAACGTTGGAACCGTCAAGGTATCCCAACGAATGAAGCCTTCCGAACTCCATGATTTCTATGTTGCCGCAGGATTTGGACGGGTTCCAGATGTTGGCTTAAATGGAGCAACCGCAGGCCGTCTAAGAAATCCGCAGAACTGGGTCCCAATAGACCAGGCAACGATTTCTTATGGCCATGGCGTGTCGGTTTCTCTATTACAACTTGCGCGTGCGTACACCATTTTTGCGCGAGATGGCGATCTTGTACCAATCTCCTTTGTACCCCAGCCAGGGCCAGTTGCTGGTGTTCGGGTGATCTCGGCCGAGACCGCAAAGTTAGTTCGTGGCATGCTGGAGCGCGCAACCGGGCCAGAGGGAACCGCACCGAAGGCACAGGTCATAGGGTTTCGGGTCGCAGGAAAAACCGGAACCGCACACAAACCTGAGCGTGGGGGGTATGCAAAGAATAAGTATGTTGCCTCTTTCGTAGGATTTGCACCTGCAGAAAAACCACGTTTTGTCATTGCTGTTATGGTGGATGAGCCGAGCGCGGGAAAACATTACGGTGGTGAGGTTGCTGCACCGATTTTTTCCCAGATCGCAAATGACACACTGCGTCGAATGCAGCTGTCTCCCGATCCAGCACTTCGAATCTTTCCTGCTGTTGCCTTAATTGCAGAGGGGACTCAGTGACGATATCTTGGCCGTCTGCTTTACACCCGCTTAGTCTGCGCGAGTTGATTGCGGATGAGGCAGCGGCTTGGCTGCGCGAGAGGCTTGGTCCCAATGCTCATCTCTGCTCTGATAGCCGGGACATTAAACCGGGTGATGGTTTTCTTGCGCGTAGCGGACAGCACCATTCGTTAGAGACTACGATAACGGATGCCGTTGCTGCCGGTGCAGCCGCAGTTGTGATCGACGGCGGAAACACCTCAACATCAATATCACTACAAGACGGCAAGCCACCAACGCTCATGGTGCCTCAGTTGACGACGCGCCTAGGGATGATTGCATCTGCGTTCTACGGCAGGCCGAGCCTGACTATGCAGTTAATTGCAGTAACCGGTACCAACGGAAAATCCACGGTTACAGCAGCCTTGGCCCATGCACTGGCCCATTGCGGAGTTTCTACCGCCGCGATTGGAACCCTTGGAGTAGGAGTCTTCCCTGCGCGATGTGGTGTTGATTATTCTCCCCAATGGGAAAACGCCAAGACCAAGGGGCTCACCACTCCCGATCCTGTGCAATTGCAGCGCCTTTTGGTTGAGCTGAAGGCCCAATCGATTCATGTTGTCGCAATTGAGGCGTCATCAATTGGTCTTGTTCAGGGAAGGCTCCAGGGATGTGCAATCAAAATCGGAGCCTTTATAAATCTAAGTCATGACCATCTTGATTTTCATGGTGATATGCAACGATATGCAGCCGCAAAGGCATTACTTTTTGAGGCACCTAGCCTCGGGGCAGCCGTGATTAACACGGGAGATGCGGCAGGGATGTCGATGTGGCGGGCGACGGAATCGCACACTGAGCGTATCGCAGTTGGGTCATCTCGCCCCGAGTCTGCCCATGCAGCGATTCAGGTTATGGACGCGATTCATGATCACAATGGATGGGTACTCCGACTAAAGGGAGAGGGTCGAGCAGAATCACTCACGGGTGAGATACGACTGCCTATCGTTGGCCGCCACAATATAGAAAACGCAATGATCGTGGCGGGGTGCATGATCGCTATGCGGATTGATATCAGCGCGATCCGAGCCGCACTAGAAGCCTTCAAGCTGCCAGCGGGTCGCCTACAGATGGTTCATCGTGCGCGTGGCCCTAGAGTTTGTGTCGACTATGCCCACTCACCTGACGCACTTAAGCAGATCCTCGAAGCGCTCGCGCCTTTGGTGAAATCGAGAGTGGGCGCTCTCGTTTGTATCTTTGGATGCGGGGGAGATCGCGATCGTCATAAACGGCCCCTGATGGGTGAGATTGCAGCCCAGCATGCCGACCGTGTGGTGCTGACCTCAGACAATCCTCGCGGCGAGTCACCGGAGACGATTCTTGATGATATCGCCTCAGGTATTCGTCCCGAATTTAAATCCAAGGTCTCTCGGCAGTCTGATCGGGCATTAGCGATAGCGCAGACGATTGCAAATTCAGGAGAGCAAGACCTCATTGTCATAGCGGGCAAGGGACATGAACAGACACAGTTAGTGGGCGGGCAAGCCCTGCACTTTAGTGATGCAGATCATGCCATTAGGGCCATAGATCTATGGATTGAGGAACATCAATCTAGCGTACGAGGGCTGATGCATGCCTAAGCTTGCAGAGTTAGTGAAGGCAGTGCCGCAGTCTCGACTGCTTGGCGATGAGAAGACGATGTCGCTCGAATTCACATCAGTCAGTACAGATAGCCGATCGTTAACGCCAGGGGCTTTATTTTTTGCACTGTCAGGACCTCATTTTGACGGAGAAGAATTTATCGAGGCAGCGCAAAGACGTGGCGCGATCGCAGCGGTCGTAACAGCGAAAAGACTCGATGAGTTGCAGATGAAAGCGCTGAGACAGGAAAGTAGGCTCCCTCAGATCGAGGTTCCTGACCCGTTATTAGCCTTACAGCAGTGGGCGCATTATTGGCGGCAGAACTGGTTAGGCCGGGTCATTGCGGTTACGGGTAGCAATGGAAAGACAACCGTTAAACAGATGCTTGCGGCGATCGGTGGGCAGGCACTTCGCGGGGCCTCGGTCTGGGCGACCCCAGGAAATCTCAATAACCATATCGGCTTACCCTTATCTGTACTGGGTCTGCAGCCTCAACATCGACTGGCGATCTTCGAGCTCGGAATGAACCATCCCGGAGAGATCAACATACTTGCAGCGATTGCCTGCGCTCAGATTGCCTTAGTCAATAACGCACAGCGCGAGCATCAAGAGTTCATGAAATCGATTGCGGCGGTTGCCCTTGAAAATGGCCGCGTCTTTGAGTCGCTACCCCATGATGGAATTGCAATTTTTCCTCGAGATCTACAGCATGAAATGATCTGGAGGCAACAGGCGGGCGCACGACAACTCCTACGTTTTGGTTTTGCGGACCAGGCTGGCGACTCCGATCACCCCGGGGGAGATGTGGTTGGGCAATGGCAAGGGGTTGCCGGGGAGCAAATGGGCCACTTCACAATCGAGTTTCCAAACCAGCATTCGATCGAGATTCACAGTAGGGGTGTGGGTCACCATTTCGCGATGAATTGTCTCGCCGCGGCTGCCTGTGCCTATGCAGCCGGAATTGAAACAGATGACATCGCTGCAGCACTTAATCACTTCGAGGCCGTGAGTGGTCGCGGCCAACGATTCACCATAGCAGGCGGCGGAACGCTGGTCGATGACAGCTATAACGCGAATCCAGATTCTGTCAGGGCTGCAATTGATGCGTTACAGATATTGCCAAAACCGCAGGCGCTTGTTCTCGGTGATATGGGTGAGGTGGGTGACCGGGGGGCCGAATTTCATGAAGAAGTCCTGCGGTATGCCGATTCGAAAAATATCGCGTCGCTCTGGCTCCATGGTGAAGCAATGGCCCGTGCAGCACACTCAACGGGTATTGGAGATCACTTCTCGGAGCTCGAGCCCCTCATCAGAGATCTGAGTGACTGGCTGCGCCAGCAGCAGGCGAAGGCACACCGCCCCTCCATCTGGATAAAGGGCTCACGGTTCATGAAAATGGAGCGAGTGGTGAGGGCACTACAGATAAATGGTATTTCGGGGGTCGCATGCTGTTAATTCTTGCCAATTGGATTGATGAATATATTCGCGCAGCGGCGGTCTTGAACTACATCACGCTGCGTGCCGTGTTGGCCACACTAACGGCACTGGGCATTGGACTTTTTCTTGGCCCTGCGGTGATTCGCAAGTTAACTGCGATGAAGGTTGGTCAGGCTGTTCGGGATGACGGGCCGCAGACCCACCTAATTAAGACTGGCACTCCGACCATGGGTGGAGCCTTGATTCTGTTATCAATCGGCCTTACGACTCTCTTGTGGGCAGACTTGAGCAATCGCTTTGTCTGGGCGGTAATGATTGTCACGATCGGCTTTGGGGCCGTGGGATGGGTTGACGACTACCGAAAGGTCGTGCATCAAGACCCGAGAGGACTACCGGGCCGTTGGAAATATTTCTGGCAATCCGTTATTGGGATTCTTGCCGCAATTTATCTTGCATTTTCAGTACCTGCTCAGAGTAATGCTCAGGCTTTAGATCTATTTATTCAGTGGGTCAGCAATGGTTTTTCAATTAGCCTGCCGACAAAAGCGGATTTAATCGTTCCTTTTTTCAAGCAGGTGGCGTATCCCTTGGGCGTATTTGGGTTCATTGTCTTAAGTTATTTTGTGATTGTCGGCTCAAGTAACGCAGTCAATCTCACTGATGGCCTAGATGGCTTGGCCATCATGCCAACCGTACTCGTTGCCGGCGCCTTGGGCGTCTTTGCGTATGTGACTGGAAATGCAGTATTTGCAAAGTACCTTCTGATTCCTTATATCCCGGGCGCTGGTGAATTAACGGTTTTTTGTGCCGCTCTTGTCGGCGCTGGGCTGGCATTTCTCTGGTTTAACGCGTTTCCTGCCCAGGTCTTTATGGGGGATGTTGGCGCATTGGCATTGGGCGGCGCACTGGGAACAGTCGCGGTAGTGGTGAGGCAAGAAATTGTGCTCTTCATTATGGGAGGTGTTTTCGTCGTGGAGACACTCTCTGTAATGCTGCAGGTAGGCTACTTTAAGTACACCAAATGGCGCTTTGGCCAGGGCCGCCGCATCTTGTTAATGGCGCCGCTTCATCATCATTTTGAGGTCAAGGGATGGAAAGAGACTCAGGTTGTAGTTCGCTTTTGGATTATCACAATGATGTTGGTATTGGCCGGATTATCGACATTGAAATTGCGCTAGATGAATAAGCCCATGAGAGATAAACGTTTGGCCAAAAAACCCATAGTGCGCGATTCTATTGAGAGCCTTCCGGCGATTGCGATGGATATCCAATGGTCTGAGCAACACCTGCTGGTGGTGGGCCTTGGTGAATCAGGCTTCGCCTGTTGTCGTTGGCTCTTACGTAAGGGCGCCCGGATTACAGTGATCGATAGTCGGACGGCACCTCCGATGCTTAATGCGGCTAAGGTATTAGCGCAGGAGTATCCGAGACTGACGATTCAAACGGGAGTTGCCACCCCCTTTTCAACGGATTGGCTTGATGGGATTCAATTCTTAATTCCAAGTCCAGGCATTTCACCATATCCCGCCCATGACAGCCCAATCGCTGGGTTACTGTCCTGCGCCCGGGATGCGTTAGCTCATCAGCTATCGGTTGTAGGAGAAATCGATTTATTCGAGTGGGCTGTACATGACGCTGCGCAGGCCCGTCGCCAGTCCAACCTGACGGCCAACGATGATGCGCCACTGGACCGCCCAAAGATTCTGGCGATTACAGGCACTAACGGAAAGACAACAACAACCCAGATGACGACGGTATTACTGCGTCGAGCGGGAATTGACGCCCAAGAGGCGGGAAACATCAGCCCATCTTTACTTGATGCAGTGATGATGCGGGAGGACACGTGTCGTTTCCCGCAGGTCTGGGTCCTTGAGCTCTCAAGCTTTCAGCTGACACTCGCTCAGCATTTTCATCCAACAGCAGCCGTATTGTTGAATCTCTCTGAGGATCATCTTGACTGGCATCTTGATTGGGATGACTACAAATCAGCTAAAGCGCGTGTTTTTGGAGTCTCCATTGATCCGATGACATCGGGCGTGCAGTGCATTGTGAATCGACAGGATACTGAGAGTTCGGCGTGTGCTCAAGGGCAGGTCAACGTGACACGATTTGGAATTGATCTGCCGATGGAATGCGGTGACTTTGGTTTGATTGAAGAAGGAATCCAGTGGATGGTAGTGCGGGATCTGCAGGATGCGGAGCGCTGCCATCGGTTAATGCCGGCAGATGCTCTGCGAATCCGGGGCCGGCATAATGCGATGAACGCTCTGGCCGCATTGGCGTTGTGCCGTACGGTTACCCCTGCCCTCGCACCGTTGCTTCACGGCCTCAGAGAGTTTCGGGGTGGTGCACATCGAATGGAGTGGGTTGCGCATGTACAGGGTGTGGATTATGTTGATGACAGCAAGGGAACGAATGTAGGAGCGACAACCGCAGCGCTGGAGGGACTTAGGCTGCCTGTCGTATTGATTGCCGGTGGCCAAGGAAAGGGACAGGATTTTCAGCCGCTAGCTGCCGCGCTACAGAGCCGTGCGAAGGCCGTGATCACGATCGGTGAGGCGGGCCCCGAAATCGGTGAGATTGCAAGGCGTGCTGGGGTTCCATCGGAGCATGTTGCCTCGATGAATGAGGCCGTTCAGCGGGCCCACTACTATGCATCACAAGATGATGCAGTAAATACAGTTGTGATGATGTCGCCAGCCTGTGCGAGCTTTGATATGTTCAGTAACTACATTGCCCGCGCTCGGTCATTTCGTGAGTCCGTGGCTGCTCTCGCTCAGGAGCAAGGGTTGACATGTTAGCCATAGGGGCCCCTCCACCGATCTCGATAGCCCATGTGGATCGGGCTCTGATGTCGGTATTTATTGGCTTATTGCTGGTTGGTTTGGTGATGGTCTATTCGGCTAACCTACCGTTGCCAAGCAATAATACGGAATCTGTTTTCTGGCGCGGTATGCGGGGTCACCCAATCCATCTCTTGATTGGGCTCGTCACGATGTTCCTCATGACGCGGGTTCCGACAACAATTCTTCATTCGTTGTCAACGCCGCTGTTTTTTCTCGGAATTGCGTTACTACTTGTAGTGGCTGGCATGAAGATCGCTTTTGGGCCTGCCATCATTAAAGATGGTGCTGTTCGTGCAATTCCGCTGGGATTTTTTACGCTTCAGCCTGCAGAGCTCATGAAATTATTTTCACTGCTGTTTGCTGCCGCGTATGTCATTCGTCGTCAAGACCGCATGCGTACCTTTGGGCGCGGGCTGATGCCGATTGGGCTTCTCATGTCCTTGGTGATGCTTTTGTTGCTCTATCAGCCTGACCTCGGATCCACAATGGTCATCATGTTGATTACCGCTGCGATCCTATTTCTGGGCGGTATGAGCCTTCGGGTTTTTATTCCTCTGCTGCTAGCGCTCGGGGCAGTATTTGTTCTGATGGTGGTCTTTACACCATGGCGATTGGATCGGTTGGTGTCCTACCTCACCCCGTGTGACCCTGGCCTCGTGCAGACCACAGGATTTCAACTCTGTGGCGCTCTCATCGCATTTGGAAACGGCGGCGTACTGGGTTCAGGTCTTGGCACTGGGGTTGCGAAGATGGGCCATCTGCCGTTGCCTCATACCGATTTTATTTTCGCAATGATGGGCGAGGAGATCGGCTTCGTTGGCGTCACTCTCGTGATCTTGGCATTTGCGTTTATTGTCCGCAGGTCAATTGAAATCGGTAGAACAGCAATGTCGCAGGAGCGGCTATTCGCTGGACTCGTAGCCCAGGGTATTGGTGTCTGGATTGGCCTGCAGACTCTGATTCACGCAGGTGTAAATACTGGGCTTCTGCCGACGAAGGGGCTGACCTTACCCTTTATCAGCCACGGGGGTAGCTCTATGCTCGCCGTCTGCATGGCCATGGGTGTATTGATCCGGATTGATATCGAAAACCGCGCAGTCGTTCGTAGGGGCACTCTATGAGTGCGCCTCGTGTCCTCATCGCTGCGGGCGGAACCGGAGGCCATATCTTTCCGGCTCTGGCAGTGGCTCAAGAATTGAAACGCAGGGGTTGGCATGCCGAGTGGGTGGGATCAGATCGGGGTCTGGAATCGCGGCTAATCCCTGGTTATGGGATCGGCCTTCATATTTTGCGGTTTGCTGGACTGCGCGGCAAGGGTCTCGGTGCCTGGCTGACGCTTCCTTCTCGGTTAGTTCGGGCGATGCGTGACACCCTGGGTATTCTCATCCGGGCGCGCCCCGAAGTCGTCCTTGCTTTTGGCGGATACGTTACTTTCCCCGTGGGATTAGTTGCGCGTCTGCGTCGAATTCCTTTGTGCATTCATGAACAAAATGCGGTCATGGGTACCGCCAATCGTTGGCTCGCAAAAATAGCCCGTCAGGTCTTCATCAGTTTTCCTGCTACGCGGTATGCGCCCGCGCGATCGATGTTAGTGGGCAACCCAATTCGAAAGAGCATCAGCGGATTAGCCCCGCCCGCCAACCGACTAAGTGGCCGTGCGGGGCCAATTCGCGTACTCGTTGTGGGGGGGAGTCTTGGAGCGCAGGCGTTGAACCAGCGCTGCCCAGCGCTCCTCGCTAAAGCCATCGAGCGAGGACAGTCGTTTGAAATTCGCCACCAGACAGGACAGCAAGATCATGGCGCGGTTGAGCAACTCTATCGCGCATTAAAAATTCCTGCGCGCTGTGAAGTATTTATTGATGACATGGAGATGGCCTACCAGTGGGCAGATCTATTGATTTGTCGCGCGGGGGCGTCTACCGTGACCGAGGTTGCTGCCGCGGGGATCGCAGCGATCTTTGTTCCATTGCCATCGGCCATTGATGACCATCAGACGGCGAATGCCTCTAGCCTCGCCGAGTCGGGAGC
>DBCQ01000029.1:0-17061 GCA_002293155.1 Burkholderiales bacterium UBA954 | reverse complement strand
GCCTGGCTGATACCACAGACCGAATTGGGTAAGTCAAGGACCGTGAGCCTCCTGGTGAGCCTGACCCGTGACGCATTAACGGATCGTGCAGGTAAGGCCCGATCCTTGTGTATTCCTAACGCAACAGAGCGTGTTGCGGACTGTGTCACAACACTGGCGAGGTCTATCNNGTTCGACTGGTGGTGTCTGCCCATGAGACATAAGATCGAGACGATCCACTTTGTGGGCATTGGCGGCTCTGGTATGTCGGGAATTGCAGAGGTCTTGTTGAACCTTGGGTATCGGGTCCAGGGCTCTGATCTTGCTAAAAATGCAGCGACAGATCGACTTGCTGCGCAGGGCGCCGCTATTTTTATTGGGCATGCTGCAGAGCATCTGGGCCACGCGAATGCAGTCGTGATTTCAAGTGCTGTGAAGAACGACAATCCTGAGGTCATCGTCGCTCGCACAAAACGTATCCCCGTGGTTCCACGCGCCCTCATGCTGGGTGAATTGATGCGTCTAAAGCAAGGGATTGCGATTGCGGGAACCCATGGCAAGACTACGACAACTAGCCTAGTCGCAAGTGTTCTTGCGCAAGCCGGGCTTGATCCTACGTTTGTGATCGGTGGGCGTCTCAATAGTGCAGGTGCTAATGCCCGACTCGGTCTTGGCGATTACATTGTTGTAGAGGCGGATGAATCTGATGGGTCATTTCTCAACCTCTTGCCCATGATGGAAGTCATTACCAATATCGATCAAGATCATATGGAGACCTATGATCATGATGTCGCAAAGTTAAAGCAGGCTTTTATTGGTTTTACTCAGCGCTTGCCATTTTATGGGGCGGCTGTGGTCTGTGTTGATGATCCGTATGTTAGAGAAATAATTCCCTTTATTTCAAAAACCGTCGTGACTTATGGGTTCTCTGAGGAGGCACAGGTTCGAGCGGTCAATGTGATTGAGCATGCCGGTGCCATGCGGTTTGAGGTTCGGCGCGAGGATTCTTCGGGGCTACCTGTCCACCTTAATCTGCCTGGCCGCCACAATGTACAGAATGCGTTAGCTGCTGTGGCCGTTGCCACAGAGCTGGGAATACAAGACTGCTTTATTGTTGAGGCGCTCAAGGAATTCAAAGGTGTGGGCAGACGATTTCAGGTCTGTGGTGAATTCTTATGTGAATCAGGCGGTGCCTTTACCCTGATTGATGATTATGGGCATCACCCCGCAGAAATACGGGCCACAATTGATGCCGCCCGTGGCGCATTCCCCGGACGCCGAATAGTGGTTGCATTTCAGCCGCATCGTTACAGTCGTACACGCGACCTATTTGAAGATTTTGTACGGGTTCTCGGGCAGGCCGATCAGTTGTTACTCGCCGAGGTCTATTCGGCAGGAGAGCCTGCAATTCAATCGGCGGATAGCAAGGCGTTATCGCGGGCTATTCGTGTGGCAGGTCGTGTTGAGCCTATCTATGTTGAGCTCATTTCCGAAATGGCCAATCGCATTCGAGAGATTGCTCGTGATGGGGATGTGGTCTTATCGATGGGGGCGGGCTCTATCGGCGCCGTACCGGGGCAGCTCCGCTCTGCTTTGTCGACAAGTGTCACGGAGCTTGGACGAGTTGCCCCTGGGAGGACGATCTCATGACCCACTCGTTCGACACACTCAATGCATTCATCAAGGGCTTGCGTGGCTCAGACCTTGGCCGTGTTGCGGTTCTCTATGGGGGGGTGTCCGCAGAGCGCGAGATATCCATCCGCTCGGGTGAGGGGGTCTTGGCAGCGTTGCAGCGTTGTAATGTTGACGCGTTCGGATTTGATACAGGTCAGCGAAGTATCTCAGCACTTCTCGATGAGAAAGTCGATCGGGTTTTTATTGCCTTGCATGGCCGCTACGGTGAGGATGGCACCGTACAGGGGGCCTTGGAGTTATTTGGAATCCCCTATACGGGTAGTGGCGTTATGGCAAGTGGCTTGGCCATCGACAAACCGATGACCAAACGGATCTGGTCAAGTTTTGATTTACCAACGCCGAAATTCTGTACGCTGACTCAGTCCTGCGATCCGCAAGCAGTTATTGCAACAACCGGGCTTCCTCTTGCCGTAAAGCCGGCACGCGAGGGCTCTTCTCTAGGGTTCACCCGTGTCGATCAGCCCGACCAGTTAGAGGCTGCATGGCATTGTGCGCAAAGACTCGATCCATTGGTTATCGCGGAAGAATTCATCAGTGGCCGGGAGTTTACATGTGCCTTGTTGGAGTCCCCAACCGGGCAGTGTCATGCCCTTCCGGTCATTGAGATCGTGGCCCCCCAAGGCCAATACGATTATCAGAATAAATATTTCGGATCAGCGACAAAGTACCGATGCCCAGCACCCATTAGCCCAGACCTCGAGACAGAGATGCGGGCCTTATCGGTTGCCGCATTCCAGGCAGTGGGCTGCGCTGGATGGGCGCGGGTTGACCTGATGTGGGGGGAATCTCAAGCGCCGACATTGTTAGAGATCAATACCTCTCCGGGAATGACAGACCACTCCTTGGTGCCGATGGCCGCAGCCCAGGCGGGCTTTTCCTATGAGCAGTTGGTCTTATGCATTACTGCAACCGCAGCCCTGAAAACGGAGCGGACAGAGTGAGCAGCGTCGCACTTCGGGATTTCTGGCATTCGCCGCCGCAGCTGAATCGTTTTTCCGGTTTACTGCTGCTGTGTTCGATCCTGATTCTGCTCGTGTCTGTCGCCGTTTGGATGGCCAATAGGCCGGTATTCGTTGTTAAGCGAGTCATTGTGGAGCCCATGGGAGGAGCGCTTAGACATGTCTCAGCCCCCCAGATTCATGCGGCAATCGTAGAGGCTCTCAATGGAACGGTATTGTCAACCAATCTCCGGCCGGTCCACCAAGCAATTCAAGCAATTCCTTGGGTGCGCAGTGCAACGGTCCGACGAATCTGGCCGAATCGTTTATTGGTTCGAATTGAAGAGCAGCGGGCGGTCGCCATGTGGCCAAATGGGCATCTGGTCAACGATCGCGGCGAGACTTTTTCGGGTCTCGCGGCGGATCATGATGCGAGCTGCGGACTGGTGTCGTTATTCGGCCCCCCGGGTAGCCAGCAGTGGGTGCTAGAACGCACGAGACAGTTAAGCCAGTGGCTCGCGCCACTGAACCGTCCGTTGCGGTCGGTGACGTTATCCGAACAGTATGCGTGGACGGTCGAGCTGACGGGAGGGCTGACTCTCGAACTTGGCCGAGACACCTTAGCAACTTCGGCAGAGGAGCGGGTCCGGATGTTTGTGAAGACTCAACCCTGGCTAACGGAAAAATTAAGGCGTCCTCGTGAGGACCTAGTTGCGATGCGGGCTGATCTTCGTTACGCAACGGGTTACGCCTTTGCCCCGCTCGTTGGAGTGAGTATTGCAGAGGTAAATCAATCCAAACCTTTATGTATTGGAGTGCAGACATGACCACTTTTCGTTCTGATTGTCAGAGAGGCGGCCTATGACACGCGAAACAAAAAACCTAATTGTCGGATTGGATATCGGCACTTCAAAGATTGTCACTGTTGTCGCCGAGATCCTGGCCGATGGGCGGCTTGAGGTGATTGGCCTTGGGCAGGCAGATTGCGAGGGATTAAAAAAGGGTGTCGTGGTCAACATCGACACAACAGTCCAGTCGATTCAGAAATCACTCGAAGATGCCGAATTGATGGCGGATTGCAAGATTGCTGCTGTCTGGACCGGAATTGCGGGAAGCCATATCCGGAGTTTCAACTCTACGGGAATGGTGGCCATCAAAGACAAGGAAGTCTCCCCGACGGATGTTGAACGGGTCATCGAGACGGCCACTGCTGTCAGCGTCCCATCAGATCAGCAGGTGCTTCATGTGTTGCCACAAGAATTTATGATTGACGGACAAGATGATGTTCGCCAGCCCCTTGGAATGAGTGGAGTTCGGCTTGAAGTCCGGGTTCACATCGTCACGGGTTCGGTCAGTGCAGCACAGAATATCGTGAAATGTATTCGTCGATGTGGCTTAGAGGTCAATGAGTTAATTCTGCAGCCGCTTGCCTCGAGTCATGCAGTCTTGACGAAAGATGAAAAAGATCTAGGCGTAGCCCTTGTCGATATCGGTGGCGGAACAACAGATATTGCGATCTTCTCGGGTGGTGCCATTCGACATACCGCGGTGATACCGATCGCCGGAGATCAGGTTACCAATGACATTGCAATGGCATTAAGGACGCCCACTGACGAGGCTGAGGCGATCAAAATCCGTCATGGAATTGCAAAACAAGCCCTTGCGGATCCGCAGGCTTGGTTTGAGGTGCCCGGGCTTGGGGACCGCGCGCCCCGACAGTTATCTCGGCAGGCGCTTGCTGCCGTCATTGAGCCCCGTATCGAGGAGCTCTTCTCTTTGGTGCAACACGTTATTCGTGAATCCGGTTACGAGGAGTTGTTGTCCTCGGGGGTGGTCCTGACGGGGGGTAGCGCAATGCTGCCGGGAATGGTCGAACTTGGCGAGGACGTCTTTTTAAAACAGGTGCGCGTCGGAATGCCCGCGTATCGCGGAAATCTTTCTGATGTGATTGGCAATCCGCGCTTCTCTACGGCGATGGGCCTGCTGGAAGAGGCGCGGAATCAATGGATCCGGGGCCGCAAGGATGACCAGAGTACTGGTTCGTTCAAGGACACCCTTGCGCGGATGAAGGCGTGGTTTGTGGGGAACTTTTAATTTCTGATCAGGAGGCTTTATGACGTTCGAAATGTTTGAAACAGAAACCCAGGGCACCAATATCAAGGTCGTGGGTGTGGGGGGTGCTGGCGGCAACGCTGTCAACCACATGGTCGCCCGCGGAGTTCAGGGTGTTGAATTTATCTGTATTAATACTGATGCGCAGGCGCTTGCGAAGTCTAAAGCCTCAAGCACTCTGCAGATCGGAGGTACAGGCCTTGGTGCGGGGGCAAAACCTGAGGCGGGGCGTGCGGCTGCCGAACAGGACCGGGACCGAATTGCCGATGCCCTTCGCGGTGCCCATATGGTCTTTATTACCGCGGGTATGGGCGGTGGCACAGGAACGGGGGCAGCCCCCGTTGTTGCCGAAATTGCAAAGGAACTCGGCGCACTTACAGTTGCAGTGGTCACCAAACCCTTTAGCTTTGAGGGCGTACGCCGAGAAAATGCCGCCGAGCATGGGCTCTCCGAGCTTGAGGGCCGTGTTGACTCTCTGATTATCGTGCTCAATGAGAAGCTCGAGGAGGTTTTAGGCGACGACATCACGCAGATTGAGGCGTTTGCCGCGGCGGATGATGTTTTAAATAATGCTGTTGCAGGGATTGCCGAGATTATCAATGTTGAGGGGCTGGTCAACGTCGATTTTGAAGACGTAAAGACTGTTATGGGTGAGCAAGGCAAAGCCATGATGGGAACTGCAATGGCTGCAGGGGGAGATCGTGCGCGCCTTGCTGCGGAGAATGCGGTGCAGAGTCCGCTACTTGAGGGGGTTGACCTTTCAGGAGCTCGTGGAATCCTTGTCAACATTACGGCGAGTCGTGAACTCAAGCTGCGTGAAACTCGTGTGGCGATGGAGACTATTCGTGCATTTGCCGCAGAAGACGCGACGATTATTCTTGGTACGGTCTACGATGACAGCCTCGGGGATCAGGTACGCGTAACTGTGGTTGCAACGGGCCTTGGCCGACACCGTAAGGCTGGGCCGACCCTCGTCCACACTGCATCGCCAGCGGCCATCCCCCGTACAGGGACCGATAACGTCGGATTTCCTCCTGGAACGGCTGCGGTCGGAGGTTTTGGCGCCCAGATCGGCGGGGCCTTAGCGGGTCAGGGTGCTTCCCCGGTGATGCCCTCAACGGATTACAGTCAATATGATCAGCCAACCGTATGGCGTGATCCGAGAAGTCAGGCGGCTGCTCGCGTCGAGGCAATGACGGAGAGTGGCATTGATCGACTTGATATCCCCGCCTTCTTGCGCAAGCAAGCGGATTAAGTGGGGGGACGAACTTAGTCTTCTAAGTCAGTTGGCGGTTGCGGCAGGTCGATCATGCGGCCTGATCAGCGCGGATCTCTGCTGCAGCTGAGGTTTTTTGCCTCGAGAAAAGGCCCGATGCCCCCGGGCCTTTCTTTTTTTGGCATAGTCTTAGGTTTTCAACAAGGAGTAAACGAATGCCTATCCAAATCGGTCAAGCCTTACCCAACGCAACCTTGTACGAGTTTTTTGATGAAGAAACTGGTGGCTGCAGTATTGGCCCGAATGCGTTTCAGGTTGCAGATCTCATCAAAGGCAAGAAAGTCGTGATTTTTGGTCTTCCGGGCGCCTACACCCCGACGTGCTCAGCAAAACATGTACCCGGCTTTGTAGCTCATCGGGATCAGCTAAAGGCAAAAGGTGTCGACGAAGTCTGGTGCGTTAGTGTTAACGATGCTTTTGTGATGGGCTCTTGGGGCCGTGAACTTGGTGCGAAAGGTAAGGTACGCATGATGGGGGACGGTAACGCAGAGTTCTCTAAAGCTGTCGACCTCATTTTGGATCTCACTGCCCGCGGAATGGGTGTGCGCTCTAATCGCTACGCCATGATTGTAGACAACGGCATCGTCAAGCACCTGGCAGTCGAGGCGCCAGGACAGTTCGAGGTGAGTAGCGCGGAAGCGGTCTTGGCTAAACTCTAACGATGTTGCGGCAAAGGACGCTTGGCCAAACGGTCAGCGCGCGGGGTATTGGCTTACACAGTGGCGTCCCAGTGACTCTTTCTCTAAAGCCTGCCCCTTCCGATCACGGGATTGTATTTCGCAGGATCGATGTCGCTCCAGCACGAGACATTCGCTCTCGTGCGGCTGCAGTCGGAGATACCCGTCTTGCATCAACGCTCTCCGATGGCGATTTAAAAGTAGCTACCGTAGAGCACCTGATGTCTGCGCTATCTGGGCTTGGAATTGATAACGCTATTGTTGAGGTTGATGCCCCGGAAATCCCGATCATGGACGGAAGCGCGGCGACCTTTGTCTATCTGCTTCATGCTGCCGGCGTCGAGGAGCAGCGGGCGCCCAAACGATTTGTTGAAGTGTTGTCCTGCATTGAGGTACGCCAGGGAGAAAAGTGGGCTCGTCTTGAGCCATTCTTCGGGTTTCGATTGGAATTTACGATTGATTTTAATCACGCGGCCGTCGACACCACGGGACAGCAGGTGGCCATTGATTTTGCAGATACATCGTTTGTTGATGACATTGCTCGGGCGCGCACCTTCGGCTTTGTCAGTGATGTCGATCTTCTGCGATCGAAGGGGTTGGCGCTCGGCGGCAGTCTCGACAATGCAATTGTGATGGATGAGGTACGGGTATTGAATGCGGGCGCACTGCGACAACCCAATGAGTTTGCAATGCACAAGGCACTTGATGCGATTGGCGATCTCTACCTCTTGGGCAATCCCTTGATGGCCCGCTATACCGCCTACAAATCTGGTCATGCGTTAAATAATTTACTGCTTCGAAAGCTTATGGAAACACCGAGTGCCTGGCGTGAGAGAACCTTTGAAGACTTAGAGCATGCACCTGTGGCGTGGTCGAGGCAGTGGAGCTGGGCTTAGAGGGCTTTTCCCCGACGAGAGATTCGAGACAATGCCGCGCGTAGGGGTTCGCTCGATACCTCTGACGAGAGCTGCGCAAACCCTTGTTTTACGACTGCCGGGATAGGCGCCCGATTGGGCCGAACCTTATCGGGGTGGGCAATGTCTTGAATTCGTTGTGCCAGCACACGCACGCTCTGGATTCCCCAACCTTCCCGCCTTAATTCGTTGGGCCAGTCTGCAAGGGTTAGCCGAATTTTTGCGGCAGCAGACGCGGTGGTGGTCACGACCGTCACCTGGCTGCCACGAATGCCTTGCGCGGGGTCGCTGCGACGAATCTGCAGTACCTGCTCTATCATCGGGGGCGGCAGCTGTTTTTCAAGGGCCTCCCGAAGGCCTTCACTCTCCCGCCAGCCCCGATCCAGGGCGGCCCAGTCGGGCGATCCGGTGAGGGCATCGCGCAGGGTTTTGAAGAAAGGGGCATTCATACCCCCCATGCTAAGATCTTTTGCCCATGATTGACCAATTCCTTAAGAAAATGTTCGGCAGCCGAAACGATCGGCTTGTCAAAGCGTACGGCCAGCGCGTCGCCGCGATTAACGCACTGGAGCCAGGGCTCCAGTCCTTATCCGATCAGGCACTACGCGCAAAGACTCAGGAATTTAAAACTCGTCTTCAGCAAGGTCAGGCGTTAGATAGCCTTCTTGTTGAAGCCTTTGCTGTCTGCCGTGAGGCGGGCAGACGGTCGCTGGCAATGCGGCACTTTGATGTACAGCTCATCGGTGCAATGGTCCTCAATGACGGCAAGATTTCTGAGATGCGAACCGGCGAGGGTAAGACCTTGGTGGCCACGTTGCCGGCCTATCTCAATGCGCTGGTGGGTAAGGGAGTTCACGTGGTGACGGTGAACGATTACCTCGCAGAGCGCGATGCAACCTGGATGGGAAAGCTCTACGAATTTCTTGGCCTAACGGTTGGAACGAATCTCTCACGGCTTGAACATTCGGAGAAGCAGGCTGCCTATGCCTGCGACATCACATACGGAACGAATAACGAATTTGGGTTTGATTACCTTCGCGACAATATGGTGGTGGACAAGGCCAATCGTGTCCAGCGGGGACTCGGATTTGCGATCGTCGATGAGGTGGATTCAATTCTGATTGACGAGGCCCGCACTCCGTTGATTATTTCCGGTCACGCCGATGATCAGATTGACCTCTATCAGGTTCTAAACTCGGTACCGGCAGCGCTCCAGCCGCAGGCCTCAGAGGAGTCACCCGGCCACTACTGGGTTGATGAGAAGGCCCGACAGGTGTTTCTCTCAGAGCTGGGATTTGAGCGCTGTGAGGAGCTATTGGCAGAAATGGGGCTGCTGGCAGCGGGAGCGAGTCTCTATGATCCGGCCCATATTTCACTACTCCATCACTTAACCTCCGCACTGCGGGCACACACCTTATTTTTCAAAGATCAGCACTATGTTGTTCAGGGTGGCAAGGTCATTATTGTCGACGAATTCACAGGCCGTTTGATGCCGGGTCGGCGTTGGTCAGAGGGGTTACATCAATCAATTGAGGCGAAAGAGTCCGTAGAGATTGAGGCGGAGAATCAGACACTCGCCTCGATTACCTTTCAGAATTATTTCCGCATGTACGAAAAGCTATCGGGTATGACGGGAACGGCCGATACCGAGGCCTACGAGTTTCAGCAGATCTATGGTTTAGAGACCGTCGTCATTCCGACTCATCGGCCGATGGTGAGGCTCGATTTACAGGATCAGATCTACAAATCAGAAGAGGAAAAGTTTGAGGCAATTCTGAGAGATATTCAGGAGCGCCATGGCCATGGACAGCCAATCCTGGTGGGGACCACCTCAATTGAGAATTCCGAGCGTCTGTCGGGAATGCTTAATAAGGAAAAGCTCGCTCACCAGGTACTCAATGCAAAGCAGCATGAACGTGAGGCCCAGATTGTTGCGCAGGCGGGCCGGCCGGGGATGATCACCATCGCGACTAATATGGCGGGCCGCGGTACGGATATTGTTCTCGGGGGTAATGTTGAAAAGCAAGTGGATTTTCTCAATGCGACTGAGGCCCTAACAGCCTCAGACCGACAGGCCCAAACGGAGCAGCTGAGGGCCGAGTGGCATGCGCTTCATGCACAAGTGATTTCTGCCGGAGGCCTTCATATCATTGGTACTGAGCGTCACGAGTCCCGGCGGATTGATAATCAGCTGCGCGGCCGCTCAGGCCGACAGGGCGACCCTGGGTCGTCGCGCTTTTACCTCTCTATGGACGACCCCTTGTTGCGGATTTTTGCGGGCGACAGGATGAAGGCCATCATGAATCGGCTGGGCGTCCCGCATGGCGAACCGATTGAGGCCGGCATGGTGTCTCGTTCGATTGAATCAGCGCAGCGTAAGGTAGAAAACCGAAACTTTGATATGCGCAAGCAGCTCTTGGAGTATGACGACGTCGCCAATGAGCAGAGAAAAATTATCTACAGTCAACGCAATGAGATTTTAGAGAGTAGCGATCTCTCGGGTCTCGTTCAGAATTTGCGTCACGGCATGATGCAGGCGGTCGTCCGGGAACATGTTCCGGCAGAAAGCGTTGAAGAGCAGTGGGATCTGCCCGGCCTTGAACAGGCCTTGCAGTCAGACTGGCGTTTGTCCGTTGATGTTCAGTCGAGAGCTGCAGCCGATCAGTCGCTTGATGATGAAGGAATTTTATCGGCCGTGCTTCAGGCCGCTGACCAAGCCTATGCCGATAAAGTCTCTCCGGTAGGCCGTGAGCCCTTTAATCAGTTCGAGCGCTCGGTTTTATTGCAGTCAATTGATTCGACATGGCGTGAACATCTGGCAGCCCTTGACCATCTACGGCAGGGTATTCATCTGCGTGGCTACGCTCAGAAAAATCCTAAACAAGAGTATAAGCGCGAGGCATTCGCATTGTTTGAGCAGACTCTCGATCGAATTCGTCTAGACGTCACGAAGGTGCTCATGAATGTTGAGATTCAGAGTCCGGAGCAGGTTGCTGATATCGTTCCGCAGGCGGCCCAGCTAACTGGCGTTCAGTATCAGCATGCGGATTTCGACGCGCAAGCAGCCCTCGCGGGCGCGGATCCTGAGGCGTTGGCGTTGGCGGCTCAGACACCGACAGGAGCGAGCAGGCCGGGGCCAGCTGAGTCTGGAGACTCGGGAGACTCAGCCGTAATGCCCGTTCGGCGAACTGAGCCAAAAGTTGGGCGTAATGATCCCTGTCCGTGTGGCTCAGGAAAGAAATTCAAGAGTTGCCACGGCAGACTCTCATGAACGGTTTGCGCTGACGACCCATGCCGGTTAACCTGCCTTTGCCTGTCGCAGAGCAGTTGTACCCCGTCGAAGGTGTATCAATTGGCGTCGCGAGCGCAGGGATTCGTAAGGGCGGGCGCAAGGACTTTCTCATCGTCGCGCTCGCTGAAGGCAGCGAAGTCGCGGGGGTGTTTACGCAAAACGCCTTTTGTGCTGCCCCAGTCCAAGTCTGTAAGCGACATCTCGAGACGCGGGCAGGAATTCGTGCCTGGGTCGTGAATACGGGGTGTGCCAATGCGGGCACAGGGGCACTCGGTCTGAAGAATGCAGAGCAGACTACCCAAGCCGTTGCGAATCGTTTGGGTCTGAGGCCGCAACAGGTGTTGCCATTTTCGACAGGGGTAATTCTTGAGCATCTGCCAATGGAAAAAGTTGCAGATGGAATCAGGATCGCATCCGACAACCTTGGTCATGCCGGTTGGCTCGAGGCAGCACAGGCCATCATGACAACCGATACCCAACCAAAAGCATCATCGCGTCGATTATTCCTTAACGGTAAAACCGTTACGATTTCCGGAATCTCTAAAGGTGCCGGAATGATCCGGCCGAATATGGCAACGATGTTGGGCTACGTGGCGACTGATGCGGGTATTTCTAAGCCACTTCTTGCGCAGCTCGTCCGCGATGCTGCCGATGAGTCGTTTAATGCGATCACGATTGATGGTGATACATCAACGAATGATTCGTTTGTGGTGGCTGCGACCGGTAAAAGCGGTGTTTTATTTGATTCTGATCAAGACGCAGGCTGGAGTATTTTCCGTGAAGCGATGATTGAGCAATGCCGGCTCTTAGCCCAAGCCATTGTCCGTGATGGGGAGGGGGCCACAAAGTTTATTGTGATTCACGTCGCACACGCCTTGTCCCGAGCCGAGGCCCGTCAGGTAGGATATTCAATCGCGCACTCCCCACTAGTAAAAACCGCCTTCTTTGCGAGCGACCCTAATCTTGGCCGCATCCTTGCGGCCATCGGGTACAGCGGTGTGCCAGATTTAGATGTGCAAAGAATCCGTGTATTTCTTGATGATGTGTTGGTCGCAGAAAACGGCGGTAGGGCTGCAAGCTACACAGAGGCGGAGGGTCAGCGGGTGATGCAGCAATCCGAGATTAGAATTGGTGTGGATCTTGCCCGGGGGGATGCGCAAGCCAGCATCTACACCTGTGATTTGTCGCATGATTACGTCTCGATTAATGCTGACTATCGGTCTTAGCTGCGAGCGGATAGCGGATGCTGAGATCCGTCAAAGCGCTTTAGAATCGAAAGCGAGATAAGTAATGCCGAATTCCTCGATCGATCAGTTGATCGCAAAGCTGAATAACTATCTTCCGGAGAACCCCGGGTCGCCCGATTTCGTTCGGCAGACGGCATGTCGTTGGGTGCGCCAACAGACCCTTCTGGGGCATATCTCCTACCTTGAATCGATTGTGCAACTTGCAGAGATTCGGTTTTCAGATTTGCAGCATTTGGAACGTCAGCAGGTATTGATTAAGCAAAACACCCGACAGTTTCTTGATAAAAGACCCGCCAATAATGTCTTGATGACAGGGGCCAGGGGCACCGGAAAATCCTCGCTTGTTCGCGCCTGCTTGACAGAGTATGCCGACCAAGGCCTGAGGCTCATCGAAGTCGATAAGCAGGACCTGCTCGATCTACCTCGTTTGGTTGCGGCAGTCGCCCATCAGCCCTATCGATTTATTGTCTTCTGCGATGACCTCTCATTTGAGGCAGGAGATTCGGGTTACAAGGCATTAAAGACGGTTCTTGACGGCTCTGTCGCTGCTCAATCTGAGAACATCTTAATTTATGCGACATCGAATCGGCGACATTTAATGCCAGAACAGATGCGTGAGAATCTTGAAACTCGGTATGAGGCGGATGGAGAAATCCATCCCGGCGAGAGTATCGAGGAGAAAATCTCGCTCTCGGAGCGCTTTGGGTTGTGGATCTCTTTCTATAGTTTTAATCAGCAAGATTACCTCGATATTGTCGGCTATTGGCTCTCCCAGTATGGGTGTGATGCAACCGCAATAGCCAAGGCTCGCCAGCCTGCGCTGCAGTGGGCGCTGGAGCGGGGATCCCGATCGGGACGCGTCGCTTTACACTTTGCGCGGGACTGGGCTGGCCGACATTGACGCAGTCAGCACTCGTAGATGTCGCGGTCGGAATTATTCGCCGGCCAGATGGTGCCGTGCTGATGACCTCACGGCCACTCGGAAAGCCTTACGCGGGCTATTGGGAGTTTCCGGGTGGCAAGCTAGAGACCAAAGAGAGTTCCACGCAGGCACTAAGCCGCGAGTTGTCTGAGGAAATCGGAATTAGTATTCAACGTAGCTCGCCGGTCGCCTGGCAAATCGAGCACAACTACGCCCATGCAAAAGTCCGACTGTTTTTTCATTGGGTAACGCAGTGGTCGGGTGAACCAAAGTCTCTCGAAAAACAGCAGACTCTCTGGGTCTCATTAGGGGATGCCTGGCCTTACCCAGTCCTTCCGGCGACCTTACCGCTCTTAGATAAAATCAAAAATTACAGAGCGTCAGCTGAAATGGAATATCTTGTTCGATAGCTTTGAGGTGCATAGAGCTGTCGGGCTGACGAAATCGTACCGATACGACATATTTGTTGGCGCTGATTTCGGCTGCAACCTCAGGCTGCCTCGGCGCCGATGCTCGAATAATCTGAATCTGCCGTCCATCCATCGAGAGCTCAAAGTAACCTTTGGTCGCGAGATAGGAGTCTGGCTGTGTGCCCTCGCGAAGAAGACGCAAGACAATCTGAACCCCGTCGAATACGGGTTGAAGAGTGGAAAGCCATGCATTGAGCATCCCTTGCCGGATCTCTGCTGGCCGATTCAGCCAGACGTGGAGTGAGGGCACATCAAACTCACAGATACCGCCGGGTATCCCAAAGCGCCCCTTCAGAGTCTGCAGCCATTCATACTCGAGAATATGTTGCCCCAAGCGGGTCTGCACCATCGAGAGTTCATTGAAGACCTCCTGTATCTGAGTTAAGAGATCCTCAAGCGCGTCGTTGGATACTCCCGGTTTACCAGCGAATTGATTCAGGCGACTGCGTTGGCGTTCAAGTTCTTGAAGCAACTCGGATTTAATGTCGCCCCGGCTTCCCACGAGGTCGAAGAGTTCGAACAGCGACCACAGCGCAGCCTGATGCTCGTGTGCAGAAGTCTGGCTTGTAAACGCTCGGCAACGCTTAAATAAACTCTCAATTCTAAGTAATGAGCGTATCCGCTCGTTACAGGGGAACTCAAAGGTCATCCAGCCCGGAGGGGCCGCCACAGCGGCGGTTATGGGATCGCTCATTACCGAATTATGAATGAATTATTTTGTCATGGAGGGTCTGGACCTGCTCAACCAGTGACTCGAGGGGCCCGTCGTTTTTAATGACGAAGTCGGCCATATCAAGGCGGACTGCTCGTGAGGCCTGGCTCGCGATGATGGCCGACACCTCTTTGTCTGAAAGCCCGCTTCGTGCCTGCACTCGTTTTATCTGGGTCGCTTCTGGGCAGTCCACCACGACAACGGCAAAGGGTCTAAATCCCGGGTCCTGCGCTAAGCCCCGATGATGGGCTGACTCTGTGGTCGATTTCCCATACTTCTCACACCATAACGGCACCACATAGACAACGACAGGCCCCCTCGCGTGCGCCAGCTGTAGTGCGGCCTCCCGCTGTATCAGGGGGTGCAGGATTGCCTCGAGTGTCATTTTTTCCTGGGGGTTAGAAAAGATCTTTTTACGCAGTGCTGTTCGATCGAGTTGGCCGTCGGCCAGGAAGACCCCCCGCCCAAACGCGGCTTGGATCTCGGGCAGAGCGCTGCCTTCTGGGCCTGTGAGCTCATGGGAAATGCGATCAGCATCGACAACAGGCAGGCCAAGCCCTGCGAGTTGGTCAGCGACTAGACTTTTACCGCAGCCGATCCCGCCGGTGATCACAACAATGCGATCAGCCAATCTGGACCCAAGCGAGAATGAACCCCACTGCGAGCGCCGGTCCGAAGGGGATCTCATGGTTTAGAAATGAGGCCCGCGAGAGATCTTCGGGCTGTCCGTGTTGGGGGGGTAATCGCCAGAGTTGTCTCTGAACCAAGACCATCACCAGGCCGGAGATACAGGCAAGCGAGAGGGCAAAAGGGAGAAGCTGCCAGCCAAGCCATGCGCCTAGGGCTGCTGTCATTGCAAAGTCGCCCCGGCCCATCGCGCAAAGGCCCCGCAATTTTTTATAGGCTGCGGCCATGGCCCATAAGAGCCCATACCCGATTGCCGCCCCGAGCACTGCATGAATGAGATAGTCGGGATTGAGTAAGTAATGAAAGAGTAAGCCCGAGGTGATCATTGCTAAGGTAAGTGGGTCAGGCAGTAGTTGAGATAACCAATCGATCCGAACCAGTGCGGTTAAGAGGGCCGCAAGTAGCCCGACCAATAGAATCGCAAAGACGATGCTGATCACCCCATCAATCGATGGATTGGAAGAAGTAATTCGATCGAAGAGGGGCGCTCGACTAGCGGCGCTACCCCAGAGAATAAGCGCCGTTGCCCCGCTGGCGATGCGCCACCGAGAAGGGAGATCTTGAATCGCGTCTCCGACGGGCACAGTGATCCAGCGTGACACGCTGCGGCAACCGATCCGCACCACGAGGGGCGTGATCAGAATATTAATCAGAAGCGCAAGTGCGGCTGTGGCCAGGAGAGGGCCGGCGGTCATGTTGGAAGATCAGTCAATGCACGGGAGGGTTTACGCAACCGAACCCGGCGAATTAGCCGGCCCTGGGTCTGGAGTATTTCCATGGGTACCTCTGAAATTTTTACAGAGACGTTGGCATCGGGAAGATCTTCGAGCGTTTCGAGCAATAGTCCATTGAGCGTGCGGGGGCCGTCTGAGGGCAAGGAGAGGCCGAGGAGTCGATTGATTTCTCGGATTGGTGAAGTGCCATCGACCACTGCGGTATTGTCAGCATTCCAATGCAGCCCACTCTGCTGTGGTCCGGGAGCACCGGTTGTAAATTTACCAACGAGTTCTTCGATAATGTCTTCGAGGGTAATGAGGCCCTCAATTTCGCCATACTCGTCCACCACCAGGCCGATTCGTTGTTTGTTTTCTTGAAAATATTGCATCTGAGTGAATAAGGGTGTGCCGCTCGGCACAAAATAGGGTTCGATTAAGACCTCTTTAATGGTCTCTCGCGACAACGATTCACGCGAGACCATCGATAGGGCTTTGCGAACGTGAAGCACACCGACAATATTGTGTATGTCGCTCTCGTAGACCGGTATCTTGTTGTGAAAGCATGTGGTGAGCTGCTCCATCAGGGCCTGGGGATCTCCATCGAGATCAAGCGCCTCAATCCGATTCCTGGGGATCATGATGTCATCAACCGACAGGTCTTCAATATCAAATAAGTTCAGCATGATGCTGCGGTGCTTGGCAGGAATCATTCGAGTGGATTCCAAGATAGCAGTTCGAAGTTCCTGCGGTGACATGGCCTGGTTAGCCGGGTTGTCCGTCAGCTTTTTAAGCCTCAGCAATCGCAGCAGGCTTGAAACAAAAAAATTAACAATGACAACGAGTGGGTAACCAATTCGTACCAGAGGCGTTAAGACATAACTGGCGGCTATCGCGATTGGCTCGGGGTTGCTCGCGCCGATGATTTTTGGCGTGATCTCAGAAAAAATAATGATGGCGAACGCAACAGCTGCCGTAGCGATCGCAAGTACGGTGTCGTTATTGCCGAACGATTGGATCGCCATCGCCGTCACGAGGGCTGTCAGTGCCGCGTTGACCAGATTATTACCCAGTAAAATTGTGGCTAATAGGCGATCGGTCTGATTCAGAAGCGCGATCACACGCTTTGCGCCCCCCTTGCCCTGGGCGGCAAGGTGCCGAATTCGGTAACGATTGATAGCCATCAGGCTGGTCTCTGAAATTGAGAAAAAGCCAGACAGCAAGAGCAGTACGATCACTGCGGTGAGATGGGTCCAGAGCGGTAATTCGTTCAAAGCGGGTCGCGATGGGCGGGGTTATTCAGATCGCTCAAGAGATCCTTGTCGCCGAGGATCCTCAAGCGCTGATGACTCGCCGCGAGAGTTGGTAATGACAATAGACTAGCGAAGAAAACCTAAAAAGTCTGGCTCTTCATCATTAAAGGGGGA
>DBCQ01000066.1 GCA_002293155.1 Burkholderiales bacterium UBA954 | reverse complement strand
GCGTGCAAGGCCTCTTGGAACCCCATGATGCCCAGACCGACTGGGCGATGGCGAATGTTGGAATTTCTCGCCTTCGCTACTGCGTAGTAATTGATGTCGATAACGTTATCCAGCATCCGCATCGCGGTTCGGATGGTCCTGTGCAGTTTCTCTAAGTCCAGATCAGGTCTGTCTTGGCCAGACGCCGCGGGCTTCAGATGGTTGACGAGGTTGACTGACCCAAGATTGCAAACCGCAATCTCAGTGTCGTTTGTATTCAGCGTGATTTCCGTGCAGAGATTAGAGGAATGGACCACGCCGACATGCTGCTGCGGGCTGCGAATATTGCAGGGATCCTTAAAGGTGATCCAAGGATGGCCCGTCTCAAACAACATACTCAGCATCTTGCGCCACAGTGATAGCGCGGGGAGACGCTTGAAATGTTTAATGTCGCCGCGGTCCGCCTTCGCCTCGTAGGCGGTGTAGGCCTGCTCAAAGGCTTTGCCAAACTTGTCATGAAGATCGGGGACATCAGAGGGCGAAAACAGCGTCCACTCCCCAGACTCCATCACCCGCTTCATGAATAGGTCTGGGATCCAATTGGCCGTATTCATGTCGTGGGTACGGCGCCGATCGTCCCCGGTGTTTTTCCTCAGTTCAAGAAATTCCTCAACATCAAGGTGCCAGGATTCGAGATAGGTACACACTGCACCCTTACGCTTGCCGCCCTGATTAACGGCCACCGCCGTGTCATTGACGACCTTTAGAAACGGCACAACCCCTTGGCTTTTCCCGTTAGTGCCTTTGATATGGCTGCCCAAGGCCCGCACAGGCGTCCAATCGTTGCCAAGCCCGCCGGCATACTTCGCCAAGAGTGCATTTTCTTTTATTGCCTCGTAGATCCCATCTAAGTCATCAGCAACCGTTGATAGGTAGCACGAGGAGAGTTGCGAATGGGTGGTTCCCGCATTAAAGAGCGTAGGGGTTGAACTCATGAAGTCAAAGCTCGATAGAAGCTGATAAAACTCAATCGCCCGCGCCTCCCGGTTCAATTCATTGAGGGCCAGGCCCATGGCAACCCGCATGAAAAATGCCTGTGGCATCTCGATTCTTCGACCCTCGCCACTGTAATTGTCATTGCGATCAATCAGAAAGTAGCGGTCATATAGGGTTTGAAGGCCCAGGTAATCGAACTGTAGGTCACGCTCGGGGTCTAGGGCCTGGGCTAGCTTCTCGAGATCGAAACGCGATAACTCCTCATTTAGAAGGCCAATCTCGATGCCCTTCTTGATGAATCGAGGAAAGTACTGGCGGTATTGGCTCGCCATTTGGCCCTGCGAGACCTCGGTCTGCATGATTTCCTTGCGAATCGTGTGCAGCAGCAGGCGGGCACTAACTTTTGCATAAGCGGGATCCTTTTCAATAAGGGCGCGGGCCGAGAGAATGCTGGACTTGTAGACCTCTTCAAGGGGAACACCGTCATAGATATTCTTCAGGGTGTCGTCCATTACGGCGTCGATACTCACCGCCTGACCAAGGTTCGCACAGGCGGCAGACACGATGTCGGTTAGCCATTGGATATTGAGCGGCTGCGCAACGCCGTCGACAAGAATATGGATCGTCGGTGCCTGTGCCGCTGCGGGATCCGACTTCTGCTTGGCGGCTCGCTCGAGCGCACGCTCTTGTGCGCGACGCTCCCGATACAAGACATAGGCTCGGGCAACCTCATGCTCACCGGAACGCATCAAGCCAAGTTCGACCTGGTCCTGAATATCCTCAATATGGAGCGTGCCCCCCGCAGGCAATCGACGCAGGAGCGCCATCACAACTTGCTTGGTTAGGGTCTCTGTGATCTCACGGACCCGGGCAGACGCCGCGCCCTGATTGCCCTGAACCGCCAGAAATGCCTTCGTCATGGCAACTTGAATCTTGCTGGGTTCAAAACCGACCACCGCCCCATTGCGACGAATGATTTTGATATCCGATACACCGGCTTGCGCAGAAAGGCCCTCAGGCTGTGACCCCGGCTGGCCAACCACCCCCGCTGGATGGGTTGGTGTGCTGGACATGGACTGTGATTCTGCGCCCCACTGCATCATGAACGATCTCCCTTTTTCACTGTTTTTACTTTGTTTGCACCTTGCATAGGCTGCTCTGCAGGTTTGGTTTTAAGGTCAACCCCGCTCGGGGGCTGGCTCTAAAGTCCGCCCCAAAAACACTATATCTAGTATTTTTTAGCCTGAAGGAACCTAATTCTAGTAGGGATCAGAAAGCAAGGGCAAGGTCTTTTTTTAGGAGAAACCCGACGACATGACTTATCTCGGCCCAAGACCGAGCGCTCATCTCAAATAAAATTTTAAAAGCCCGTTTGACGCGCAGTTCCAATCAAAACCGTCCCGGACAGACTGATATTTCGGCCTCATAGGAGACCAACCCAGACTCTGAAACCCTCAGGCTCGTCTGTCAAAAGGTCGGGTAAGCGAGATGCCCTCAACCGATAACTCGCTCAGAAAATTTTTCCATGGAAAGTAAGGGCCAGGATCAGTTTTGCGCCCCGGGGCAATATCAGAATGTCCCGCAATCCAACAGAGACTTGGATAAAACCTCTGGCAATGGATACACAGTGCTTTAAGGCAGCTCAACTGGGCCTCAGTAAACCTATCGGTATCGCAGCCTTCTAACTCGATGCCGATTGAGAAATCGTTACAGGCCGGCTCACCCTGAAACTCAGAGACACCCGCATGCCAGGCCCGATCACAGACGCTGACAAACTGTGTCACCTCACCCGAACGATCGATTAAAAAATGGGCCGAGACTCGCAGACCCGCAAGCGCCTGAAAGCTTGGGTGCGCGCTGCAATCTAAGGTTCCCTGGAACAAGTCTTCAATGTACGGGCCACCGTAAAGCCCTGCAGGAAGGCTAATACTGTGGATCACGATTAACTCGGGTGTTCGCTGCGCTGGGCGCTGATCATGGTGCGGAGAACCTCGCTTCCTGGCCCCTCGTGTCAGCCAGCCTTCAGCGTTAAAGTTCATCTCGACACTAGCGTTCATCGATGGCGTATTTCGAGCATCACTAAGCTGCCGGCCTCACGCCTTTGGACCAAGGTGTCGGTGCGTCATGCTGCAATAACCTTGGCCTTCTTTCCACAGGGCGTCTGTCGCTGGCACGCGGGCCCCACAATGCGCACACACGATTAACTTCGCCTGCTCTGGATTTGGGTTTGTGGGAGGCGGCTTGCGAGAGCCCATTGTCTTTTTGAGTAGCCAAAGTCCAAGGCCCACCAGCACCATAATGATCAAGATACGTCCAAGCATGGTCACTCTCTCCTGGTCAGCGGGTTAACCTGCCCGATGCAATACAACTTCCAATACAAACCGCGACCCCACATAGGCCATCAGCAATGCGGCGAAGCCCGCGAGTGTCCAACGTGCCGCCACCTTGCCGCGCCATCCAAACCAACGACGGCCCACCAGAAGGGTTAGCGCAAGTATCCAGGCCGCGATGGTGAAGACCGTTTTGTGGTCAACCCGCATGAGACCGTAACCAAAATTAATGCTGACCATTACACCCGAGATGAGCGTTAAGGTAATCAATAGAAAACCGACCAGTACCACACGCATCAACATTTGGTCGAGCCCAAGCAAGGAGGGTAGTCCCTGCCACCAGCCCGGTTGGTCGATCACTATCTTCTTGGTTCGGTGGAGTGACCTCTCCATCGCGATCATCACCAATGCGCTCGCAGCGGCCAGTGTAAACGTGCTGTAGGCCAACATCGCAAGCAGCATATGGGTTCGGAAGACCGCATCGACTGCGCTCGTGAGAAGAAACCCCGGAAACACCAATGGCAGACCCGCTGCCACCGCAGCGGCCACAAAGATCCCTTGTGTGATGGAGGGCAGACGCTGAAACCAGGATTCAATCCATAACAACAGCACAGCGAGCCATAAAGTCCACGAGATAGAGGTCGCAAATCCGAAATGAAGCCCATCGCGCGAGAACCAATTCGGCAACAGTGACGCCCCATGCAGGCCAATGATCGACAGCAAGGCGAGCTGGCCTGCTGCCGACGACAACATCTGCTGCGACCCCGCGCTCGGACGCCGATGGGCCCACGCAAGGCCGAGATATCCAATCGCTGCAAGACCTGCTGCAGCACCGTAGAATGAGAGCTCCATAGAGAAAGCAGTGTAGCGCAGCATGCTTGAAAACCTAACCGAACGCTTGGCCAGGGTTGTAAAAACGATCAAGGGCGAGGCCCGCCTGACCGAATCCAATACCCAGGAGATGCTCCGCGAGGTTCGGCTTGCATTGCTCGATGCCGATGTGGCCCTGCATGTCGTCAAAGAGTTCATTGCAAGGGTCAAAGAAAAAGCGATGGGGCGGGATGTCCAAACGAGCCTGACTCCAGGCCAAGCCCTCGTTTCAGTGGTCAACCAAGAGCTTGTTCATCTCATGGCAGGCGAGGCTAACGAATCTGCCCGAATGGGTCTAAACCTCGCCACTACGCCCCCAGCGGTGATCTTAATGGCCGGCCTTCAAGGTGCCGGCAAGACGACGACGGTGGGGAAACTCGCCAAGTGGCTAGTCGATACCCAGAGAAAAAAGGTATTGACCGTCTCCTGTGACATCTACAGACCTGCAGCGATTGAGCAGTTGCGTCTCGTGAGTGCGCAGGCGGGAGCAGATTTTTTTCCCTCCGCTCAGGGTACGCCGCCAGTTGAGATTGCCCGCCAGGCGATGGAATTCTCGAAGCGGCATCTCCATGATGTACTCCTCGTGGATACGGCCGGACGGCTTGCAATCGACGAGGAGATGATGCGGGAAATCGCGCAGCTCCATCGCGTGCTCCAGCCCATTGAGACCCTATTCACCGTTGATGCCATGCAGGGCCAGGACGCGGTGCGAACCGCGTCCGCTTTCAAAGAGACGATTGCGCTCACCGGGATCGTTTTGACGAAGGTGGATGGCGACTCACGAGGTGGCGCAGTACTCTCGGTAAGGGCCGTAACGGGCTGCCCGATTAAGTTTGTGGGCACCGCCGAAAAAATTGATGGCCTTGAAGCCTTTGACGCTGAGCGAATGGCTAACCGCATTCTTGGCATGGGCGACATACTCGCCATTGTTGAGCAGGCACAGAAATCCGTCGATCTGAAATCCGCTCAGCAGATGGCGGATAAATTCAAATCGGGCGCCCGGTTTGATTTAAATGATTTCAAGATGCAGATCGGGCAGATGCGAAGCATGGGCGGGCTCTCTTCGTTGGTTGACAAGCTGCCCGCACAGATGCAGCAGGCCGCAAAAGGGGCCGATCTCTCACAGGCGGAAAAATCTATTCCGCGCATGGAGGGCATCATCAATGCGATGACCCCGAAGGAGCGTTCTCAGCCGGAGGTACTCAAAGCGAGCCGTAAAAGACGGATCGCTGCAGGTGCCGGGGTCTCGGTGCAGGAGGTTAACCGGATGCTCAATCAGTTTGAGCAGATGCAAGACATGATGAAGAAGATGCAAAAAGGCGGGCTCGCAAAGATGATGCGCACCGTAGGCGCCTTAAAGGGAATGGGTGGCGGCGGGTTTGGTGGCTTAGGCCGTCGCGGCTAGCAGCGTCTTGACCGCGGCACCGACCTGGTCCCGATCGCAGATTGAACTCACCATGCCCGTGCGGCGAAGTAACTCGAGCTTTCCTTCCTTCAGCGATCGCTCCCCCACGGTAATACGCACCGGTACACCGATTAGCTCCCAGTCCGCGAACATCGCTCCTGGCCGCTCGTCGCGGTCATCAAGGGCGACATCGATCCCTGCCGCCAGAAGCGTCTGATAGATGGCCTCACTCTCGGCCCTGACAAGTTCTGATTTGGCCGCACCGACTGGACAGATCACCGCCTCAAAGGGCGCGATCGCTGCAGGCCAGGCAATGCCCCGGTCATCATGATTTTGTTCAATGGCCGCGCCAACAATTCGAGTAACACCAATGCCATAGCAGCCCATCTGCATCAACGCAGGCTTTCCAGTTTCATCAAGATAGGTCGCCTTCATCGCCTCTGAGTACTTCGTTCCCAGATAGAAGATGTGGCCCACTTCAATACCGCGTTGAATCGCCAGCACTCCCCTGCCGTCCGGCGAGGGATCGCCCTCGACCACATTTCGAATATCGACTATGCAGGCGGGCTCTGGCAGATCACGTCCCCAGTTGACCCCGCGGAGATGGTGATCCCATTGATTCGCGCCCGTCACAAAATCGCTCATTTGTGCAACTGTTCGATCAGCGATCACCCGTACCGATCCCTTCAGATTCACGGGGCCAAGATAGCCGGGCTTACAGCCAAAGTGATGATCAATCTCATCTACATTAGCAAAACGAAAGCCTTGATTGAGACCCTCGATTTTTCCGACTTTCACTTCATTTAAATCATGGTCGCCACGAAGCAACAAAAGCCAGAGCTGAGTCACAGCTGCTGCGCCTTGCTCGTTTGTACTATCCGTTGCCAGCACAATTGATTTAACGGTGCGGTTAAGCGGCACGCCGATCAGAGCCGCTACCTCGGCGCATGTCGACTTCCCAGGGGTTGCCACCTGCTGCATGGGCTCATTGGGCAAAGCGCGCTCCGACAGTAAGGCCACCGCCTCGGCCAGCTCCATGTTGGCCGCGAAATCTGAACTGGGGCAGTAAACGATTGCGTCCTCTCCGGTCTCCGCTATGACTTGGAACTCGTGGGAACGGGAGCCGCCAATCGCGCCTGTGTCCGCCGCAACCGCCCGATAACGTAAGCCCAGACGATTAAAGATCTGACGATAGCAGGCAAACATTGCATCGTAGCTTCGCTCTGCGCCAGCAACATCGCGATCAAAGGAGTAAGCATCTTTCATCGTGAACTCACGGCCGCGCATGACGCCAAAACGCGGTCGACGCTCATCGCGAAATTTCGTTTGAATATGGTAGAAATTCTTAGGCAGTTGACGCCAGCTTTTCAGCTCCTGTCGTGCGATATCCGTGATGACCTCCTCGGAGGTCGGCTGGATTGCAAACTCCCGGCCATGCCGATCCTTCACCCTCAGTAACTCCGGGCCCATCTTCTCCCATCGGCCAGTTTCCTGCCATAGCTCGGCCGGCTGCACCAGGGGCATCAAAAGCTCGATAGCCCCCGCCCGATTCATTTCCTCCCGAATGATGTTCTCAACCTTGCGAATCACTCGTAGCCCGAGGGGCATATAGTTGTAGATGCCTGCGCCAAGCCGGCGAATCATCGACGCGCGAAGCATCAGCTTGTGGCTTATCACCTCAGCGTCTGACGGGTCTTCCTTGAGGGTCTGAAAATGAAACTGGGAGATGCGCATGAACGCCTTTATATTGTTCGACTCTTATAATCAGCCTAATTCTATGATTAAACCATCTAAAAAAAGACGAGCCCTAACCCCATGCTAGACGAGCACGGCTACCGGCCTAATGTCGGCATCATTTTGATAAACGATCGTCGTCAGGTCTTTTGGGGCAAACGCGTCCGCGAACACGCCTGGCAGTTCCCCCAAGGCGGAATCAAGGCCGGAGAAGACCCTGTCCAGGCGATGTACCGCGAGCTTGAGGAGGAGACTGGTCTTAGGCCCCATCACGTTGAAATCATTGGTCGGACGCGCGACTGGCTACACTACGATGTTCCAGATCGTTGGGTTCGGCGCGAATGGCGGGGCCACTACAAAGGGCAGAAACAGATCTGGTTTTTGCTGCGAATGCTAGGCCAAGACTCTGATGTCACCCTACGCTGTGATTTTGAAAAACCAGAGTTCGATGCCTGGCGCTGGCATGAATTCTGGGTTCCACTTGATTCTGTTATCGAGTTCAAGCGAGATGTCTATAAATTGGCCTTGAGTGAGCTTGCACAGTTTGTATTTACAGAAGACGAGTTGGTGCGGGCACACCGACAGGTCACTGCAAACTTTACGCAAGCGGTTCATGAAAGCGTGGGGGCAGGCTTAAAAATAGCTACAGCGATGTTGGGCGGCGTCAACGTGACAACAGCCACCGACGACCAAGGCCCAGCACCCCGCAATCCCGCTAACGGGCAACCAAAATAAGATTGTCTCGATGAATAAGTTCGGGCTCCTCGACAAAGCCCAGGATTGATTCAATCTCAGAGGAGGGTCTGCGGCAGAGCCGCCGGGCATCCGTAGCCCCATAGTTAGTAAGCCCGCGTGCAATCGTTTTGCCATCGGGCGAGATGCAGGCGACGACATCTCCACGGACGAACTCCCCCTCGACCTGCGTGACCCCAATCGGCAGCAAGCTCTTACCTTGCGCTGTTAAAACCATCACCGCACCTGCATCAAGAGTGAGCTGGCCTCGCACCTGAAGCTGGTCTGCAAGCCACTGCTTCTTGGCCGCCATCGGCGCAATGTCGGCGACGAGACAGGAACCAATCACCTCACCTGCGGCAAGGCGCAACAAAACATCCTTCTCGCGGCCACTGGCGATGAGCGTTGTAGCGCCACTGCTCGCCGCCCGCTTTGCCGCGCTAACTTTCGTCAGCATTCCGCCTGTGCCAATCCCGCTGCCCGCACCCCCCGCCATTGCCGTGATGGCGGGATCGGAGGCGCGGCCAGAATGAATTAAGACCGCCGTCGGATCTTCACGTGGATCGGCGGTGTAAAGGCCCGCCTGGTCAGTCAGAATAACCAGAACGTCTGCCTCCAACAGGTTAGCCACCAGAGCAGCCAGGGTATCGTTATCACCGAGTTTGATTTCATCGGTGACGACGCTATCGTTCTCGTTAATGATCGGGACCACACCCAGCCGTAGCAGTGTCGTTAATGTCGTCCGTGCGTTGAGATAACGGGTCCGGTCGGCGATGTCCTCATGGGTCAGTAATATCTGTGCAGTTTTCAGATGCCACTTCGAAAAGCCGGATTCATAGGCCTGCGCAAGTCCCATCTGGCCCACCGCAGCGGCCGCCTGTAGCTCATGAATTTCATGGGGGCGCGAGGTCCATCCAAGGCGTTTCATGCCCTCTGCAATCGCGCCGCTTGAGACCAGCACGACTTCGCGTGCTTCCGCCCTTAAGGCTGCGATCTGCGCTGCCCAGCGGGCGATCGCCTGTGGATCAATTCCACGGCCCTCATCCGTGACAAGGCTCGAACCAATCTTGACGACCCAACGCTGGGCAGAGCGAATCATGCGACGATCGTGCACCGGGTTACCCATAGACGGATCCACCCTGACCCTGCTCGCCCTCAATCTGATCACCCTGATGTTGATCTCTCTGAGAGTCGGCAGGCCCTCCTTGTTCAAATCGAACATCGGGTGTCGCGGACTCAATCTCGGCGATACGCTGTGCGTCAAGCCACTGCTGGATCTCCCGCATGAGTTCTACGCAGCCGTGCCGCGAAAATCCAGACACAATGTAGACCGGTATTTTGGTCCGCAGGGCCCCCACGACTGCATCGGCAATCTCCCGTTGTTGTGCCTCAGTAATAAGATCTGATTTATTGAGCACCAGCCATCTTGGTTTTTTCGCAAGGTCAGCGTCATACGCTTTGAGTTCAGCAACGAGTCCCTTAATTTCCCCAGCGAGATGTCGTGCAAGCGCGGTTAACGATTGCGCATCCCCAACCACCCAACCCGGCGGCTGCATATCGACCAGGTGGAGTAACAGCCGAGTCCGCTGCAGATGCCGAAGAAACTGGTGTCCAAGCCCAGCACCCTGAGCGGCTCCCGCGATCAGCCCAGGAATATCGGCCATCACAAAGCTTTTCGCAGGCCCAGTGCGAACCACTCCAAGGTTGGGGTGTAGAGTTGTAAACGGATAGTCCGCGATCTTAGGGCGGGCGTTCGAACACGCTGTGATGAGCGTCGACTTGCCCGCGTTCGGAAGCCCTAATAGCCCAACATCCGCCAAGACTTTCAGTTCTAGTTTGACCCTCCGATGCTCTCCCTCTGAGCCCTTCGTCGCCTGACGAGGCGCACGATTAGTGCTCGATTTAAAGTGCAGGTTACCTAACCCACCTTGCCCGCCTTTCGCCAGCACAATCTTCTGGGCATCTGAGGCAAGGTCAGCAATCAATGCCCCGGTCTCGGCATCCGTAATAACGGTACCAACCGGGAATCGCAACACAATGTCGTTCGCGGCCGCGCCATAACGATCAGAGCCTTGGCCATGCTCGCCCCCTTTGGCCCGATGCAAACGAGCGTAGCGATAGTCGATGAGCGTATTAATATTGCGATCCGCAACCGCAAAGATTGAGCCCCCTCTACCGCCATCTCCGCCACTCGGGCCACCCTTCGGTATAAATTTTTCACGACGAAAGGCAACGATGCCGTTGCCACCGTTGCCCGCGTGAATCTCAATCGTCGCTTCGTCAATGAATTTCATAATTTACACAAACAAAAAACCCCGCATGGTGGCGGGGTTCCTGATTGATTTCAGAAGTTGGATACCCTTCTGATTATTCGCCCACCACACTTACTGTTGAACGGTTCAGAGGGCCCCGAACCGAAAACTCAACCCTGCCATTTGAGAGGGCAAATAGCGTGTGGTCCTTGCCCATACCAACGTTGTGGCCGGCGTGAAACTGGGTGCCACGCTGACGAATAATGATGCTACCTGCCGCAATCTGCTCGCCACCAAACACCTTAACGCCTAAGCGCTTTGCCTCTGAATCACGACCATTACGCGTACTGCCGCCGCCTTTTTTCTGTGCCATGGTGCTAATTAACCTTTATTGATCTGATCAATACTGAGTTCAGTGAAGTTCTGCCGATGGCCCTGGGTCTTTGCATAGTGCTTACGGCGACGATGCTTAAAGATGCGGACTTTGTCGTGACGGCCCTGAGAGACGACGGTTGCTTTCACCGAGGCACCCTTCACCCGCGGCGCTCCAACGACAACAGCCGCTCCCTCACCAACGGCGAGGACCTCCGATAGTGTGACCTCGCTGCCGACCTCGGCAGCCAATTGTTCAACTTTTAGTTTCATCCCAGCGGTAACACGGTACTGCTTGCCACCGGTTTTGATCACGGCATACATAGTATTTCTTGCCTTAAAAATAAAGTGTGTCGTCTTAAGCGAGAAGACTAATTCTCTTCACGGAACCCGCAAATGTAGGGCTAAGTGGCTGTTTTGTCAAACAAATCGGCCGTCCGGCGAGGTAGAAATGTCATAATTCAGGGGTGAATGACATTGCTTCTCCAGCCCTCCAGCAGGCCCTAGGGCGGCCTAGCCCTCAGGCCATCGTCGCCCAGCAGATGGCGGCCGTCGACCAGGTCATCCGTTGCCGACTAGGCTCCGAGGTGGCCCTGATAGGACAGGTCGCGGAATACATTATTCAAAGTGGCGGCAAGAGAGTTCGTCCCGCCTTACTTTTGATGGTCTCTGGTGCAATAAGTGCTCACTTACAAAAATCTTCCCAGCCAATGGGTCTGCTCACCGATGACCGAGTCTCCTCTATGGCGGCTGTCGTTGAATTTATCCACACCGCTACCCTCCTTCACGACGATGTCGTCGATGAATCCGGATTACGAAGGGGGCGGCCAACGGCCAATGTTCTCTTCGGAAATGCGGCCAGCGTATTGGTTGGCGACTTCCTCTACTCCCGGGCTTTTCAGATGATGGTCGAGGTGGGCTCACCGGAGGTCATGGCGGTCATGGCGCAAAGCACGAATGTGATCTCTGAGGGGGAAGTCTTGCAACTTATGAACTGCCAAGACCCCGACGTCACCGAAGAGCGTTATCTCACGGTCATCCGTTTTAAAACGGCCAAGCTCTTCGAGGCTGCCGCCAAGGTTCCGGGGGTCTTAGCGAATCTCGACACAGACCTGACGCAGGCCTGTGCGGCTTATGGCCGGCACCTCGGAACTGCTTTTCAGCTCGTCGATGATGCCTTGGACTACGCTGGACTAGAGGCGGAAATTGGTAAACGGGTGGGGGACGACCTTCGCGAAGGCAAACCAACACTGCCCTTGATTTACGCCATGGCCACCGGTTCAGCCCAGGAACGGGAGATGATTCGCGAGGCCATCCTGCAGCCCGAGGCGGCAGACTTTAATCAGGTCGTAGGCGTCATTACGCGGACCGGCGCTATGCAATACACCCTTGATTGTGCCCAGCGAGAATGCCGATTGGCAGCGAGCGCCATCTCCGGACTTAGGGAATCAGACTGCAAATCCGCCCTACTTGATCTGCTGACGTTTGTCGTCGATCGCAGAGGCTAAGGATCCGAAAACGGGGGTTCCCTGCTAGACTTCGGCCTTCATTTCGGGGTGTAGCTCAGCCTGGTAGAGTACTGCGTTCGGGACGCAGGAGTCGGAGGTTCGAATCCTCTCACCCCGACCACAGACTTTTGGCTCTTCCCCGTTAAGGGGGGATGCAGCATTCATCAACACCCGATTAAACACGATTAATTATTCCATTCCAACCGCAATGGGCTAATACCCGCAAGCGGTAATTCTCGAAGTTTCTAAATCCAAACGCTCGCCTGGAGATCATCTCCATTTTGGTGTGGAACCCTTCCGTTATTCCATTGGATTTTGAGAACCGCCACATTCGCACAATCGGTTCAATCCAAGACGTAAGGGTCTTGGCCAGACTCTTGGCTGGACTCTCAGCAAACTGTCTCAGTAACGCCAAGAGTTTGGGCAGGTAATGCTTGGCGTGTTTGGCTCTGATGTTCTTGATCAGGAGTAGTCGAGCAAGCTGCTGCTTGGCAGTGTAGAGCGCCCTCAAGATCGGGAAGTCGGCAAAGTACCGAGCGAGGTTGGCGCGCTGCTCAGGAGCGAGCTTCCACTCGTGTCGTCGCATCAGACTCAGTAAACCCCGATCCTTTCTACCGACAGGATCTTGCTGCTGCCAGAGCTTCAAGAAGTGGTGATTGACCAGCCGGATCACATGGAAGCGATCGGCAACGATCTTGGCGTTCGGGAAGTACCTCTGAACGATCTGACGGTAGGTGTCCGATAGATCCATCACCACCACCTGGACCTGGTCTCGGCCCTCTAAGTGGCTTAGATAGGCCCTGAGGCTTAACTCTGATCTACCCAGGACCACGTCAAAGACCTTGTGGTTCTTCAGATCCACCAAGGTGGTCGCATAGCCTCGCTTGCGGCTAAAGAAGTGCTCATCGATCCCAAGCACACGAGGGCAGGACCGACCAGAGAGCTCTAACACCCGCTGCCTCACATGATGCTGGTACCAGCGCTCGACCGTAGCGCTTCCGATGCGGTGGGTTAACGAGAGCTTGCTCTGGCTCACACCCCCATCGTGGGCCTCAAAGACCTCGAGCCGATAGCCTTCGGTGGCCCGAAGCCTTGGACGAATCCCCGTAAATCGGTGCCGAAAGTAGCGATTGCAGCGCTGGCAGTGGTACTTGGGAACCCGCAAATGCAGCACCATCAACTGGTTACCCTGGCGGGTATGCTTTACCGTGCGGTGGCAGGTGGCCTTGATCCTTACTGGACCCTCCCCACAGTAAAGACAAGACGGCCGACCCTCAGGCCCCGCCCAGACATGAATATCTTGGTCGCGCTCCACCCGATCCACGACCAAATCAGACAACCCCAATATAGAATTATTCTGGGACATCGGTATACCTCCATTAAGCCCGTTTCTTCGCAAAAACAAGTTTAATGAATACCGCTGTCCCCCTTTAATGATGAAGAGCC
>DBCQ01000034.1:1580-5701 GCA_002293155.1 Burkholderiales bacterium UBA954 | reverse complement strand
CTGCCAACGATCTGCGTGGGCAATCGTTGCCGAGTTAAATAAATGATCGGCATTTTTTAGAACCGATGGAGATCTCTCTAGTGTTAACTGTCTAACCCCCTCGTGACGGGCCGAATTACGGGTTATCCAATGCTCTGTAAACCAGGCAACATGCCCGAAATCCCAGAGCGGCGGATTAACCTCATCGAGCAGAGGAACAGACAGTGAGGGGCTTTCTAGCCGATCTGCGAACTCATGAAGGCAGAGCAGGAGTTGTTGCAGGCATAGTCTTGTCTCAAATTCCAGCTGATCTGCGTCACAGAATCGAACGGATTTATTCATAAAAGTCGTTCGACTGAAATCGAGAGTTTCATGCTTGAGAATAATGAAAAACCCGGTAATACTTGCTTACCGGGTTTTTGTTGACCGCTGAAAAGATTACTTCTTTTTCTGGTCTTTGCACTCTTTCTTGTCTGCATTTTCTTTCTTGCTGCAGTCTACTTTTTTGTCATCCATTTTTGCGCCACCATGAGACATTGCAAACGCGGGAGCAGAGATAACAATCATGGCTGAGAGTACGGCAGAAGTTAATTTCTTCATTGAATCACCTATAGTGTTAATTATCGTAGAGTCGTTACTACTTTCGGAGTAACAATTTGCTTACACAACCTCGAGGAGTCTCTCAAATATTGGCAAGAAAGGTCAAGTGTTATTCAGGAGCCCTTTTCTGGCTAAAGGCTATTTCGGTGCCGTGGGTGGTGTTCGTCCTGGCAGCCCCGAGCGGCGTGTTTGGCCAGACGCGATTTGTTCCTACCGAGCAAGAGGTCGTTATGAGCCGCTCCCCGAGAGGGGCAGTGTCAACCGCGGAGCAAGCACTTCGCGGGCAGCTAAGCCGCTGGCTCGCCAACCCGCGGGACCAGGATCTCTCCATAGCGCTCGCCCGAGAGGCATTTTTATCGGCCATGGCCGACGGGGATCTCCGCTGGCTTGGCACTGCGCGGCAGGCGATGGCCCCTTGGTGGGCAGCCTCTGACCTAAGCGCTGACGGCTTCTTTCTCAGAGGGCTGATTCGCCAGGCCCTCCACGATTTCAGGGGTGGACTTGCCGATCTAAGACTCGCAATCGCTAAAAATCCCCAACGTAATGAATTCTGGTCATGGCAGTTCGCAGTTCAAATGGTCCAGGCGGACTATCCCCAGGCATCGGAGACCTGCAATACCATCAAGACCCGTTTCGGCCAAGCCGAGGGTGATGGCTGCAAAGCGGTCCTCGCCTATCGCACCGGGGATCCAGCTGTTGCGATGAGGCTCCTTGACCAGTTACTCAACCACCCTGATTTCCAAGGGGTTCACGCCCAGAATTGGCTCGCATTTCATCGCGGAGAGGTTCGGCGCATCCAAGGCGATGCAACGGGTGCAATCAGAACCTGGGAGACGCATCTAAAGCGCGAACCACGTAATCATTCGATCAGACTAGCCCTAGTAACCTTACTGAACTCGGAAAAACGTTATTCAGAGGCTCTTGCGGTTAACTCAGATACGTTTAAATCCGATAGCCTACTGGTCCAATCGATTATCTCGCATGAGAGTCTTGGTAACCCCCAGGCAAGCCATCACAGAAAAGATTTGGAATTGCGACTATCAACTCAGGATCAACGTGGCGATGAGTTAATCGAAAGGCCAAAAATTGAGTACTTTCTTGATATCGCGAAAACCCCAGCGCAGGCTCTTCCATTGGCCCACAAGAGTTGGGAGAGCCAGCAGGAGCCGGCAGATGCACTGCTTCTTCTGCGTGCCTCTCTCGAAACCGGTGATAAAAAAGGGGTCGAACTAATCAGGAAATGGCAGCAAAAAAGCGGATATGAGGAACCGCGTCTTCGCAATCTATTAAAGCAATGAGAGCCGGCCTAGACTATTGGGGTGAGCTGCGGATAGTGATACGAAATCTGTTTCTGCCTGTTTTTCTATTTGGGTTTAGCCTACCATTACTCTTGGTTGGTCAAAATGCTCATGCGCATTCTAGTAGCAATAGCTTCATTCTGATTAGCCAAACGCTAGATGCGCTAACCCTACGTATTGATTTGCCACTTCGAGATCTTGATCTACGGTTTAATTTTGATCGTAATCGAGATGACCGAATTCAATGGAATGAGATTAGAAAATCCGATAACGCTCTAGAGATGTGGGTAAGAGGCGGCCTCTCAATCACGCCAGCCAATGATGACCAAGCGCCCTGCGCAATTGGCCGATTTGATACAGCAATTGCCACCTACCCCGATGGTAACTACCTAAGCATTCAGGCACCGCTCACCTGCGGCGAGCTCAACACAACCCCTCTTATTATTCCTTTGTCGGTCCGCTATCAACTTCTGTTTGATCAAGATGATCTTCACCGGGCGATCGTGCGATTTCGCGTGATTACATCAGACTTAGAAATCGAACGCAGTGCGGTTTTAAGCCCGTCTCGGACATCGCAGACATTAAGACCAGGCAGTTCGTCAGTGATGGCCACACTCAAGAACTATGGGATGGAGGGAATCTGGCATATCTGGATCGGCATCGACCATATTTTATTCCTCTTATGTCTTTTACTGCCTTGCGTCTTTAGCCGTTCTGAGGCACCTATCGGGCACTGGCGGCCAATCGGCCGATACTGGCCCGCCGTAGTTAGCATCCTCGCAATCGTAACGGCATTCACCGTTGCCCACTCCATCACACTCGGACTCGCGGCATTTAAGGTTCTCACACCCCCGGCTGCGCTTATTGAGCCCATAATCGCTGCGTCAGTCGTCGTTGCCGCTCTCAGTAACCTCACCAAAAAATTCATTCACTTCCATTGGCAACTCGCATTCATCTTTGGGCTGATACACGGGTTTGGATTTGCAAACGTGCTGAGCGATCTCGGGCTACCGAGCGACCAGCTCGCGGTGGCGTTATTCGGCTTTAATGTAGGAGTCGAACTCGGGCAGATTGCAATCGTAATGGCATTTTTTCCGATCGCATGGGCCCTAAGAGCAACTTGGTTTTACCGCTGGGTGGTTGTTGTGAGTGGCTCACTCGCCATTAGCGCAGTAGCAATTTTATGGATTGTTGATCGGATTTGACTGGTTAACGAGCTAACGTCATCCAAGTATCGAAACCGCACGTGAGATCAGATCACCTCAACGTGCGGTACTGTGAGACTGTGAGCTAGTTGGCCGTGAGCTTACGCGCTGAGACGACCTTACCCCAACGATCAAATTCCACAGCAATCTCTTTTGTAAAGTCAGCTGGTGTATTGCCTACAGCGACCATACTGAGCTGTGTCAGTCGGTCTTTCACCTCCTGATTAGCCAGGACCTTGACTGTATCGGCGTGAATCTTATCAATGACCGCCTTTGGCGTTCCCGCAGGTGCCATAAACCCAAACCAGCCAACATTTTCAAAGCCTGGAATCCCTGCCTCGGCAATGGTCGGTACATCGGGTAGTTGCGGTAGGCGCTTTAAGCTTGTCACGCCAATCGCACGGATACGACCGGCTTGAATGTGGGCGGTTGCGCCTGCAATGTTTCCGACCATGAATTGAACCTGACCACCCGCGAGATCGGTGTAGGCCACAGCCTCACCCTTGTAAGGAATATGCTGGGCATCGATGTTAGCGGAATAGACGAATGATTCCCCTGCCATATGCACCTGACTGCCGATGCCTGCCGAACCAAAATTCAATTGCCCAGGTTTACTTTTTGCAAGTGCAATCAGTTCTTTCACATTTTTCGCAGGAACCGAGGGATTCACGACGAGTACCTGTGGGCCACTTGCAAGATTTGTAATGGGAACAAGATCTTTCTTCGCATCGAAGGGCATCTTGGCGTACATGTGCGGATTAACCGTAACGATACTGCCCGATGTGACCAAGATGGTGTAGCCATCAGGCGCAGACTTCGCCACTGCATCGGCACCAATATTTCCTCCAGCTCCGGCACGATTCTCAACCAGAACCGACTGACCCCAGGCGGCAGTTAATTTCTGGGCAATCAGGCGCGCGACGATATCCGTCGCTCCGCCTGCGGCAAAGGGAACAACCAGCTTCACGGGCTTATTCGGATAGGCCTGCGCATGCACCTGAGGGGTATATCCTGCCACCCCTAAACAGGCGGCTGCCAC
>DBCQ01000034.1:0-1411 GCA_002293155.1 Burkholderiales bacterium UBA954 | reverse complement strand
CATCGCAGGTCTAAGCCAGCTTACGAATCTGCTCAACCAATGCATCCGGCAATTCAAGCCCCTCCCGCATTGCCTCCTCAGCGAGCGCGAAACGGCGGGTCCCGGGCAGCCGAACATCCGGATCTTGAAGCACGACATCGATCAGATCCGAGAGTCTCGATTCATACGCCAATCGGCCTGCCAGCGCATCGGGATTAATAACAAGGAATAACTGGCCAAGCCTCGGTTGATTGCCGGCATCGACAAAAAAAGAATCCGCCTCGGCTCCAAACTGTGCACCCGTGAGCGCAGTGACCATAATTTCTACCACCATCGCTAACATCGCACCCTTTACACCCCCCATGGGCAACATCATTCCAGCGAGCGCCGCTTTCGCATCCGTGGTGGGGTTACCCTGCGCGTCAAGCGCCCAACCCTGCGGAATCGGTGTGCCGTTTTTTGCTGCAACCATAATCTTGCCCCGAGCAACCTCCGATAACGAGAGGTCAACGAGAATCGGGTCGGCGTTGGTTCGCGGAAAAATTGCAGCGATTGGATTGGTTCCAAAAATGGCACGCTTTCCACCCCATGCTGGCATCGCTGCAGGCGAGTTACCCATTGCCCAACCGACAAGGCCGGCATCAGCGATCGCGCGCAAATGATTACCTGCAACACCGAAATGATGGCTATTGGTCACTGCGCCAACGGCAATACCGGTCTCGCTTGCTTTTTGAATTGCAAGTTTAATCGCCTGATTGCACGCCGGAAATGCGAAACCATTATCGGCGTTGATTAAGGCTGCCGATGCGGATTGCTGTTGAATCACAGGAACCGCGTTCGGATTAACACGGCCATGCGTAACATGCGCCAAGTACATCGGCACTCGCGAGATCCCGTGGGAGGCTAAGCCTTGTGCCTCAGCAAGAATCAATGCGTCGATTGTCGGGCCGGCCTGCGCCGAGGTTACCTTACAGGCTGTAAAAGCCTCTGTGCACAGTGCATGTACATCGGATATCGAATACTTCATACCAGCTCCCCTTTAAGAACCCAATGCAGCCGCAACCCGCTCCGCGATTAGGCTCGATACCCGCGTATTGGCCTGCTGGGTGAGGCCGGCAATATGCGGTGTCAGAATCAGCTGAGAGAGATCCGTAGGAATTCGCCCCGCCGGCAACGGCTCATTTTCAAAAACATCAAGTGCTGCGCCACCTAGAGTTTTAGCGCGGAGAGCGTCGATCAAGGCCACTTCATCAACAATTCCACCTCGAGCTGTATTGATTAATACAGCAGAAGGTTTCATTAAAGACAATCGATGGGCGTTAATCAGGTGATGTGTCGATGTATTGAGCGGCACATGCAGGCTAACAACATCCGCTTGCCTTAAGAGGCCCTCGATATCAGCACACCGCAACGCACCATGCCTGCTAAACGC
>DBCQ01000067.1:7604-7918 GCA_002293155.1 Burkholderiales bacterium UBA954 | reverse complement strand
ACCCGATTTGCACCCAGCCCAACGGGCTATCTCCATGTTGGCGGTGCCCGCACAGCGCTTTATTGCTGGGCATTTTCTCGCCACTACGGTGGCGAATTTATTCTTCGCATTGAAGATACCGATCTCGAGCGTTCGACCCCCGAGGCGGTGCAGGCAATCCTAGATGGAATGGCCTGGTTGGGTCTTAACCCAGATGAGGGGCCCTTTTATCAGATGCAGCGAATGGATCGGTATCGGGAAGTGATTGCCCAGATGGTTGCTTCGGGTGCGGCCTATTTCTGTTACTCCTCGCCCAAAGAGCTTGAAGCAATGCG
>DBCQ01000067.1:3467-7450 GCA_002293155.1 Burkholderiales bacterium UBA954 | reverse complement strand
TGGGAAGATGGCGTGAAGGGCCGCATCTCGATCTCAAATGAAGAGCTCGATGATCTCATCATCGCGCGCGCAGATGGCACACCCACTTACAACTTCTGTGTCGTAGTTGACGATATGGATATGAAGATTAGCCATGTGATCCGGGGCGATGACCATATCAACAACACGCCAAGGCAGATTAATATTCTCAAAGCGCTGGGCGCAGTGGTGCCATCCTATGCCCATCTGCCTATGATTCACGGTCCTGATGGCGAGAAGCTCTCCAAGCGACATGGCGCTGTCTCAGTCATGCAGTATGACGAAGACGGCTACCTGCCAGAGGCACTACTAAATTATCTCGCACGGCTTGGCTGGAGTCATGGCGACGATGAGATCTTCTCGCTAGACCAATTAAAGACATGGTTTACGCTAGAGCACTGCAGTAAATCGGCAGCGCAGTTTGATTTCGAAAAACTGAAGTGGTTAAACAATCATTATCTTCGGCAGAAATCGGGAGCAGAGCTTGCACTTCGAATCCAGGAGCGCGTTCGCGAAGAGGGGTTTTCCTTGGCGAATGGCCCGGCACTTGCCGAGGTCTGTGAGTTGCTCAAAGACCGCGCGAACACCTTAAATGAACTCGCTGAAGAGGTCACCATGTTCTACGTTGAGCCTGTGGCCTCGAGCACGCAGCTCGAAGAGAAGATGCAGCCCATTGGCGACATCTGCCGAGCGCTTTCATCTCTAATTTCAAGCCTGCCCGCAGAGTGGACGGCGGCTGCGTTGTCGGCACAGATTAAATTGGTGCTAGCAGAGACCGGATTAAAAATGCCGCAGCTGGCGATGCCACTGCGGCTCATTCTAATGGGCCGCACCGACACCCCATCCATCGATAAGGTGATGGCTGTGTTAGGTCGAGCCTGTGTTGAGCGGCGGATCCAGTCCGCTCTGGATGCTTTTCGATGATTGTTGGGGGCGCAGGTATCGGTGATCGGCCGCTAACACGGTAAACTCTCTGAATGTCTGGGAACACCTTCGGTCATCTATTTACGGTCACCTCTTTTGGGGAATCCCACGGCCCTGCAATTGGCTGTGTGGTTGATGGCTGCCCGCCGGGGTTGGCGCTGTCTGAGGCCGACATCCAGCCTGAGCTCGATAGGCGCAGGCCGGGCACCTCTCGGCACGTTACGCAGCGCCAAGAGCCCGATAGTGTAGAAATTCTCTCAGGGGTCTTCGAGGGGAAAACGACCGGTGCGCCCATCGCACTTCTTATTCGCAATCAAGATCAGCGCAGCAAAGATTACAGCGACATCAAAGACACCTTTCGCCCCGGGCACGCCGATTACACCTACTGGCACAAGTACGGCATTCGGGATTACCGTGGGGGCGGTCGGTCATCGGCCCGAGAGACCGCCGTTCGGGTTGCGGCTGCGGCAATTGCGAAAAAGTGGCTTGCTGAGAAATATCAGGTTCAGATTCGGGGATTCATGAGCCAGTTGGGGACTCATGTCATTCGGTTTGAAGACGCTAACGAGATTTCCAAGAATCCTTTTTTTGCAGCCAACACCTCGCAGATTCAGGCGCTTGAATCGTATATGGATGAATTGCGTAAGGCGGGAGACTCATGCGGTGCCCGTATCAATGTGCAGGCCTTTAATGTTCCGGTGGGTTGGGGCGAGCCTGTCTATGATCGCTTGGATGCGGATATTGCATTTGCAATGATGGGGATTAATGCCGTCAAAGCAGTCGAGATTGGGGCTGGGTTTGAGAGTGTTTCGCAGCGGGGTTCCGAACACGGCGATGAACTCACTCCGGAGGGCTTCGTGACGAATCATGCGGGCGGCGTCTTGGGTGGAATCTCAACCGGCCAGCCGATTACCGTATCCATTGCAATAAAGCCAACCTCAAGTATTCGCACGCCTCGTCGATCGGTTGATCTCTCGGGTAATCCTACCTTGGTGGAGACGCATGGCCGACATGATCCCTGCGTGGGGATTCGTGCAACCCCTATCGCTGAGGCGATGCTTGCGCTGGTTCTAATGGATCACGCGCTGCGTCATCGCGCTCAGAATGCGGATGTTGTGGTGGCCAGCAGGCCCATCCCCGGGCACTTACCCGAGGCCAGATCAGGCCAATCGTCTGGGGCGCCACCCCGTTTAAAGCCCTAAGTTTTTTCTGCGCTGTTTCGGTTGAAAACGACAACACGCCTTGCGTCTTTTTTTGGCGCCTACTTTGCCTATGTCGGGATTTTTGCGCCGTTCCTATCGCTGTGGTTAAACGGTAGAGGGTTTAGTCCCGCCGAGATTGGTGTACTGATCTCTCCGATGCAGTGGGCACGAGTAGTCGGGCCTCCGGCATGGGGCTGGATGGCCGATCACGTCAAGGGGCCCAATGGGGTTGCAAAGTTAGTCCAGATCGCAGCCGTACTTGCCGTGTTATCGAGCGGGCTCTTATTACTCGACTTAGGGTTCTGGCCTTTATTTTTCGCACTCTGCTTGATGAGTTTTTTCTTAAGCGGTCAGGTGCCCATCACAGAGTCCCTTGCGATGCAGGCAAGCCAAGGCAGTTTAAAGACCTATGGCCGTATGCGGGTCTGGGGTTCACTGGGGTTCATTATTGCGGTGACACTTGCCGGCCCATGGTTTGATCGGGTCGGTATCGACTGGCTGCCCGCGACATTAATCGGGATGTTGGTGCTGGTCTTATTGGTGACGCTGCTGCTGCCGCGTCGTGAAGTCCATGATCTCTCGCCTCTACCTGCATTGATTAAAGATATCCTGAGGGATCGGCGCATTCAACGTTTTCTTGCAGCCTCGTTTCTGATGCTGCTCGCCCACGCCCCACTCTACACTCTGTTTTCATTGTGGCTATTTGAGCAGGGCTTTAGTCGCACCGAGATTGGTCTGCTCTGGGCATTGGGGGTTGTGGCCGAGATCGTAATGTTTCAATGCCAGCATCGACTGTTTGACAGGTTCTCGGTGGGCGCTTGTTGGGTGGCCTCCTATCTCGTTACGGTGATTCGATTTCTAATGATTGCGTTTTCTGGCGGCTCAGTGCTTGTGATTATCCTGGCCCAGTTATTGCACGCGGTTACCTTTGGTATTCACCATAGCGCGTCGATGTCACTGATTCAGCGCTGGTTCCCCGCGCAGGCGCAGGCTCGTGGCCAGGCCTTCTATACGATGGCCTCCTATGGTCTTGGGGGTTCCATTGGCGGTATTGCCGCCGGCTGGTTATGGGAGGCGGTATCGCCTGAATTTAGTTTTATCGCAGCCGCCGGTGCTGCCGGTCTTGGCGCGGTGGTTGCAGTCTCTGGATTACGCGCTGCCCGAGGATTTGCGGGGCATAATTAAGGGTTTCGAAGCACCCCGACGCTTACTGAAGGAAATCACCATGGCCGGACGCACCTTGTACGACAAACTCTGGGATGAACACGTTGTTCACCAGGAGCAAGACGGGACCTGTCTTATTTATATTGATCGGCACCTTGTCCATGAAGTTACAAGCCCACAGGCATTTGAGGGCCTGGAGATGGCGGGCCGGCCGCTGTGGCGCAACTCTGCCAATCTCGCGGTGGTGGATCACAATGTCCCCACGACGGATCGATCAAAGGGCATCAGCGATCCAGTGTCGCGCCTGCAGGTTGAGACTCTTGATCTCAACGCAAAGAAATTTAATCTGACCTACTTTGATATCAAAGATCAACGTCAGGGTATTGTCCATGTCATTGGTCCGGAGCAGGGGGCAACACTGCCCGGTATGACGGTAGTCTGCGGGGATTCACACACCAGCACGCATGGCGCCTTTGCCTGTCTTGCAATGGGAATTGGCACCTCAGAAGTCGAGCATGTGCTGGCCACCCAGTGTCTACTTTTGAAAAAAGCAAAACGTCTGCTTGTCCAGGTGGATGGTCATCTCGCCGAAGGCGTGACCGCAAAAGACATTGTATTGGCTGTGATTGGGAAAATCGGTACAGCCGGCGGCACCGGTTACGCGATCGAGTTCGG
>DBCQ01000067.1:921-3417 GCA_002293155.1 Burkholderiales bacterium UBA954 | reverse complement strand
GACGATCTGCAATATGGCGATTGAGGCGGGAGCCAGAGCAGGTATGGTTGCAGTCGATCAGAAGACCATTGACTACGTCAAAGGCCGCCCTCTCACACCGAAGGGTGCCGACTGGGATAAGGCCGTGGCCTATTGGAATACCCTGCAGTCCGATCCAGATGCGGTGTTTGACAAAGTGGTCACTCTAAGTGCGGCCGAGATTGCACCACAGGTGACCTGGGGAACCTCGCCCGAAATGGTTCTGCCTGTTGAGGCCTGCGTTCCCGATCCCGCCAAGGAGACGGATCAATTCAAGCGAGAAGGGATGGAACGTGCACTCACTTATATGGCACTCAGTGCAAATACGCCCCTCACTGAAATCCGCGTTGATAAAGTCTTTATTGGGTCGTGTACCAATTCTCGAATCGAGGATCTGCGCTCAGCAGCGGCAGTCATTAAAGGCCGCAAGAAAGCTTCAAATGTGAAGCTCGCCTTAGTTGTTCCCGGGTCTGGTCTGGTGAAAGCCCAGGCCGAGCAAGAGGGGCTCGATAAGATCTTTAAGGAAGCGGGTTTCGAGTGGCGGGAGCCTGGATGTTCGATGTGTCTTGCCATGAACGCAGACCGGCTTGAGCCCGGAGAGCGCAGCGCATCAACATCGAACCGCAATTTTGAGGGTCGGCAGGGAGCGGGTGGAAGAACCCATCTCGTTTCTCCCGCAATGGCTGCGGCTGCAGCCCTGGCGGGCCACTTTGTCGATGTCCGACACTTCTAACCTATTGAGAGAATTCTAATGAAACCTTTAACACTGCATCGAGGTCTTGTCGCGCCGATGGATCGGGCGAACGTGGATACGGATGCCATTATTCCTAAGCAGTTCTTGAAGTCAATTAAGCGCAGTGGCTTTGGGCCGCATTTATTTGACGCCTGGCGATACGCCGACGAAGGTCAGCCCGGAATGGACTGCAGCCGAAGGCCTTTGAAGAAAGACTTTGTATTAAATGCACCTCGATACCAGGGGGCGAGCATCTTGATTGCCCGACGTAACTTTGGTTGCGGTTCAAGCCGTGAGCACGCGCCCTGGGCCTTAGAGGATTATGGCTTTCGGGTAGTCATCGCACCATCATTTGCAGATATTTTCTTTAATAACTGCTTTAAAAATGGTGTTCTGCCGATCGTTCTCTCTGAAGACGATATTGAAATTCTCTTTCAGCAGGTATTTGCTCATGAAGGGTTTGAGCTCGTGGTTGATCTAGGGGCCCAAACCATTGCAACGGCAGACGGTGAGTTCGTCCGCCCATTTGAAGTCGAGCCCTTCCGTAAGCACTGCATGATCAACGGCTTAGATGATATTGGCTTAACCTTGCAGCACGCAGAGAAAATCAAGGCCTTTGAGGCCAAGCGCATTTCAGAAAAGCCATGGCTCGGAACGGACATGCATGCGGTCATGGACCGTTAATCAAACACGAGGAAAGTTTGAATGTCGAAACATCTAAAGATCGCGGTCTTGCCTGGCGATGGCATCGGGCCAGAGATCACGGCACAGGCGGTTCGGGTGCTCAAACGTCTATCCGACCAAGGCCATTTTCAGCTCTCACTCGAGGAGGCGCCCGTGGGCGGTGCTGGATATCGGGCAAGTGGTCACCCCTTGCCTCAGCCAACACTGAAGCTTGCGAAGGACAGCGATGCGATCTTGTTTGGCTCGGTGGGAGACTTTAGTCTAGATGCACTTCCCCGTGAGTTAAGACCGGAACAGGCGATTCTTGGGTTACGAAAAGAACTTCAGTTATTTGCGAATCTAAGGCCCGCGACAATTTACCCCGAGCTTGCGGGGGCCTCAACGCTAAAACCCGAGGTGGTGTCGGGCATGGACATCATGATTATTCGAGAGCTGACGGGCGATATTTATTTCGGCCAGCCTCGCGGAATTCGGGTGCTAGAAAATGGTGAGCGTGAGGGGTTTGACACCATGGTCTATCGCGAGAGTGAGATTCTACGAATCGGACATGTCGCATTCCAGGCTGCTCAAAAGCGCAGTAAACGGGTCTGCTCGATTGACAAGGCGAACGTATTAGAAACCACCCAGCTCTGGCGGGATGTTATGACCACATTAGGCAAGTCTTATCCTGATGTTGCACTCTCCCACATGTATGTGGATAACGCCGCAATGCAGTTATTAAAAGATCCTAAGCAGTTTGACGTGATGGTCACAGGCAATATGTTTGGAGATATCTTGTCTGATGAGGCCTCGATGCTTACCGGCTCGATTGGGATGCTGCCCTCGGCTTCCCTGGATGCCAATAACAAGGGGCTCTATGAGCCAATCCATGGTTCAGCCCCGGATATCGCAGGTCAAGATCTGGCCAACCCGTTGGCAACGATCCTGTCGGCTGCAATGATGTTGCGTTATAGCTTCAACCTGACGGTTGCGGCCGATGCTATTGAGAGCGCAGTCAGAAAAACCCTTGCATCGGGTGTTGCGACGGGCGATATTCTCCGGGATAACTGCAGGCGGGTTGG
>DBCQ01000067.1:0-748 GCA_002293155.1 Burkholderiales bacterium UBA954 | reverse complement strand
TAATCGAACCGGTTTTTTTTAGCACATCGAACGCAGGCGGCACGGTGCCAGCCTTTGCGAAATCCCGAGAGGTGTTGAAGTCCGCGTCGGATCTCGCCGCACTATCGGCGATGGATATCATCATGTCCTGCCAGGGTGGTGATTACACGAAAGAGATCTATCCGCAACTGCGCGCCTCTGGATGGCGTGGCCATTGGATTGATGCAGCCTCTGCCTTGCGGATGGAAAGCGATGCCGTGATTGTTCTTGATCCCGTTAATCGCCCCGTAATCGATCGCGCCTTATCGCAGGGTGTCAATAGCTGGATTGGCGGTAATTGCACCGTAAGTCTGATGCTCATGGCGATGGGCGGGCTCTTTCGTCATGGCGTAGTGGAGTGGGTCAGCGCGATGACCTATCAGGCAGCCTCTGGCGCGGGTGCGCAGAATATGCGTGAGCTTCTCTCCCAGATGGGTGGGTTGCATAAATCAGTCGCACAGCCACTGGCTGATCCGTCTTCTGCGATTCTAGATATTGATCGTATGGTCAGCGATACGTTACGCGGAAATACTTTACCGGTCGAACATTTCAGGGGCGTTCCGCTCGCAGGGAGTTTAATCCCATGGATTGATGTTCCCGTTGAACACGGACAGAGTAAGGAAGAGTGGAAGGCCGGTGCTGAGGCGAATAAGATTCTGGGAAAGCCTGCCTTTCGTACCCCCGGATCTATCCCGATTGATGGTTTATGTGTTCGTATCGGTGCGATGCG
>DBCQ01000003.1:1970-5134 GCA_002293155.1 Burkholderiales bacterium UBA954 | reverse complement strand
CAAAGCCCTTCGGAAGTTCCCGAGTTTTGAAGCCCTAATATGCAGAGCACCATCTTGGTTGTTGAGGACGAACCTGCCATTGCCGAGCTGCTCTCGGTCAACCTAGGGTTTGCCGGCCATAAGGTGTTGGTCGCCGAAAACGCAGAGATTGCCCAGTCGATCGTTGAGGGCCAGCTGCCCGATTTGATCCTGCTCGATTGGATGCTTCCAGGAATGTCGGGCGTGCGCTATGCCCGCAAATTACGAACCGACGAGCGGACCAAAGAGATTCCAATCATCATGCTCACCGCCCGCACCGATGAGGGCGACAAGGTCGAAGGCCTTGAGACTGGTGCGGATGATTACATCACCAAGCCCTTTTCACCCAAAGAACTGATGGCCCGCATTAAGGCCGTAATGCGGCGACGTGCACCCCAGCTCACCAATGACACGGTTGAAATCGGCGGGCTGCGCTTAGACCCCGCGACCCATCGACTATGGGGGACCGTTGACGGCCAGGCGGTTGCCCTTGACTTGGGGCCTACCGAGTTTCGGCTATTGCACTTCTTTATGACCCACGCAGAGCGTGTCCACAGCCGGGCCCAGCTTCTCGATCAGGTCTGGGGGGACCATGTCTTTGTAGAGGAGCGCACGGTTGATGTTCACATTCGAAGGCTGCGCAAGGCGCTTGAACCCACAGGCCACGATCGGCTGATCGAAACAGTGCGCGGCAGCGGCTACCGCTTTAGCCGCTAGGGTGGCCAGCCAGAATCCCGCCTAGGCTCGGCGATAATCCCGGCTATGGTCGCGTTCTGGATTCAAATTTCGTTTTATCTGCTGGGAATTGGGGCAATTGCCTGGTTCTTTGGCGCAGTCGTTAGCCCTAATGCGGGTTGGACCGTGGCCGTTGCCCTGCTGGCTTACTGGGTGGTGTATCAGCTCTACTACCTGCAGAAAACCATGCAGTGGCTTGAAGACTTCCGGCTCGAAAAAGTACCGCACGGCGCGGGCACCTGGGATTTGATCTTTGCCAAGATCTACCGCATCGCCAAGTCGGGCGAACAACAACGACAACAGCTAGCCGAGACCTTAAAGGATTTTAGAAGCGCGACCCAGGCCATGCCCGATGGGGTGGTAACCCTTGATGAAGACAATCAGGTGATCTACGCCAATGAGCAGGCCGAGGAGCAGCTTGGCATTAGTAACGAAAAAGATGGCGGAAGAAATCTCATCAATATTGTTCGTCATCCAGATTTCGTGGCCTACTTAAACGGAACGGATTGGGACAAATCTATTGTGCTGCGCGGTCTGCGGGATTCCGAGCGTGTGCTGCAGCTTCAGCTTATTCCCTACGGCACCCATCAGCGACTTTTGATGACTCGCGATATCACCCAGCTTGATCGACTCGAGACCACGCGCAGGGATTTCGTAGCGAATGTCTCTCACGAGTTAAAGACTCCACTTACCGTATTAAGTGGATTTTTAGAAACGATTCGAGAGCTTCCGGTGACCGAGGCCCAACGAAATCAATACCTAGGACTAATGCATGCCCAGGCCCACCGCATGGAAAACATTGTTGAAGACCTGCTTGTGCTCTCAAAGCTGGAATCGACCAATGCGCCAGCACAAGAAGACTCCATCGATATGCGAGAGATGATGGATCGACTAACAACCGATGCCAACACCATAAGCCGCAGCCAACACCATATTGAATGCACAGCTGCCAGCAGCGCAAAATTAATCGGTGCCGAAGATGAGCTTGCTAGCGCATTTTCAAACCTAGTCAGTAATGCCATTCGATACACACCTGCGGGGGGCACCATCAGACTGACCTGGTCGATCAACCCAGAGGGCTGCCCTGTATTTAGTGTAGAAGACACTGGGCCTGGCATTGAACCCCAACATCTGCCAAGGCTAACCGAACGGTTCTATCGAGTGGATCGCAGCCGCTCCCGAGAGACGGGTGGCACGGGCCTTGGATTAGCGATTGTTAAGCACGTGGCCACACGGCATCAGGCAACACTTCTGATTGATAGTGAGGTTGGCAAAGGAAGTTGCTTCTCAATGGTGTTTCCCGAAAAGCGGCGGGTTCTGCCCGCTTAGACGAGGACGCGCTCTATTCCGCCGTGGTTTGCTGCCTCGACATAGCTGGGTAGCCAGTTCTCGCCGAGTAAGTGCTTTGCGATTTCAACCACAATGTAATCTGCCTCAACGGCAACGTCCTCACGGTAGCGATTTAGGCCCTGCAAACACGATGGGCATGAAGTGAGAATCTTCACCGCAGACTCTTGGCCCGCACTGTCGCGAAGCGCCTGTGCGCCCTTGCGCATTTCTTCTTCTTTACGAAACCGTACCTGGGTCGAGATATCGGGCCGGGTGACTGCAAGCGTTCCCGACTCACCGCAGCAACGATCGTTATTGCTGATCTTTCCGTTGACCTCACTATTCATGAGCTGGTTAACGACCTTCAAGGGCTGATGCTGCTTCATAGGACTATGGCAGGGGTCGTGGTACATGTAGCGGACCCCAGTCACCGATTCAAGCCTCACGCCTTTTTCCATTAGAAATTCGTGGATGTCCATGATGCGGCAGCCCGGGAAGATCTTGTCAAACTCGTAGCCTGATAACTGGTCGTAACAGGTTCCACAGGATACAACCACGGTCTTGATATCAAGATAGTTCAGGGTGTTTGCAACGCGATGAAAGAGCACTCGGTTATCGGTGATGATTTTTTCTGCCTTATCAAACTGACCCGCACCCCGCTGTGGATAGCCGCAGCATAAATAGCCGGGTGGCAGAACAGTCTGTACGCCGACGTGCCAAAGCATGGCCTGGGTGGCAAGCCCCACCTGAGAGAAAAGACGCTCTGAGCCACAGCCCGGAAAATAGAAGACCGCCTCGCTATCGGTTGTGGTGGCATTGGGATTGCGGATAACCGGCACGTAATTCGAATCTTCAATATCAAGTAAGGCCCGGGCTGTTTTTTTAGGCAGATCGCCTGGCATTTTCTTATTAATGAAATGAATGACTTGCTCACGAACTGGCGGCCTGCCAAGGGTTGCGGGTGGCTTGACAGTCTGGGCCTTAGCAAACTTCTTTAACAGATCATTGGCAAGGCGCTGGGCCTTATAGCCCCACTCGATCATGACCTTACGGGTTAGGTTAATCGTTTGGGGATTCGTCGC
>DBCQ01000003.1:1071-1803 GCA_002293155.1 Burkholderiales bacterium UBA954 | reverse complement strand
TCGCCAAACTCTTCCCAGTGCTTAATCGATACGCCACGACGAGTCTGCTCTTCGTATAAAAATGCCTCGATCAATAACGATGTGGCAAGAATCTTATCGCGCGGCGAATACAGAAGGTTGGCCCGCGGCACATGGGTCGCACAGACAGGCTTACATTTTCCACAGCGCAGACAATTCGCAAATGAATCCGCAATCGAACCGATATCCGATTGCTGCATGATTAAACTCTCGGCGCCCATCAGGCCAAAGGAGGGCGTGTACGCATTATCAAGATTGCCGCCGCGCAGAAGCTTGCCTGCGTTGAAGTGCTGGTCTGGGTCAACCTTATTTTTATATTCGGCAAAGGCATTGAGCTCACCCTCGGTTAGAAACTCCATCTTGGTGATGCCAATTCCATGCTCGCCCGAGATCACGCCATCGAGCGACTTTGCAATCTCCATTACCCGCGCAACCGCCCGGTGGGCCTCTTGCAGCATCTCGTAATCATCTGAGTTCACCGGGATATTGGTGTGAACATTGCCATCACCCGCATGCATGTGCAGGGCGATAAAGACCCGCGACCGCAGGATAGCCTTGTGGCTCGCCTCTAATTTCTCAAGGAGTGCAGCAAAGGCTGCTCCGCTAAAAATTCCACGCATGGGCTCGCGCAGCTCGCGCTTCCAGGAAACACGAATGTGATGCTCTTGAATTAAGTCAACCAGTCTGCAGTCAGGCGCGCGGGCTAAGCGCTCT
>DBCQ01000003.1:0-995 GCA_002293155.1 Burkholderiales bacterium UBA954 | reverse complement strand
GGCTCTTGAAGATTAGCCAAGAGAAAAGCCCAGCGGCCATGGGTGCGCCCAAGAAGCGCATTGGCAACGCCGATACGGCGCTCAAAATCCTCGGCATCATCGGCATCGTCGGGGTCGACAGGTGTCAAGCGGGCTGCGGTGCTACTGGCCACGAGAACATCGCCACAGGCGGTAATGATTTTCAGTTTGTTGCTAATCGAGAGTTCGATATTGATGTGCTCGATTGCATTGGTGTATTCGCCCATGCGGGGCAATGGGATAACGACATCTTCGTTAATCTTGAACGCATTGGTGTGGCGCGCGATTGCCGCCGTGCGAGCGCGCTCTGACCAGAATGCCTTACGGGCCTCCGGCGAGATCGCGACAAAACCTTCTCCGGCATGGCCGTTGGCAAAACGAATAACCTCAGAGGCAGCCTTTGCAACCGCCTGATCATCATCGCCCACGATATCGCCAATTAAGACCATCTTGGGAAGCGAGCCGCGCTTACTCTTTGTTCCGTAGCCCACTGCCCGCAGGTAGCGCTCATCTAAGTGCTCGAGGCCCGCCAACAATGCACCCCCCGGTTTTTTATCGAGGTAGTTTTTTATCTCAACAATTGAGGGAACAGCCTCTTGTGCGTTCCCAAAGAACTCTAAGCAGACCGTGCGCACATGGCCGGGCATTCGGTGTAAGACCCACCGGGCGCTTGTAATAAGGCCATCACAGCCCTCTTTTTGAATTCCAGGCAGACCGCCCAAGACTTTATCGGTGACATCTTTGCCCAAGCCAAGCCTGCGAAACCGCCACCCCTCGAGCTTAATGGTCTGCCTGCGCAGCGGCGAGCCCTGCATCTGACCCGCTGCGGAATCGAACTGGTCTGACGCATACCATGCAAGTCCAAATTCAACCCAAGGCGCATCGTGGATCTTGCCCATGTTGTGATCAAGGCGGGTGACTTCCAACCAATCACCCTGCGGGTCAACCATTCTCCACCAGGCGAGATTGTCAATCGC
>DBCQ01000031.1:6845-15697 GCA_002293155.1 Burkholderiales bacterium UBA954 | reverse complement strand
AGGCTTGATTTGGAAAATGGGTAGAGTGCGGCACAACCAAAAATAACGCCATCGTGTTCAATGACTGTGAAACGATCAATATCCCGTTCAATACGCGCTCTTCCGCGCTTAACAAAGGTTCCGTCCGACTCGAGCGGCTCAATCAGCGAGACGATGGCTGCGACGTCATCGATGGTCGCAGGCCGCAAGGCCTCGAGAGTCTCCTCGACAACCATGCAGCCGATACCGTCATGGGTAAAGAGTTCGAGTAGCAATGCTCCTTCGCGTGTGAACGGGACGATATGGGCTCGCTCTACGCCCCCGCGGCAGGCCCGCAATGCATGTTGCAGGGTAAAGCGGGCATCTGCGTGAAGACTCTGTTTGCTGATCCATTCTTCGGCCGCATCCTCCGAAATCTCTGCTATTCGCTCCCCGGCGTGGCAGGGAACACCACTGTCTTCTGTTATAAAAATTAATTTATCGGCATCAAGGCTCACCGCGACGCTAGCGGCCACATCCTCCATGGATAGGTTAAAGGCCTCACCGGTTGGCGAGAAACCGAGTGGAGACAGCAAGACGAGTGCGCCACTATCAAGGGCATGTCGAATAGCCTCAGCCTCAATCTTGCGCACGATACCGGTGTGCTCAAAATCGATCCCATCGACAATGCCAACGGGCCTGGCAGTGACGAAGTTTCCGCTGATTAAACGGATGCGGGCATTCCCCATCGGTGTATTGGGTAGACCGGCAGAGAATGCAGCTTCAATATCAAGCCGCAATTCGCCGGAGGCCTCCTTGGCGCATTCAAGCGATGGCTTATCGGTGATGCGAAGGCCATGGCTAAAGCGGCTCTCAATCTGCCGAAGGTCGAGTTGTTCCTGTACCTGCGGTCGGCTTCCGTGGACCAAGACAATCCGCATGCCCATTGCTGCCAAAAGCGCGACATCGTGGGCTAGGCTTTCGAGCTCACCTGCTTTTACAAGCTCCCCAGGAAAACCAATGACAAAGGTTTTGTTACGGAAGGCATGAATGTAGGGTGCTACGGATCGCAGCCAAGATACGAAATCAACTGACTCAACCGACAGGCCGGAAGATTCTCCTCCCCCGGGCGTGGAGGGGGTTGTCGTTGTTGGTTTAGAAATAGTGGAACTGAGGGCTTTTGCATTCATGGTCTGATTATAATTTTCTTAATGCAGATTGAGTTCCCGGAAAACCTCCCGGTCAGTGCCCGACGGCAAGATATCGCACTGGCGATCCAAGAGCATCCGGTGATTATTGTCTGCGGAGAGACAGGATCTGGCAAAACCACCCAACTTCCCAAGATCGGGCTCACTGTGGGCCGAGGGGCAAAGGGTAAAACAATCGCCCATACCCAGCCGCGACGGCTGGCGGCGGTGACCGTCGCCAAGCGAATTGCCCAGGAACTCGGCTGCGAGTGCGGGGATGGCCCCAATGCCCAGGTGGGCTACCAGATTCGATTCAATGACCGCGCTCGCCCCGGGGTCCCCATCAAACTGATGACAGACGGGATTCTATTGGCCCAGACCCAGGCCGATCCGCTGCTGCGCGCCTACGATCTGATCATTGTGGATGAGGCCCACGAGCGAAGTCTAAATATTGATTTTCTGTTGGGCTATCTCAAGAATCTCCTGCCAAAGCGTCCGGATCTTCGGGTAGTGATCACCTCGGCCACGATTGATGCGGAGCGTTTTGCGCAGCACTTTGGCGAGAACGGAAAACCTGCTCCCGTGGTTGAGGTCTCAGGCCGACTCTTTCCGGTTGAGGTTCGGTGGCGGCCTGCCCAGAGCACCGACCAAGATCTCATCGATACCGTGATCGATGGTATCGAGGAGTGTGAGCGGGATTGGAGTGGTCAAGGCCCCGGAGATATTCTGGTGTTTCTCCCCGGGGAGCGGGAGATCAAAGCGGTTGCTGACGAGTTGCGTGGTCGGCCGGCCCATAGCCTCTTGGCGAAATCGGGAAAGATGGCCAGCGAAATCCTGCCCCTCTACGCGCGATTGAATCAGTCCGATCAAGACCGTGTATTTCGGCCCTCTGGCGCACGCCGGATTGTACTGGCGACAAATGTAGCGGAGACCTCGCTGACGGTACCCAATATTCGTTACGTCGTCGATAGCGGACTTGCGCGCGTAAAGCGGTACCGATACCGCGGCAAAGTCGAGCAATTACAAATCGAACCAATCCCTCAGGCCCAAGCGAATCAGCGAAGTGGTCGGTGCGGCCGAATTGCGAACGGCATTTGTATTCGGCTCTACGATGAGGCCGAATTTAAGCAACGCCCCGAGTTTGCAGACCCTGAGATTCATCGCAGTGCGCTTGCCGCGGTAATGTTGCGTATGAAGTCCTTGGGATTGCCTGAGATTCGAGACTTCCCCTTCATTGATCCGCCTTCAGGTAAGGCGGTGGCGGATGGCTTGGTGATGCTGCGTGAACTTAATGCAATTGATGGAGATGGCCAACTCACAGCGATTGGCAAGACCTTAGCGAAATTTCCAGTGGACCCAAGAATTGGTCGAATGTTGGTAGCCTCTCGGCAGTTGGGCTGTTTAAAAGAGATGTTAGTGATTGCAGCAGCCTTATCGACGCAAGATCCGCGGGATCGTCCTGAGGCTCAGGCATCGATAGCCGATCGGGCCCATGCAGCGTTTGCGGACCCGGCTAGTGAATTTTCCTCGCTGTTGAACCTGTGGAATAGGATTCAGTCTCTGCATGGTGCGCGTGAATCAAACCGAAAATATGATCAGGCGCTTCGGGCCCAGTTCCTCTCACCGCTGAGGGTACGCGAGTGGAGAGAGATCCATCAGCAGCTCTCGGAGTGGGTAACAGAGGCCCGCTGGACGCCTAATGAGACGCCTGCCTCGCAGGCAACCCTACATCAGGCTATTTTGACGGGCCTACTTTCGAACATTGGCACTCGGGCGCCCGATGAGCCGATCTGGTTCGGCTGTCATGATGTCAAGTTCCTGATCTGGCCAGGCTCCTCACTTGCAAAGAAGCCGCCACGATGGCTGATGGCAGCCGAGCAGGTAGAAACCTCGCGCCTTTTTGCGCGCACCATTGCAGCCATTGAGCCGCAATGGGTTGAACAGGCGGCCGCCCATATTCTGAAAAAAAGTTATAGCGAACCCCATTGGGAGAAGAAGACGGGTCGTGTCGTGGGCTATGAGCGTGCAACGCTTTATGGGTTAACAATCTATCAACGCCGAAAAATTTCCTGGGCACAGTTGGGGCCCCATCAGCATCAAGAGGCTCGCGAGATTTTTATTCGTGAGGCTCTCGTTGAGCAGGATTGGGAATGCCCGCATCGATTCTTTGCGGTTAATGCAAAACGAATTCGTGAGGTTGAGGCCCTCGAGCATAAGGCGCGCCGCCCAGATATCTTGGTCGATGAGGCCTTACTCTTTGCCTTCTACGACCAGTCGATCCCGGAGCATGTCATGGATGCGCAGAGCCTGGGGGCCTGGTATAGCGAGGCCGTTCGAGACAACCCTGAGTGTCTCTGCCTTAATAAAGACGATCTCATGCGCCATGAGGCGGCGGGCATTACAACGGAGCAGTTCCCCAAATCGATCGTCTGCCAATCAAAAGCCTATGCCTTGGAGTATCACTTTGATCCTGGTGACGCGCGTGATGGCGTAACGCTTCTCGTGCCGCTTGACCAGATTGATTCGGTTGACCCACTCGCCCTCGAGTGGATGGTTCCTGGAATGCTGAAGGAAAAGGTGCAGGCCCTCTTAAAAAGCCTGCCGCAACGAATTCGTCGACACTGTGTTCCGCTGCCGGATTACGCACAAGGCTTTTGTGAGCGATGGGCTGAAAAGGCTGGAACGATGGGGCTAATTCCAGCACTGATTCGGGATCTCTCGCAAGAAACGGGCATCGCCGCAAAACGTGACGACTTCAAACTCGACGGTATGAGTCCGCATTGCCGGTTTAATCTCCGACTTCTTGATCCCCACGGCCGCAGGCTTGCAGAGGGGCGAGATCTCGAGGTCTTACGGGCAGAGTTAGGTCTAGAAACCCAGCACGATCAACAATCTTTGGGTGCGCTCACGCGAGAGTTCTGGCTCGATCGAATTGCATTGGCGGTTAAAGAGCCATTGAAGTCTTTAGAAAAAGAATTAAATGCCCGTCGCGATATTGGCCTGCAGTACACCCCCTTTGGAGGCCATGACCGGCTATTTGGACAGCTGCGTGACCGTACGCTGATGCAGGTATTTCTGGCGCAGGGCCTCCCGGCCGATGAGGCGCAGTGCGATGCCTGGATTGCACAGGGCCGCAGTCGTGTGCTGCTGATCGGCCATGAGATGCTGCGCTGGCTTGGCCTGGTGCTGGGTGAGCATTCAACCATAATGAAAAAGTTAGGAGGGGTTAAAGCGATGGCATCGACCCATGCTGATATTTCTCAGCAGCTCGCTCGTCTTGTGCCCAATGATTTTCTGGTCTCGATCCCATCGGAGCGGGCAGCCCATCTCCCGCGATACCTGAAGGCGGTCTCGAGCCGAATTGATAAGTGTCGAATTGATCCTAGCCGTGATACCCGCTGGCTGGCTGAGGTGAGCACTGTCGAGGCGCCTTTCTGGCGATGGGCCAGTCAACAACGTGCTGCGCTTCCCGATCGATTTTTGGAGTTTCGATGGATGTTGGAAGAGCTTCGCGTGGCTGTCTTTGCACAGGAACTCAAAACCCCGGTTCCGGTCTCAGTGAAGCGACTCCAACGCTCTTGGGCGAACCTCCAAGAATAAAGACATAATGAAGGGCTATGATTTTTTCAAACCCTGATCGGCGCCGTTTTCTACGGTTCTCATTGGCAGGCGCTGCGATTGCGTCGGCGGCAGGTGTATTGGGTGGGGCAGGTGTTGCACAGGCGCAGAAAAAAGCCCAAACACAGGCCAGTGCAACGGGTTCGGCAGGGGCTTATCCGGTTATCGTCCTCAACTCCCGTGATGCCGATCTCTCCCTCATCGACCCCAAGAGCCACCAGGTCATTGGCCGCATTCCGACGGGTAAGGAGCCACACCATTTATATCCCACACCCGATAATCGCCTGGTCGTGGTGGGCAACGCGATGTCGGATTCTCTTACTTTTCTAGATCCCGCCACTGGCACTGTTATGCATGCCGTATCGGGGGTCGACGACCCCTATCATCTTGGCTTTTCGCCCGACCAAAACTTTTTTGTAACCTGTGCAAACCGCCTAGACCATGTCGATGTCTATCGCCGTGTCGGGCATGGGGATGAGATGAAGCTTCAAGGGTTAGCGCGATTTAATCTCGCAAAGACACCGAGTCACCTTGTATTTTCAGACGACAGCCGGGTGGTCTATGTCACCCTTCAAGAGTCGCATGAACTGGTCGCGATTGATCTGCGCAGACTTGTCGTGTTGTGGCGGTTTGCGGTGGGGAATTTGCCTGCGGGCGTTGCAATCTCACCCGATTCAAAATTGATCTTCGTGGGCGTCATGGGGGAAAACGCGATTGATGTTATTCAGGTCAGTGGCCGTAATCGGTCAGACCCACAACGGGTAACAAAGATCGTAACCGGCGAGGGGGCCCATGCGTTTCGAAATCAGGGCAATCGCCAGCACCTCTGGGTCTCCAACCGGGTTGCCAATAGCTTGTCTAAAGTTGATATGGGTAGCTTGAAAGTGGAGGCTGAAATTAAAGTACCCGGCGGGCCGGATTGTATGGATATTCATGAATCCGGCAAGCAGTTATGGGTTACACAACGCTGGATTCGTGCCGTCTCAGTCGTTGATCTTGATGCCGGAAAAGTGATTAAACGTATTACGGTGGGGCGATCACCGCATGGAGTCTACCTGCATGATCGGGCTGGCCTTCTCTAGCCGCCATCTTGGCCAACTGAAGGCTGCGAAGCGTTTCGCTGTCGGTCTCGTGTTGGCGATATCGGCAAGCCTTGCCATGGCCTGCGGGAAACCGGTCTATCTCACGCTTGATACGGGGGGAATGCAGAGCGCGGATCTGATCGCAGGTATTTTGAAAAAGCACCAGGTTAAGGCTACTTTTTTTCTTGCAAATGAAAAAACCTATCGTGGGGATTTCTCAATTGATGAGAACTGGCAGGGCTATTGGCGAGCCCGTGTCGCCGAGGGTCATGCGTTCGGAAGTCATACGCTTCGGCATGGCCGGATACTCGAGGCCCCGTCGGCAGGAGCAGCCTCCGCGGATGTGATCCGTTATCGGCCACAGTTTGGTGCCGATGCAGGAAAGCTACTGCGTCTCACAGCCAAAGAGTTTTGTGCTGAGCTGCGTGCAGTCGATCAACAGTTTCAGAAACTCACTGGCCGCCCACTCGATCCGATATGGCGTGCGCCCGGCGGATTCACGAATAAGAATGCGCTGCAGGCGGCCGAGGTGTGTGGCTATACCCATGTTCACTGGAGCCCTGCAGGTTTTCTGGGCGACGAGTTAGCGAGCGAGCGTTATCCCAATGCGCAGCTATTGAAAAATGCGTTGCGTGATATCCGAGCGGGGGATATTTTGATGGCCCATTTGGGTATATGGTCGCGTAAGGAGGTATTTGCACCGATGTTAGATCCGCTGATTGAGGGATTAAAGTCAAAAGGATTTTGCTTTAAAACCATTATCGATCGGCCTCCATCATGATTGAGTCGTTGATCAATCTGTTCGCAGAACTTCATGCGATCGTTTTCGAGGGGATTGTCTTGCCCGGTCTCACGGCAGCAGGCCTTCTCGCCCACATGGAGGAGGCCTTTGATTTTACTGAGTGGTTTCTAATCGGTGCAATAGAGGTTGCGTTGCTGGCGGCAATCTTACTGCCACTCGAGCGGCGGTTTCCGGCCGAGCGTCGCGGTCCGGGCGGCCTTGGCGATCGCGTCGGCACTGATTTTGCCTATACCTTGTTACATCGTTTAGGCGCCTTCGCAGTCTTCGCGTTTGTATTGTTAGAGCCGATTGCCTTAGCGGCCCGTGATGGCTGGCGTGGCTGGGGCCTGCCGGCGGTTGAGATCGATGCGCTGTTGGGGCTCACCTACCTTCCGGTCATAGCGGCCTTTGTCTATCTGGTTATTTTAGATTTTGTCGACTACTGGATTCATCGCTTTCAGCACGGATGGAACTGGTGGTGGTCTCTTCATGCTATCCACCACTCTCAGCGACGGATGACCCTCTGGACGGACAACCGTAATCACCTCGTCGATGATCTGTTGCGTGATGCCATCCTCGCATTTGTTGCACTCTTTATTGGTGTGATGCCGAGCCAGTTTCTAAGCTTTGTCGTGATCACTCGGGTCTGGCAGAGCCTGCAGCACGCCAATATTGGATTGGCATTTCCGGGTTGGTTGGCCCGGCTGGTTGTCTCGCCAGGGTTCCACCGCCTGCACCATGCGGTTGGGCTCGGGCATGAGGGGCCGGCAAGGGGCGTTAATTTTGCAGTGTTATTTCCCATTTGGGATTGGCTCTTTAGAACCGCGGACTGGTCGGCTGAGCGGCGGTTTTCTGCTAACGAGCGACTGCCTGAGACCGGGATTCGTGATCAGGCTCAGGGTGTTAACTACGGCCATGGGTTTTGGCAGCAACAATGGATCGGCCTTCGTAACTTGTGTCAGTCGTTTATGCGGGCTTCCAAAAGCGAAAATTAATGGCACGAGCGTTCGGATTATTTATTGTGGGTGATGAAATTTTGTCGGGTAAACGACAGGATCAGCACTTCGAAAAAGTTAAGTCGATACTCGCCGTACGTGGGCTTGCCTTATCGTGGGTCCATTACCTTGGCGATGATCGGGCGCGCTGTGTCCGTGCGTTACGCAGTTCATTTGCATCTGGCGATGTCGTGCTGAGTTGCGGGGGGATTGGCGCCACTCCGGATGATCACACGCGGCAGGCGGCTGCTGAGGCCCTTGGGCTTGCGTTGGAATTGCATCCTGAGGCCGAACGCTTGATTCGGCAGCGCTCGGCCGAGATGGGGCAGCCGGCCACCGATGATCGGCTCCGTATGGGCGAGTTCCCGGTAGGCGCTAACATTATTCCCAACCCCTACAACAAGATCCCCGGGTTTTGTATTCAGGAGCATTATTTCTGCCCCGGGTTTCCGGTGATGGCTTGGCCAATGATTGAATGGGTGCTTGAGACCTACTACCACAGTGAATTTCGTCAGGCCGCTGAGTTCGATCGCTCAATGATTGTTCATCAGCTCTTTGAGGCAACCGTCACCTCGCTCATGCGGATGCTGACAGAAAAATATCCCGAACTAAAAATTTACAGTCTTCCCTCGGCGGGCGATGATGGAAAACCGAAGCATATCGAGTTGGGCGTGAAGGCTCAGGGGCCAAAGGGTCAACGGGGTAAAGTCGGCGCAGTCGGTATTCAGAGCGGCCAAGACGGGGGAGGGGTTGCGGGCGGTCCTCCGGCATCACTGCAGTCAGCCTACGAAGAATTCAAAGCTGGCGTAGTCGCGCTCGGAGGGGTGGTCGTCGAAGAGCGGGATGTTACCCGTTAAAACAAGGGCGCTGACAACGCGCAAGCGTTAACCGAGCAAGGCAACAATATCTCCAAGCGTTAACGTTTAGGGGATTTTGGCGCGGTTTCCGACGCCGCCCGCATATTGCGCTCAGCCATCTCAACCACCTGACGAGCAGCCTTGTTGGCGGTATCGAATGCAGAGTTAGCCGCGGTCAACGAATTCTTCATCATCGCCACGATGTTCTCTGAACCCACTGGTGCGGTTTTCACGAATTCATCAAGGGCATCGACCAATCTCTTGTTGGCATCTGCAATCTGAGCATCGATGAGCCGTTGCACTTCGCTGCTTGTCTGGGATGCAATGTCGTAAATGGTGCGTGAGTAAGCAAGTGCTTTTTCGGCAGTGGGGGT
>DBCQ01000031.1:1586-6746 GCA_002293155.1 Burkholderiales bacterium UBA954 | reverse complement strand
GCCCGCGCAGCATTGAGTTGAAGATCGACCATCTTCTCAATACCTTCAAAGGCTTTATGGGATAGCTTCATCATCGCCTCAATATTCTGCTTCTGCGCCTCACTCAGATTTTCTGGGGTGGGATATATTCCCATGGCCATTCTCCTTTTGATTGAACATCGGTTTACCTGACCAGCATCGCCAGTTGCTGTACCTGCGCATAACAGAAGACGGGGTCTCGTGTACGCATTTTATAGTGATCGGTTCGTTCTTCCCCTGCCACCGGGGCATCGTTTTCCCATGGAGAAGTATCGACTTCTGCGGGAGCGTGTGCACGCTGAGCTGCCCTCCGTAGACCTTCGCGAGCCGGTGGCGCTGCCGGATTCAGTGATTGCTCTGGCCCACGATTGCGACTACATCCACCGTCTTGTCCACGGTGATCTGTCCCGAAATGAAATACAGAAAATTGGATTTCCCTGGTCAGTGCAGATGGTGGAACGATCGCGCCGATCAGCGGGCGCAACCGTGGAGGCCTGCCGGGCCGCGATCCGTGATGGGGCCGCCGTGAACCTTGCGGGGGGAACCCATCATGCCTACGCGAATCGCGGTGAGGGGTTTTGTTGCTTTAACGACGCAATCATTGCGGCACGCGTGGTGCAGCGGGAGTTCGGTGGACAGGAGGGAATTCGCCGTATCGCAGTGGTTGATCTGGATGTCCATCAGGGTAATGGAAGCGCAAAGATCGCCGAGAACGACGAGAGTATCTTCACATTGTCAGTCCACGGTGCGAGCAATTATCCCTTTGTAAAAGAGTGTTCTGACCTGGATGTCGAGTTGCCCGATGGCACTACCGATGAGATTTACCTGACGGCGCTTGAGCGTGCACTTGATCAGATGAGTAAGTCTTTCTGCGCGGACTTTGTGATCTATCTAGCAGGGGCAGATCCTTTTGTCGGTGATCGACTTGGCCGTCTTGGGCTCACCAAGGCGGGACTCTGCGCTCGAGATGAGCGGGTTTTTTCCTATGCGAGGACACACGGAGTGCCGGTAGCCGTTGCGATGGCGGGGGGGTATGCACGAGACATTCAGGACACAGTGGATATCCACTTCAACACCGTAAATTGTGCTCTGCAATATTGCGACTCCTGAGAGCGAGTCTTCATTTCCGAGGCTAAGCTATTGAAAAAATTCAATTTTTGTTTGGAGAATCCCAAAACCTTTGTTAGCATTCGCCATCGCAAAATAAAAGGGTGTCAGGGAGATGACGCTTCAGAAACTAGCGCAGGCATGCCGTCTTGCCCCGGGCGAGGGCGGTCGAAAGGATTTTTATAGGCCAAAGGAGGCATCTTGCTTGTTTTTAGCCTCATTTGTGTCTCTGTCCCTGATTGCTTTTGGTTTTGGCTTGTCGGGAACGGCTGCTGCCCAATCGACTCAGAAATCTCAGTCAGGAAAATCTGCCTCCACTGCCAAGGCTGCCAAAAGCACCAAAAATGTGCAGGCCGCGAAGCAGAGAACTGCTAAGAAGACCTCAACAACACGTGTGGCGAGCCGAAAGTCGTTTGCGAAGGCAGAGCCCGGTTATAACTCAATGGGCTCGAGGCTCGGGCTTCGCTCGGAGCTCACCGAGATTGCATTAAATTCGAGCGCGGTATTGGTGGTTGATCAACGCACTGGAGAGATCCTGCTTGAGAAAAACCCCGATGTCGCTTTGCCGATTGCATCAATTACAAAGGTCATGACGGCCATCGTCGTGATGGAGGCAAGTCTGCCTCTGAATGAGACCATCATAATCTCAAAGGCAGACACCCAGCTTGAGAAATATTCCGGTTCCCGTCTACGTGTTGGTGCAAAATTTACCCGGGCAGAACTCTTGCACCTTGCCTTGATGTCTTCCGAGAACCGGGCCGCCCATGCCTTGGGCCGCAACTATCCTGGCGGCCTTGAGGCTTTCGTTGAGGCGATGAACGAAAAAGCGCGGGCGATTGGAATGAGCAACTCCAAGTTCGTTGAGCCAACTGGGCTTAGCAGTGCAAATGTATCAACGCCTCGCGACCTCTCACGGCTTGTTAATGCAGCCCACGAGGTTCCATTGATTCGGCAGTACTCTACCGATCGCGAGGCAATTGTTCGAGTTGGCGGTGCGCAGCAGCAGTTCAGAAACACCAATGCCCTGACGAGAAAAGAAGACTGGGATTTGGGCCTCTCGAAGACCGGCTTTATTCGCGATGCGGGCAAGTGCCTTGTCATGCAGGCCGTAATTGACGATCAGGATGTCATTATCGTGATGCTCGATGCACAAGCCAGCAGCAGTCGGCTGTCTGATGCCGAGCGAATTCGTCGTTGGCTGTCAACAGAAAAAGATCGTCAGACGCCCGCTCGCTCGTAGCCGAGGGCCGCGGAGATCGCGTGCGCAGTCTCTGTTAAGGCCTGTATCCAGCCATCGTTAGCGCGATCTGCCGGGGCCGAAATCGAAAGCCCTGCGACCAACTCACCGCTGTCATCATAGATGCCAGCTGCAATACAACGCACGCCAAGCTCTAACTCTTCATTGTCGCGGGCAAAGCCGCGAGTCTTCACCTCGTGGAGTTCCTTTTCGAGCTTTCCGAGATCGGTGATGCTATTGGGTGTGTGGCCAGCAAGACCCGTTCGCATTCCGTAGGAGCGAACAGCTCGCGTATCGTCGTTGGCGAGAAACAGTTTACCGGTCGAGGTGAGGTGGAGCGGTGCCCGTCCTCCGATGGCGCGGACGACTTGCATGCCTGATCGCTCGCTCACAGTCCGCTCGACATATACAATTTCATCGTCCTGTCGCACCGAGAGGTTGATGGTTTCGCCGGTTAGCCGATGGAGTTCGCGCATTGGACCTGCCGCTGCATCGCGCACGTTAAGCCGCGCCTTTACGAGATTGCCAAGCTCTAAGAGCCGCATGCCCAGTTGATAGCTTCCCGGTTCCGTGCGATCGACCACCCGTGCCAGCACTAGGTCGTTGAGGATTCGGTGGGCCGTCGAGGGGTGCAGGCCACTCGTTGTCGAGAGTTCTTTTAAGGTGACAGGCTCAGATTTCTTGGCGAGGGCGTCGAGCAGTGTCATCATCCGCTCGATGACCTGGATGGCGAGGCTGGGTGGCTTCACCGGGGGCGCGATCAGCCGGCGTGTCGGTGCGTCACCTGCGGCCGGGGCCTGGCTTTTTTTAGTGGGGTTCGAGGGGGGTTCGCGCATGCTGCCCATATCAAGTGGCAAAATGGCATTTTAGTGCATGAAAGATTTGGGCCCAAAGACCCCGATAGCGAACTTATGACTGCTGAGAAACCTCGCGTTGCCCTGTTTGTGACCTGCCTTGTCGACCTCATGCGGCCAGAGATCGGGTTTTCGACCCTTAAATTGCTCGAACATGCGGACTGCGAGGTGATTGTTCCTGAAGGGCAGACCTGCTGCGGGCAGCCCGCCTACAACGCCGGTGATCGTCGAACGGCCCACCAGCTAGCCGTTCGGGTGCTCGCCCAGATTGAGGGCTTTGACTATGTGGTCATTCCATCGGGATCGTGTGCAGGCATGATCAAAGTCCACTATCTCGATCTATTTGTCAATGATCCCGAGATGAAGCGTCGAATGGGTGATCTCATCCCTAAGCTCTTCGAGCTTACCGATTTTCTTGCCAATGTTGTCAAAGTGGAGACCATCCCAGGGAAGATTGATGGTCAGGTCACCTATCACGACAGCTGCAGTGGACTGCGCGAACTCGGAATTTCTGCGCAGCCCAGAGCATTGCTTGAGAAAATTCCGGGATTAAAGCTTGTGGAAATGAAGAACTGCCAATCCTGTTGTGGGTTCGGGGGCGCGTTCTCCCTGAAGTACGGCAATGTGTCGGCTGCAATTGTTGATGATAAGGTTAACAATATCCATGCAACCGGTGCACAGGCCGTCGTTCTTGGCGATTTGGGCTGTATGCTGAACATTGAAGGCCGGCTGCGCCGGCTTGGTGATGAACGCACACAGGTGTTGCACATCGCCCAGGTGCTCGCGGGCGATGTTGCCTCGGGTTCTCAATAACAAAGATCGGTCGAACTATGGGTTTTATTCTCTTAAAAGAAATCGTCGAGTAGCGATGCGCGTTCAATCAATGCATTTTCAAGCGCGTGCAGGCGAGAAACTCGCCGATACACGATTGCAGAAGAACCTTAAAAAACTTGCTGAAAAGTTTGTCTCTGCTCGCGCCACCGTGATGCAGGAAATTGACTATGAGGCGACCCGCCAGGCAGCGGTTGAGCGGCGTAACCGGGTCTTGGATCGGCTCGATGTCTGGATCGAGATTTTTGAGCAAAACGCGAAGGCGCGGGGCGCAACGGTGTTGTTCGCGGAGACACCGGCCCAGGCCTCTGAACTCGTGGTTGAAATTGCAAAGCGGCATGATGTCAAGCGGGTTACGAAATCAAAATCGATGGTCTCCGAGGAGATGGCGTTAAATGCTGCCCTTGAGGCTGCGGGCATTGAGTCCGTCGAGACGGATCTTGGTGAATATATTTTGCAGATCAACGATAACGAGCCGCCCAGCCACATCATTGCGCCCGTTATTCATAAAGACAAAGAAGAGGTCTCGGATCTGTTTTCGAGGGTGCATCAGAAGCCGAAGTTGACCGATATCGGCGAGCTCACCCGTGAGGCGCGTGAGGCCCTGCGACCAAAATTTCTAAGCTCCGATATGGGCGTTACGGGTGGTAATTTTTTAATTGCAGAGACAGGTTCTGTAGCCATTGTGACGAATGAGGGCAACGAGGGCATGTGTACCGTGATGCCTCGCGTGCACGTTGCCGTCACGGGGATCGAGAAGATTCTGCCAACCTTCGAGGATTTTGCAACGATGGTCCGCCTTCTTACGCGAAGCGCAACCGGCCAGTCGATCTCGAATTACATTTCTCTGCTCACCGGTGTTCGAGCCCCCGGCGAGCCTGATGGGCCCGACCATATGTATGTGGTGCTCGTCGATGGCGGCCGCTCGAGTCTTCTGGGTAGCGAATTCCAAGAGATGCTGCGCTGTATCCGCTGTGGCGCCTGTATGAACCACTGCCCCGTCTATCAGAAAATTGGTGGTCATGCCTATGGCTGGGTCTATCCGGGCCCGATGGGGTCGGTGTTAACACCCAGTTATGTCGGGCTTGAAAACGCGCTCGACCTTCCGCAGGC
>DBCQ01000031.1:643-1386 GCA_002293155.1 Burkholderiales bacterium UBA954 | reverse complement strand
TTTCTGCGCAGTCTCGGCAGAAACAAGGGCCGGATTCAACATCTCTCGATGGTCAAGGATTGGACGGACTTCAGAGATTTGCCAACGCCCGCGATGAAGACCTTTCGTGAGCTCTATGCGGATCGTGTCGCGCGCACCGACTCAGCAACAAGCGGTGGACCCCGATAAATCAGGCCGGTGTAGAGCTGGACTAAATCAGCGCCTGCCGCGAGCTTTGATTGGGCATCGGATCCGTTGAGCACGCCGCCAACACCGATGATGGGAAACTCTGGACCTAGGCTTTTTCGAAGTGTTGTTACAACGTGGTTAGCCTGTTCTCGTAACGGCCCCCCAGAGAGCCCGCCGGCCTCATGGGCGTTGGGGTCTTGCGCAACCGCCGTCCGATTCAGGGTTGTATTGGTTGCGATAACACCGTCAAATCCCTGGTGACGAACCTGCCGTGCAATCTGCTCAATCTGGGTGTCGTCAAGATCGGGCGCGATCTTCAAAAACAGGGGGACCGTTTTCTCAAAGCGCAGAATCAACTGCCTCTGCGAGTTTTTTAAACGCTCCAGAAGTCGATCAAGGGCGGTATCCTGCTGAAGATCGCGTAGATTTTTTGTGTTCGGTGATGAGATGTTAACGGTGATGTAATCTGCCCATGGATAGACGCCTTCGAGGCAGGCGATGTAATCGTCTTCAGCGCGCTCGATCGGTGTGTTTGCATTCTTTCCGATATTGAGCCCCAGCACACCGCGCTTTTC
>DBCQ01000031.1:0-563 GCA_002293155.1 Burkholderiales bacterium UBA954 | reverse complement strand
CGGTTGATGATGGCCTGATGATCGGGCAAGCGAAACATTCTCGGTAGCGGATTGCCGGGCTGAGGCCGCGGGGTCACAGTCCCCACTTCAATAAAACCGAACCCGAAGGCACCAAGTGCATCAAGGTGGGCGGCATTTTTATCGAGACCTGCTGCGAGTCCGATAGGGTTTTTAAACGAGAGCCCTGCGAGGCTAACCGCCTGGCCTAAGAGTGGCGTTGAGGCCGGCAGAAGTCCCAGTTTATGCAGACGATCAAGAGCCCGGAGCGTGAAATTGTGGGCCGACTCTGGGTCCATTGAAAACAGCAACGGCCGAAGCAGCGCAAAAGCCGAAAAGAGATTCATTGGGGCCGTTTAGCGTTCAATCCAGACCCCGTTTTTAAGAATCTCATTGGGCTGAAAAAGCGACTTATAGGCCATTTTGGGGCTCTGCTCTATCCAGTACCCGAGATAGAGATGCTCGCGTGATAGGCGCTGACATTGGTCGATCTGCCACAAGATGCCATAGGTGCCGAGGCTTCGCTGGCGCTCATCGGGATCATAGAAGGTATAAACCGAGGAGAT
>DBCQ01000061.1:40642-59099 GCA_002293155.1 Burkholderiales bacterium UBA954 | reverse complement strand
TCATGAGGTAAGCTTTAAATAGGGACAGAAAAGGGATGTCCCATTATGCCCTGTGCCAAACCAGCACGCCACGCGACGGGTTGGCCTGTCGCAAGGCCGCAATGCTAGACTCACAGACCACCCGGAGTAAACATGAATCCCGATTTCCTCAACATAGAAAACGCTCGCTCCAAGATGATCGAGCAACAAATTCGGCCCTGGAATGTCCTGGATCCGAATGTTCTGGATCTGCTGACACGGGTTCAGCGTGAGGCATTTATTCCCAAAAGCCACCGTCACCTCGCGTTTGTCGATATGGAAGTACCTCTCCCAGAGCATCAGGTGATGCTCGCTCCCAAGGTCGAGGCCCGTCTCTTGCAGGAGCTCAACCTCACGCCTACGGACAAGGCACTTGAAATCGGTACCGGTTCTGGATTTATGGCCGCACTGATCGCTAGGCTCGCGGCGAGCGTACTCACGGTCGAGAAAGCACCCGCGCTGGCTGAATTCGCGCAGACTAACCTCAACAACGCCAACATTACCAATGTCGAAATTGTTCAGGCTAACGGATTGATTGAGAACCCGCGCTGGGCCCATGTTGGTTTTGATGCCATTGCAATTTCGGGTGCCGTAGAAAAAATCCCTGATCACCTAATTGGTTTACTCAATCCTGGGGGCCGACTCGTCGCCATAACAGGACAGGCGCCGGTGATGCAGGCGGTCTTAATTGAGCGGGTGGGAGATGCCCCTGTCAACCAAGGTGTTCGATCCACTGTGCTTTTTGAAACGCTGACCAGACTCCTCGACGATGCCCCGAAGATTTCCCATTTCAAGTTCTAAGACAGCGCTCGCGGTGGGATTGGCCCTCGGATTAGCCCAAGGGTCGGCCAATGTTATGGCCTTCGATCTATCGACAGCGGCCCGAGAAGCCCTGCTCTTTGATTCAAGTTTTTTATCTGCGCGCAAAAAAGCGGAGGCTGACGCCACTCGGTTTGGCCAGGGTCTGGGGCTGCTGCTGCCCTCTGCATCCGCCTCGATATCGCGCTCACGCACAGACTTTGACGCATCGAGTGACGCAAATGCAGCCTCGATTAGTGATACCTCTGGCCGTTACGGTAACACCTATGTCGTCACCCTGACCCAACCCCTATTTCGTCTTGACAGAATCGCCAGTTTTAATCAGGAACGTGAACGCGCAAAGGCTGGAGAGGTGAATTCTGCCCAGGCCCGAATTGATGCCCTGCTACGCGTCACCCAATCTTATTTTGATGTCTTGATTGCGCAAGACGGGCTCGCCAGTGTGGATGCAGAACTCAAGGCCATTGGCCAGCAACTGGAATCGGCAAAACGAAATTTCGAGGTCGGCACTGCAACGATTACCGATCAGCAGGAAGCGCAGGCCCGATTCGATCTCGCAACCGCAAAACAAATCGCCTCTAAAAACGATCTCGACGTGAAGCGCGCAAGCCTTGCGCAGCTCGTGGGCAAGCCCCCGCCCCCCGTGTTGTCGGGATTACGGGACTCCGTCACGCTTAAAATGCCTGAGCCGCTCGATGTCACGCGCTGGGTGGAGCAGGCGCGCACCTCAAACCTCAAGGTGCAGGCCGCCAACACCACCGCCGAGATTGCAAAAAGCGAAGTGATGCGTATGGTCTCTGCTGACAACCTACCCTCCATCGACCTAGTCGCGAAAAAAACCCGTGTCGATCCTTACCGATATTCGAGCTCTGCAACCTACGACCGTGCCGATACCGATACCCTCTCAATTGAAATGACACTCCCCCTCTTTAATGGCGGAATTGCGCTTAATAAAGCGCGGGAAGTCATAGCACTTCGAGATAAATCAGGGTTCGATCTGGAAAATGAGAGGCGGACAGCAGAACAAACCGCTCGCACCTCTTTTCTAGGCGTTCTCGCGGGGCTCTCACAGGTCAAGGCGTTTGAAGCGGCAGAGAAATCTAGCCGGCTTGCCTTGGAATCTAATCTGCTGGGTTATGAGGTTGGTGTAAGAATTAACATTGATGTGCTCAATGCGCAGCAACAACTCTTTACGACTCAAAAAGATCTCTCGAAGGCGCGTTATGACACCCTCATCAATGGGCTTAAGCTAAAAGCATCCGTTGGCGCACTCTCGGAGACTGACATCGACGAGGTTAATGGCCTGCTCGTAAAATAGTTGTCAGGAATTCATCAGTTCGGCTGGTCGCACCGCGATGGTGGCGCGCAAACTCTCGCGAGGCCTGGGACCGCTGCTCTAGCGCCTGAGAATCCCCCAAGAGCACGATCCCACGAGTAATCCACTCGCCGTAATTCGACACCTCGCAGCCGGCACCACTTTCTCTGAGTAATCGTGCGATCTGTTGAAAATTAAACATATTCGGGCCAAAAAATACTGGCCTTCCGACCGCGCAGGCCTCAATGGGATTCTGTCCACCGAGCGCAGGAATACTGCCTCCCATCAACACCAAATCCGAAAAACAAAGATAAGCGAACATATCGCCCAGCGAGTCTCCCAACAAGACCTCGATCGCATTGGTGGATCGATCTTGCGTGATCGTATCCAGCGCCTGTCGTCGCAGACTGATCAATCCTGCGTCCGAAATAAGCCGTGCGACACGCTCAAATCGTTGCGGGTGACGCGGAACAATCACCAGAAGATCTCGTGATTCGATCTGCTGCCCAGACCTTGCCCGCTTCCAGGCGCCTAAGATTTCCGCCTCTTCATCATCGCGCGTACTGGCAGCAAGCCAGATCCGTCGGCCCGGAAAAACCGTCCGCCATCGCTCGCCAAGATGCGCTGACTCCTTAGGAATCTCGACATCAAATTTCATGTTTCCCACAACCTCGACCCTCGGGGTCGAATCTCCCATCCGCAGAAAACCCTGTGCGTCAGACTCTGTCTGTGCAGCGATGCCCGTTAACCGCGCAACTGCAGGCCTCGCTAACCATGAGAATTGGGAGAGACGCCGAGCCGATCGCGGTGATAGCCTTGCGTTGATCAGTACTACTGCAATATCGCGCCTCTGGGCCTGGGCCAACAGGTTTGGCCAGAGCTCGGTTTCCATCAAGACACCTAGTGTCGGCGATGCCCACGACAGAAATGCGCTATTGGCCCAAGGGAAATCGTAGGGTAAGTAGCGTTGAATAAGCGGGTCACGTCCCGCGCTGTTGGATGACCGCCATCGGGAAAAAATATCTGCCCCGGTCTCGCGGCCGGTGGGCGTCGTGTGGGTGAGTACCACACGAAAATTCTCGCCCTTCTCGAGCCACCGTATTACCAGGGGCATAGCGGCGCGGGTTTCCCCAACCGAGACCGCATGAATCCATAACACCTGACGATTCGGCACTTCCCCGAACGCCACCCCAACCGGCAGTTCCGAGGCTCGCGCGAGCCCCAGAAAACGCTCAGCCCAATGCTGACGGTAAGCGGGCTGACGAAATCCGCGCCACAACAAATGACCAATAAGTAAAGGAAGTGCACCAAACCCCAGAAGGGTGTAGAGCTTTCGTGCGGCCCACTCGATCGCGTTCTCATCACGGCCTAAGCCCGCGGGTTGGTGGAATTTATTCAATGAGGCTGTCGCATTCCGTAATCTAGGTCGTGATTAATCTGGTGATGTCGGGGTGCAGAGACGTCTGCAGATCAGTCCACGCCTGCGCTACCTCATCGACCGTGATTATCCCGCCTGCTGATTCGGGAACGATCACGCGCGCATGGCTCGCCCATGAGGGAGCAAAACGAGAAGCACGAAATTTTCTATGGTGTGCGCCTGTCATTAGCGCAAGAGTTGGCCGGCCAAGCACAACGCTCAGATGCATCAACCCACTATCAACTCCAACCACAGCCCAGGCCTCCTGAACCGCCTTCGCTAGCGTTGCAATCGTGGAGGCCGGCATGACCTGCGCATGGTCACCGATCGCCTCTGCAATTCTCTGGGCGCGCGCATGTTCCTCAGGTGACCCCCAGGGGATCAAAATCTCCGACGCTCCTGCATCAAGCAGCCTAATGCCTAAAGCAGACCAATCGGCTGCAGGCCAGGATTTCTCTCGTCGCGACGTTCCATGACAAAACATCACCCGACGTGACCGGTCAGGATCAGGGCCACCCGACCTCATGGGCGGCCTATTCAGACAGACGATCTCACCTCTTAATGGATAGCCTAGGGCTTGAGAAAACAGTATTCTCAGACGCTCGATTGCATGCCACTGCTGGGGGGCACGTACGTGCCCGCTGGTGGCCCAGGCAGCCCACCGCTCGCGGGCAGTTGACCAGTCATAGCCCCATCGCGCGGCAGGCTCAGTCTTGGCTAAGCGCGTAATCCAAGCCGTTTTGATCAGCCCCTGTGCATCAATTACCCGGTCATAGCGGACCGCGCGTAGCTCCCGAATAAATGCTGCGATTTCATGTCGGGTCTGTGTCTGTAAAAGCGTTGACCGCCAGCGACGTATTGCAACAGGAATAACCCGATCAACCGCCGTACTCAGCGCTGGTAAATCGATGAAGGCTTCTTCGCATACCCAATCGAACCGTACCTGAGGGCAACGTGCTGCGGCCTCTTGCACCGCGGACAGCGTATGCACGATATCGCCCATTGAGCTGGTTTTAATCAGCAAGACACGGTGGACAGGCTGCACGGGGTGCACTAGAAAGGGAGCTCTAGAGGGATATTGAGCGAAAGCCCAATTCGCTGTAGGTTACTTCGAAACTCAGCCTGAATGCGCTGCAGGGCCTCGTCGCTATCGGCCTCGAACCGAAGCACCACAACCGGCGTAGTGTTCGAGGGGCGCGCAAGCCCAAATCCGTCGGCATACTCAACGCGGATTCCATCGATGGTGATGCGCTCAATTGCACTTGGAAAGTCGCCCTCTGCGCGCAGCCGTTCAACCAGCCTCACATTCTCACCCTCCCGAGTCGCCAGCTGCAACTCCGGCGTTGACGGGCAGTTGGGAAGGCCTTCAAGCTCGGCCGATGGATTCTCAAATCGCGAGACAATTTCTAATAATCGCGCCGCCGTATAGAGCGCATCATCAAAGCCGAACCAGCGGTCATTAAAGAAAATATGGCCGCTCATCTCACCAGCCAAAGGCGCACCAGTCTCTTTTAACTTCGCTTTAATTAATGAATGTCCAGTCTTCCACATCACGGGGATACCCCCGTGATGTCTGACCCAACGGGCAACATGACGTGAACACTTCACATCAAAAATAATCTCTGCGCCAGGCCTATTTTTTAGGACATCAGCGGCATAGAGCATGAGTTGTCGATCTGGCCAGATAATCGCGCCTGACCGGGTCACAACACCGAGTCGATCGCCATCGCCATCAAAGGCAAGGCCAATCTCTGCATCGCCTGCCTGAACCGCAGCGATAAGATCCTGGAGGTTTTCAGGATGGGCGGGATCCGGATGGTGATTGGGGAAATGTCCATCGACCTCACAATATAGGGCGGTTACCCGACACCCTAAGGCCCGCAGAAGTTCAGGCGCCATCCCACCCGCGACCCCATTGCCCGCATCAATCACAACCGACATCGGCCTTTGTAGGTGAATATCTTCAATGATCGCTTGAGTAAATTGATTCGCCATCTCGGTGTCGAGTCTACGAACTCCGACACGGTGCGCCTTTTTCATCGCTGCATGCGCCGCGCCTGAGACAATTAGACTGCGAATTTCTTGAATCGCTTCCCCCCAGAGCGTGGCCCCGGCGACCATCATCTTTAACCCGTTGTATTGCGGTGGGTTATGGCTACCCGTAACGGCAACGCCCGTCCCGCAGCCCGTTTTGACAGTTCCGTAGTAGACGACCGGCGTTGGAACCTGACCGATATCGATCACATCAATGCCCACCGACAATAGACCAGTAGCCAAGGCATCGACCAGCCGTGGACCAGACAGCCGTCCATCACGGCCCACAACACATTCGGATTTTCCGGCCCGTTGGATCAGCAGGCCAAGGGCTGCACCAATCAAGGTGACAACCTCGTCCGTCAGGGTCTCGTCGACCACGCCACGGATATCGTAGGCCTTAAAAATCGAGGCGGCAGGCTGCACAGGTTTCTCCTTGGGTGTCTCTGAATGGTGCGACAATAACCTGAGTATTTTAAAGACTCAGCAGGCCAATACAACCGCCACCCAATCTTGACATGACCCACGCCCAATTCTGTCGCGATTTAAACAAACTCGAGACAAATTAGCCATGGCAACCTATGTCATTGGGGATATACAGGGGTGCTGCGACAGCTTAGATGCGCTCATGGCACAGATTCCGTTTCGTGCACAGGGCGATCGGCTCTGGTTTGTCGGGGATCTTGTCAACCGCGGGCCAAAATCCCTTAAAACACTGCGCCGAATTATTGCTGCTGGCTATCGGGCAAAGACCGTTTTGGGAAATCACGACCTCCATCTTCTCGCCGTGGCTGCAGGCGTGCGCCAACAACAGCCACTCGATACGCTGTCGGGAATTCTGCGGGCACCCGATCGCTCCGATCTGATTGATTGGTTACGACACCAGCCTCTCGCTCACGCAGACGGAAATAATTTGATGATTCATGCGGGTGTTTTGCCCCACTGGACACTCGCCCAGACCTTACGGTTAGCCAATGAGGTATCGACGCGGCTAAGGAGCCGGCACTGGAAAGATTTTTTAAACGAGATGGTCACTGGCGCCCCGCCCCATTGGGCTGATGGGGTCCGGGGGCAGCAACGACTGCGGGCAATTCTCAATACACTGACACGTTTACGCTACCTGAATGCAGATGGAGTTCCAGATTTCAAAAACAAACAGGCCCCTGTAACGATAGGGCTTGGTCATGCCAAAAAACCGAGGCCTGCACTTATTCCATGGTTTGAGGTGGCGCAGCGAAAGACCGCCCGTAATCGACTCATTTTTGGGCACTGGTCAACCCTTGGCCTCATCGTAAAACCAAATCTCATCAGTCTTGATACGGGCTGTGTATGGGGCCGTCAACTCACTGCAGTGCGGCTCGAGGATCAAAAGATTTACATCCAGACAAGCCACGAGGGCAGGCAGACAGAGGACTAGAACTCCTCCACAGCACTGCGTACAATCTGCTCTGTTAAGGCGGCCAGTTGATGACGGGTCAGGGTCGTCTCAGAAACCGATAGAACCTCCAAGACCCTGAGTTCAGCCGATAGGCCCCGGGTGCTCAGAATGGTGTAGATCGATCCCAATAAAGTCTGGTCGTCGATGTAAGCAGGCTTGGGCGACCAGACCCCATGCTGCTGATATTGCAGCGCCATCACCACAACATCATGGGGGTGCGGCGGCAATGCGGCTGCAAACAAACTGGTGTGAAATGGCCCAACAAATCGACCATCAGTTGTCGTTCCCTCGGGGAAAAACGCGACGTGCTCACCACATGACATCCGATGGATGATCTGTCGATTGACATGGCGGACTGCATGGCGGCTCGCCCGCTCAATAAAGAGTGTGCCTGCGCCTGCGACTAACCAGCCGACAAGTGGCCAACGACGAATTTCAGATTTCGCAATAAAGGTAGCAGGTTGGACGCTGGTTAGAAGAAAAATATCAAGCCAAGAAACATGGTTCATCACCACGAGGCTTGGGGGTTGGCCTTCGAACCGATCAAGGGATTGGCTTCGAACGCGAACTCCGCAAATCAGGAGCAGGGCCTTGGACCATCGCTGTCGAATTCGGCAGCGACCTGCGTTTGAACACGCAGGATAGACCACCAGCAGCGTGAGAAGCCCCACCAAGAGTAATCCAAATAACCCCACCGCGCGCCAGAATACGCGCCACAGCAGGCTGATCATGCCCGCGGCTTGTACCCCGCGGCGAATCCGCCCTTCGATCGATCAAACACGCACCGACCATCGACCAACACGGTGCTGACTTGGCCCTCGATATCGAGGCCAAAGTAGGGGGTATTGCAGCCTTGGGAAAATAGGTTCTTGGCATTGACGGTCCAGACCCTATCGGGCTGGAAAATACAGATGTCCGCCTGTGCGCCAATCCCCAGCTGGCCTGCGTCGCGACCCAGCACCGTTGCAGGATTCGAGGTTAGCCGCTGGATCGCTTGGGCCATGGTAAGGCCCGACTCTCTGGCCCACTTCAGGCTCAGTGGCAGCAGTAATTCGAGCGCTGTTACGCCAGGCTCTGCCTCACCAAATGGCAACTGTTTGGCATCATCATCAATTGGGGCGTGGTCTGAGCAGACCACATCAATCGTTCCATCGGCCAGACCGCTGCGAATCGCCTCGCGATCTCGCTGACTACGAAACGGGGGCTGCACCCGGAAGTTCGGATCAAAATCAGCGATATCAATATCGATCAGATGCAGGTGATGAACAGCGACATCCGCCGTGATCCGCAGCCCTTCTTGTTTGGCACGCCGTACGAGATCAATACCGGCCGCTGATGATAGACGACAGAGGTGAACCCGCGCACCCGTGACCCGCATCAGTTCAAAAATTGTTTGCAACGCAATCGTCTCGTTTGCGACTGGCACGCCGGGCAGCCCCATTCGACCTGACACAATTCCGGAGTGTGCAACGCCGGTGCGGCCAACCCAGGGATCCATCGGGTAGAGCCAAACCGCATAATCAAATGTGTGGGCGTATTGCATCGCACGCATCAAGACCTGCGTGTTCACAACGGGCAACGGCCCCTGGGAAAATCCAATACAGCCCGCCTCAGAGAGCTCTGCCATCTCCGTGAGCTGCTCCCCCTTTAATCCAATCGTAAGTGCGCCCAAGGGATGCACGTGAGTCTGGGCAAGATTACGCGCACGATGCTTTAGCATCTCAACTAATCCAGGTTCATCGAGCGGTGGATCTGTATCGGGCGGGCAGACTAATCGTGTTACCCCGCCAGCAATCGCCGCACGCATCTCGGACTCGAGTGTTGCCTTGTATTCAAAGCCGGGTTCGCGCAACCGCGCCGAGAGATCAATCAGACCGGGGCAGACAAGCGCGCCCGTTGCATCAATAATCTCATCAGGCTCAAAACCATCGAGCATCTTGCCGGGCTCGGTTCGCGCAACAAGACTGCCGTCAGCGATCCAGAGATCTGTCTTCTCATCTACCGAATTGACAGGATCGATAAGGTGGCCACCTCGAATCAGTAGCCTCGGCAGAATCGCTGGAACAGACATCATGCGGGTCGGCGACATTAGTGTTGACTCTCCGCAAGCATGCTCATTACCGCCATGCGCACCGCGATACCAAAAGTGACCTGAGACAAGATCACCGATTGCGCGCCATCGGCCACTGCCGAGTCGATCTCGACGCCCCGATTCATTGGGCCAGGATGCATGACAATCGCATCGGGCTTTGCTAAGGCAAGTTTCTCTTGTGTAAGGCCGTAATGCTTAAAGTATTCTTGGGTTGAAGGAAGCAAGGCGCCACGCATACGTTCATTTTGTAGGCGCAGCATAATAATGACATCGACACCACGAAGACCCTCTGCGAGATCCGTGTAGACCTGCAGACCCATCTCTTTTAAGCCTGATGGCAAGAGGGTGAGAGGCGCAATTGCCCGGATCTCGGGGACCCCGAGTGTCGCGAGTGCATGAATATTGGATCGTGCAACACGTGAGTGCAGAATATCTCCGACGATGGCCACACGCAGATGATGAAAGTCGCCCTTAAAGTGCTGAATCGTAAAGGCGTCTAATAAGGCTTGTGTCGGGTGGGCATGGCGGCCATCGCCTGCATTCATGATTCGAATATGCGGCGCGACCTTGTTAATGTGCTTTGCAATTAGGTAAGGGGCCCCACTCTGCCCATGCCGGACAACAAACATATCGGCCTTCATTGCCGCGAGATTATCGATGGTGTCGAGCAGGGATTCACCCTTAGAAGTGCTTGACGCCTGAACATTCAAGTTCACTACATCTGCAGAGAGCCGCTTGGCTGCAATCTCAAATGTTGTCCGGGTTCTCGTTGAATTCTCAAAAAAGAGATTAAACACGCTCTTGCCAGCGAGGTGAGGCGCGTTAACGACCTCTTTGGGGTCATTGGGGTCTAGAAAGGTCTTGGCGCGATCTAGGATCTTTAGGATCAGTGCCCTTGGAATACCTTCGGTCGTGAGCAGATGATTCAGCTCTCCGTTGGCATTAATTTGAATGGATCGGGGCATGACTCGACAGTGTATCTAAAACTGCTTGCAAAAGGATTGCGGCGGCCTCGGCATCCACCGGATCGCGGCCCGGCGCTAGGGCCGATGTCCAACGCTCATCAACCAACTCGACCGCAAGACCAAAACGGCCTTGGAGTTGATTGGCAAAACGCCTGCATCGGGCTGCGAAGGGATGGTCAGCACCATCGGGGAAGCGAGGCTGCCCCACGACGAGCCGCGTGGGCTGCCACGCCTCAATCAGCGCCGCGATTTCCGAGAACCTTACCTCGCGACGGGTCTGCTCAATGACTGCAAGCGGCCTGGCGCCGCCCGTAATCGTATTGCCCAACGCCACCCCAATGCGACGCTCACCAAAATCAAAGGCCATGAGAGATTCACCCCCACGCGCCGGGTCATGCATGCCCAGCGGCACCCGAGAAATGAAGTGGATCGATTCCAAGTAATCGGAATGCGTAGGCAAAGCGCTCCTCGGCCGGAATATCAAAAATCAAGGAGGTGTCGCTTGCGGGCACCGTGAGCCAGGCGTTCGCGGCGAGTTCTTGATCGAGCTGACCCTCTCCCCATCCTGCATAGCCAAGCGAGACGAAGACCCTCTCGGGGCCTCTGCCAGCAGCAGTCGCCTCAAGAATGTCACGCGATGAGGTGAGGCCCGTCACGTCGTTCAAGACAAGGGTAGAACTCCATTTGCCGACCGGTTCATGCAAGACAAACCCCCTGTCCGTGTGGACAGGCCCACCAAGGTAGACCGGTGTCTGACCGATTAGCCCGAACCTGGGCTGGCTGGCACCAACATGAATACCCTCGTGATTGACAGCCGGTTCAGGCTTCAGATCGATGCGATCAAATAGAGTCGCGAGGTTCATATCAGAGGGCCGATTCACGATCAGGCCCATCGCACCCTTTGGTGTGTGTTCCGCTAAATAAATAACCGTACCATCGAACTGCGGGTCGGTCAGGCTGGGCATCGCCACGAGATAATGGTGGGCAATGTTCGGAAACTCGGCCGACACGGCGTCAGATAATGGATCCATGCAGGAATTCTAACCTTTCAAAACCAAGAAACCTACTCTAATGTTGAACCGCCTACCAACAGAGACTCAAATTGCATAAGACAACTCAGGGCTGCAGCTTAGTCTGGCTAAGACGTGACCTCCGTCTCTCCGACCACAGCGCGATTGCACGGGCTATGACCTTTACGGAGCCTTTGCAGCTGGCGTTTATTTTTGATGCCACGATTCTCGAGACACTGCCAGGCTATCAACCTGGCGCTTGCCTGTCCGATCGGCGCGTAGCCTTCATCCATAGTGCCGTATCCGAAATCAGTGAACGTCTCTCTGCGTCAGACGCCCACCTCATTGTTCGATACGGCGACCCAGCCGTAGTGATCGCCGAGCTCGCCCAGGCTCTCGCAGCGGTACGCGTCATTTTTGCCCATGATGATGAACCCCAGGCACGACAACGTGACGGGTTCGTTAGGTCCTTACTCGCAGACAGGGGTATTGACTGTATTTCGGTAAAAGACCAATGCATCTTTGAACGCGACGAGGTCTTGACGGCGGCAGGCAGGCCATTTTCAGTATTTACGCCTTATAAAAATGCCTGGCTCAAGCGGCTCACACCCCAGGACATTAGTCCCCGCGAGACCGGTGCAGGTGCTCCGAAAGCGGGTGCACCGTTATCATCAATCTTAAGAAAACGTCTGTATAGGGCGGGGGATTTACACCAGAACCATCGGCAGCCCGTTCCGAGCCTCAGCGCCATGGGCTTTGATGCAGGCAACCTCGCCGCTCTAAAAATCCCTCTCGGAGAATCAGGGGCCCAACGCTGTTTTGAAGAGTTCGCTCCCCGAATCGCTCAATACAAAAACGCTCGGGACTACCCCGGTGCAAAGGGGCCCTCGTATCTCTCGGTGCACCTGCGATTTGGAACGATTTCAATACGGCAACTCGTGCAATTCGCGTTAAACGACCAACGGGAGAACCCTCGACTTGCGGAGGGTGCCGCCACCTGGTGCTCTGAACTGATTTGGCGAGACTTCTACATGCAGATTCTCTACCACCATCCTCATGTCGTGACACGAAGCTTTAAACCAGACTACGAGGCGATTCAATGGGCGCAGGGAGAGGACGCAGAGGCCCACTTCGCAGCCTGGTGTGCGGGTCAGACGGGCTACCCGCTAGTCGATGCTGGGATGCGACAGCTCAATAGAACGGGCTATATGCATAACCGGCTGCGCATGGTGGTGGCCTCCTTTCTAACAAAGGATCTTGGCATCGACTGGCGTCGCGGTGAGGCCTACTTTGCTTGGAAGCTCAACGATTTTGACCTGTCGGCTAATAATGGGGGTTGGCAATGGGCAGCTTCAACCGGCTGTGACGCACAGCCCTATTTCAGAATCTTTAACCCCGTGACCCAGAGCGAACGATTTGATGAGAAAGGTGCATTTATTCGGCGATATGTTCCGGAAATTGGTGGTCTGCCAGATCGCTGGATTCATGCGCCCTGGACAGCACCCCCCGTCGTGCTCGAGGGGTCGGGTATCCGCCTGGGAACCGACTACCCGATGCCCCTAGTCGACCATGATCAAGCGCGACAGAAAACTCTAATGCGATTTTCAGTTGTTAAAAAGCAGGCCTAAGACCGGCTGATTTAAACCTCAACCATTTCAAAGTCAGACTTCTGAGCGCCGCACTCGGGGCAGGCCCAGGTGATGGGTACATCTTCCCATTTCGTCCCCGGCGCAAGTCCGTCATCGGGCCAGCCCGCGGCTTCGTCGTAGATCCACCCACAAATTAAGCACATATATGTTTTCATATCAAAAGCCCTTTGTTTTTGCGCAACCGCAAAATATCACGAGTCAGAACCTCTTAGAATTCCAAGAGTTTATCTCCAACACGTTTTGAAAGCTTGTTATGCCCAACCCCGATACCCGTAAAAGTGAAGCACTCTTTGCAAAAGCCCAAGAGACGATCCCCGGAGGCGTCAATTCCCCCGTCCGGGCATTCCGCTCCGTTGGTGGAACACCGCGTTTCTTTGCGCGCGCCGCAGGGCCTTACGGCTGGGATGCCGATGGCAATCGTTATGTCGACTATATCTGTTCATGGGGGCCGGCCATTGTCGGCCATGCCCACCCCGATGTCATCGCTGCGGTAAAAAAGGCAGCCGAGAGCGGGCTTTCCTTTGGCGCGCCTACCGCTGGCGAGATTGAGATCGCGGAGTGGATCCGCAGCCTCCTGCCCTCGATGGAGATGATGCGTCTTACCTCATCGGGCACAGAGGCCACCATGTCGGCGATTCGCGTCGCGCGCGGCTACACCGGGCGCAGCAAAATTATCAAGTTTGAAGGCTGCTATCACGGCCACGTGGATAGCTTACTCGTCAAGGCGGGCTCTGGCCTGCTGACCTTTGGTAACCCAACGTCAGCAGGAGTGCCCGAGAGTTTCGCCGCTGAGACTATCGTGTTGAATTACAACGACATTGAGGCGGTGAAACAGTGCTTCTCACAGCATGGCCGAGAGATTGCAGCGATCATTGTTGAGCCGGTTGCTGGCAATATGAATCTGGTGAAGCCCGCAAAGGGTTTCCTTGAGACTCTGCGACGCCAGTGCGACCAGTATGGCTCGGTCTTAATTTTTGATGAGGTGATGACGGGATTTCGTGTTGGCCCTCAAGGCGTTCAGGGTCTATCTGGCGTGCGGCCTGATCTCACCACGCTGGGCAAGGTCATCGGCGGTGGCATGCCGATGGGGGCTTTTGGCGGGCGAAAAGACATCATGCACTGTGTTGCCCCACTCGGCCCCGTCTATCAGGCGGGAACTCTCTCAGGCAACCCAATTGCTGTGGCGGCAGGTCTTGCCACTCTAAAAATTGTGAGTGCCCCAGGATTTTTTGAAAAGTTAACCGCAATAACTGCGGATCTAATGCAAGGCATGCAACAGATTGCCCGAGACTGCGGCGAATTGAATTTCTCCACAGACAGCGTTGGCGGTATGTTCGGAATTTATTTCAGTGCATTACCGCCCGCAACCTTTGATGATGTGAATAATTCGGATCGAGAGAAATTCAATCGGTTCTTTCACGCAATGCTCTCGCGCGGCGTCTATCTTGCGCCGTCCGCATTTGAGGCTGGATTTCTGTCAATCGCCCACGAGGGTGAGCCCATTGAACAGACCTTGATTGCAGCCCGGGAAAGTTTTCAAGAAATTAGCTAACTTGATCTCAATATCGTGAACGAGCGCGCGCGTTTCGCTCCCTCGCCAACCGGCCCACTTCATATCGGGTCGCTCACGACCGCCCTCGCAAGTTGGCTCGACGCACGCGCCAACGGCCGTCAGTGGCTCGTCCGAATTGAGGACCTCGACACCCCGCGGGAGATAGCCGGCGCCAGCGAGACGATCCTTCACCAGCTCCAAGTCCATGGCCTATGGTGGAACCGCTGGGATGATCCGGCCGACAGCAGACTGAATGCACTCCAGAACCCATCTGAGGCCCAAGGGATCTTGTTTCAGCATCAGCGTCACACGGCCTATCAGACGGCACTCTATGGCCTGATTGCGAAGGGCCGAGCCTACCCCTGTAGCTGCTCTCGCAAACGACTTCAGTCTGCGGTCGATCATAGGAAAACCACCCATAATCCCGATGGAGAAATTCTCTATCCTGGGTTCTGCCGACCGACACAACTCAAGTCGCAACCCCTGCAAGAGGCGATCGAATGGTTCAGAGAATTTGAGCAGCCCGGTACCTGCTGGCGCTACTTCAATGACAATCGAGATGATTTTATTCTGCGGCGGGCCGATGGTTTCTGGGCTTATCATCATGCCGTGGTCGTTGATGATGCCTATCAACAGATCACCCATATCCTGCGCGGCGATGATCTCGTCCACGCGATGCCCCGGCATGCTGCACTGAGAAACACCCTCGGGCTGCCCGACCCCATAACGATGCACATTCCCGTTGTACGAAATGATCTCGGTGAAAAACTATCCAAGCAGAGTCTTGCGCCGGCGGTCCGTACCGATCACCCCGAGATCTGCAGACTTCAACTCGAATGCGCCTGGTCTCACTTAGAACTTCATATGCCTATCGGCTGGATCGCCCGGATGCGTGCGCCGTTTGAGAGGCAATTAATTGAACCTCTCAAACGTCTTGCCTCATAAAGAGCGCTTGATCATCGGTCATCGAATCACGCTCGAGACTCGGGCGAACCCAGCCGCTGCTTAGGCTTTTGGTTTTCCGCCCAGTAACGCCGGCACCGAGCGAGGGCCGCGCCGAATGCTTGAAAGGCTTGCCCGAGAGGGAACCCCTGTTGGCGTTGCCACCGACCCATTGGCGCTGGCTTCTGGTTTCGATACTGAAGTGTCCGCAGCAGCACTCACGCCTAACGCTGCGCCTTGAGGCTGATAGGGCTCACTGAAAATTGGGTCCGTCGGTTTTTTTGTAGGCGGGGTTCGTGAACGCGAAGGACTATCGACCGCCAAACGATCATCTCTTGGGGTGAATGGCTCCCGTGGCGCACGCATTAAGACGAGTTTCTCACGAGGTATCGTTCGTTTTAAAAGCTTCTCAATATCAATCAGTAATCTCTGGTCTTCTGGCAACATCAGCGACATGGCCCGACCACTGGCGCCCGCACGGCCCGTACGGCCAATCCGATGGATGTAATCCTCCGGTGAATAGGGAAGATCAAAGTTGATGACAGCCGGTAGCTCGGCAATATCTAAACCCCGGGCCGCAACGTCGGTCGCGACCATCACCTCAACCTCACCTTTTTTGAATTTCTCGAGCGTCGCTAAACGCTCTCCCTGGGACTTGTCTCCGTGAATCGCGTCTGCGGGAATACCTTCACGCTGAAGCTCACGGGCAAGTCGGCTTGCGCCGATCTTGGTATTCGTAAATACAATCACCTGCCGCAGCCCCTGGCGCTTGACCAGCTGAGCAACCGCAGCCCGCTTTGACTCTACTCGATCAACCTCATAGACCACCTGAGTCACATTTTCAGCGGCGGCATTACGGGCGGCCACTTCAATCACCACGGGGCTATCGTTAAGAAATGTCTTTGCAAGCTTTCGTATCTCTGTTGAAAATGTCGCCGAGAACAATAGGCTCTGCCTCGCCTTCGGTAGAAGGTTCACAATGCGTTGCAGATCAGGCAGAAAGCCCATATCGAGCATTCGGTCCGCTTCATCGAGAACCAAGACTGACACCGTCGATAACGAGACGGTTTTCTGCTGCACGTGATCGAGCAAACGGCCGGGTGTTGCAATCAGAATTTCTACCCCGGCACGAAGCTGCTGTGTCTGGGCTGACATATCAACACCACCAAAGACGACCGCGCTCTTGAGGGGCACGTACTTTGCGTAGGTGCTGACATTCTGAGCAATCTGGTCGGCCAATTCACGGGTAGGCGCCAGCATCAATGCCCGAACGGGATGTCGTGCAGGCGAGGCACTTGAACTCGCATAAGGCATTAACCGCTGAAGAATCGGTAGCGTAAATGCAGCGGTTTTACCTGTTCCAGTCTGGGCAGCACCCATCACATCACGGCCGGCGATGATTTCGGGAATCGCTTGGACCTGAATCGGGGTTGGGGTCGAATAGCCGACTTCGGCAATTGCCCGCATCAAATCAGGGTGCAGGCCAAAAGAATCAAAACTCATTCAGGCATTATCCACGATGTTTACGGAAAAACCCCCATGCAACAGCAGACTCGCTACCTTATTCCTGCCATCTTTGTACTGATCTGGAGCTCAGGCTTCATCATCGCCCGCTTTGGAATGCCGCACTCGGAGCCCATGACGTTTTTATTTCTTCGCTTCGTCGGGGTCCTATTGGTCATGGTGCCCATCGTGCTGGTCGTCAGGCCCGTATGGCCGACCTGGCCCCAGATTCGGCATATCAGCCTCGCTGGCCTCTTGCTTCAGGCGGGCTATCTCGGTGGCGTCTGGGCGGCCGTTCGGCACGGAATGTCGGCAGGCTTGGTGGCGCTGATGATGGGTCTACAGCCCATCCTGACGGCGTGGCTGTCTGCCTTGGTCCAAGAGCGGATTTCAGTACGTCAGTGGGCTGGCCTCGCCCTGGGGTTCGGCGGCGTTGGCTTGGTGGTCTGGACCAAACTCTCGCTGGCGAGCCTCTCCCTGGTAAGCCTCTCGCTCGCCCTTGTGGGGCTCGTCAGCATTACAGCGGGCACCCTCTATCAGAAGCGTTTCTGTCCAGATTTTGATCTGCGTGCCGGATCCGTCATTCAGTTTGCGGTCTCCGCAGTGGCCTGCCTGCCATTCATCATGCTGTTTGAATCCGGCGATATCCAGTGGCACCCCGAACTCATCGGGGCCCTAATCTGGGCTATCTTTGGCCTCTCGATCGGGGGCATTTCTCTTTTATTCTTGATGATTCGACGCGGTGCTGCGACCGAGGTCACGAGCCTGCTCTACCTCACACCACCCACGACTGCACTTATGGCGTGGATGCTCTTTGCAGAACCCATTACACTGGAGATGGTCTTAGGCACACTACTGACTGTCATCGGTGTCTGGTGGGTCGTCAGCAAATCGAAAATCGATCTCTAATTTCTTCTAGGAGTTGTCATGCGTATACAGAACCCTGTTCGTCTTGCAATTGCAAGCTGTCTGCTCACCCTAATTCCCCTCTCCGTCACGGCACAGTTTGCCAAGAAGGAGGATGCGATCAAATATCGTCAGAGCGCCTTTGCGTTGATGAGCGCACACATGGGCCGCATTGGTGCGGTCGTCAAGGGCGAGGCCCCCTTTAATGCGGCAGACGTACAAAAAAATGCAGCAATCATTGCGACATTATCCGAGCTTCCTTGGCCTGGATTTGGCGCAAACACAGAGGGTGGCAAAGCAAAGCCTGTCATCTGGAAAGAAACTGCAAAATTCAACGGCCATAGCGATAAATTCATCAAAGCAGCAGCCGACCTTAACGCTGCTGCGAAAACCGGCAACCTCGATCAGGTTAAAAAAGCCTTTGGCGCGACGGGGCAGGCCTGTAAAGCCTGCCATGATGATTACCGCGACAAGTAAGCCACAACCATTGCCGCCAGGGTGATGACCAAAATCGCCTTGGCCCTGAGGCCCGCATCATCCCGAGAAGCGGGCCAATTCTCTGTAACACCCCGGGCGGAGAAGTCTGCCAGCGACTGGTCCCCCGTCAGCATCGGTCGCACCAGGTCACGTTTTTTTACACGGTAATAGAAAATAATCGCGGCAATGTGTAAGGCAATTAGCCCGAGTAAGAGCCACTCAGAGGCCTGATGTAGGCGGGTGGCGGTCGCAACCCAGTTATTGCTGACATGTTTTGCAAGCGGCCCATCAAATGCGATCTCGTCAGTGCTAAATAGACC
>DBCQ01000061.1:0-40530 GCA_002293155.1 Burkholderiales bacterium UBA954 | reverse complement strand
TCCCGAACAATTGCCGCAGGTCCCCTGATGAAACTAGAAAACCGTGCATACCTTGGCCCAATAAAACCCCATATGAGCCTAAAGAGGAGCAGCGTCATCACTGCATAGCCGAATCGTCCATGCCAGATCATTGCGTTACCACCGATCTTGACCGATATAAAGGAGCCAAGGACCGCCCCGGCCAAGGCCCAATGAAATAGTCGTGTTGGAAGATCCCACACCCGAATCAGATTATTCGAGACCGTCATCGTCATTGCACTCAGAATTTCAGAGGTGGATCAAAAACTCTTGACCACGATGAACACTGCAACCCCTGCAACTGTGACCCAACCAAGACGATCAATATTACTTTTCAAGAACTCTTCCATACGCTCGCCGCCCCACCTCATCAACCCTGCAACCAAATAGAACCGCCCGCCCCTTCCGATAAAGGACGCGATCGTAAATGGGATGAGGGGCATCCCCAGAACCCCAGCCGCGATCGTAAATGCCTTATAGGGTATGGGCGAAAAGCCCGCAACAAAAACCGCCCAAAATCCCCACTCAACAAACCAGGCCTGGGCGAGCTCAAACGCAGGCCAATATCGAGACGCTTCCAACCAGGGTCGAATCAGATCAAAAAAGTAGGCGCCTATCCAATAACCGAATAACCCGCCCGCTACCGACGTCACCGTAGTAATCGTTGCAAACCACCATGCGCGTTGGGGCTTTGCAAGGCACATTGGCGCCAGCATAACATCGGGGGGAATCGGGAAAAAAGAGGATTCGGCAAAACTCATACCGCCAAGAAACCAAGGAGCCCTCGGGTGGCGCGACCATTGCATAACCCGCGAATAGAGTTGGGAAAAAAGTGTCATAGGCTCGATTATCAGGCATCACGCCGCAAGCCCTACAATAGCAACATGTCTATCGCGCTGGCCCAGAGCAACCGAGATGCCTTTATCGCAGGTTGTCGCGACGCTTTCGGGGTTCCCGTTGCGGTGCTGCTCGCAGGAATGATCGGCTTTGGCGCCCTCGGGCACGCCAGTGGCCTCTCGCTTGGCGTGACCACCGCCACCAGCATTTTTATGTATGCGCTGCCGGGGCAAGTCGTCTTTGTAGAGATGATCGCCCTTGGGGCTTCGGGGTTCGCTATTGCAGTCGCGGCAATCCTGACCGGCGCACGATTTCTTCCCATGACCCTCACGCTGGTTCCCCAGATTCCAAAAGAAGACCGGAGTCGCTCGCTCTACGCCACTGCGCACTTTATTTCGATGACGAGCTGGGCCGTGATGATGCGAGATTTTGGAAAAATTTCGCCGGAGCGGCGTAATGCCTATTTCACGGGCTTTGGTCTCGTCTGCTGGAGCTCTGGGCTACCTGGCACCATGATTGGCTACCTGCTGGCCGGCCACGTGCCGACACCTATCACGATTGGTCTTGTGATGCTCAATCCATTATTTTTCTTACTCAGCTTTACTGAAGTAAAAGCCCAGGTGAACCGTCTCGCCCTTCTCATCGGTGGAATATCTGGACCAATTGTCTATTCAGTCTCTCCGAGTTGGAGTATTTTGATCTGCGGCCTAGTGGGCGGAAGTGCTGCATTTCTCATCGACTTGAGCCTAAAGCGAAATTCCTAGCCTTTGATGGAAGCTCTTTTCTCGATTCCGAAAAACTCCGTGTTCTGGGCCTGGATGATTCTGCTCATTACAGCGCTAGGAACCTACAGCTGGAGGGGTCTTGGCGTATTGTTGTCAGGAAAACTAACCCAAGAAAGCCCATGGTTTCGCTGGATCACCTGTGTGACCTATGCGATGGTGGCCTCGCTTGTTATTCGTATTATCGTGCTGCCTGTAGGAATTCTCGCCCAGATGCCCTTGAGTTACCGGCTCGTCGCCACAGGTACTGCACTTGCAATCATGATGCTGAAGAAAAATAGTCTAGTGCTCGCACTCAGCATTGGAACACTCCTGATGAGTGCCCTTGCATTTCTTGATTCCGCATCAAGATGAGTTTTTTGCAGAGACAGCACGACTTGGAAAGGGAATCTCAATACCTTCTTGATCAAAAGCGTTTTTCAGTCGCCTGAGAAACTCCCTGCGGATAGGCCCCTGCTCCGAGCCTGCGACTTTAAATCGGCAACGGACCATCACCGCCGCATCTGCCCACTGCTCGACCCCCATAATTTCGAGGTCATCGAGGATTCTGCTCGCAAAGGCCTCACTGCCCCGCATCTCAGTACCAACACGCCGTATCACCGACTCTGCGCGGTCTAGACGCTCGCCGTAGGAGACCGCGATGTCAACGAGTGCGAATGCAAACTCTCGGCTTCGATTCGTCACAGTCGCGATGACCCCATTCGGAACATAGTGAACAGCGCCCTCTAGATCACGCAGTCGAACATAACGAAGTGTGACCTCCTCAACAATGCCCGTCTTGCCCCCTACCTCCACCGCATCACCCAAGCGAATCTGGTTTTCGAGCAGCATTACAAAACCGGTGAAATAATCTTTAACGAGGCTCTGAGCGCCAAAACCCACCGCGAGACCCGCGACACCTGCCGTTGCGAGGATTGGCGCAATTGAGATGCCCATTTCAGAGAGCACCAGCATGATCGTAATCGCACCAATCACTACAGATGCGATATATCGAACCACCCGGATCAAGGTATCAAGACGCTTACGCTCTTCCTGGTCAGGCTGTTGGCTCACCACTCGACGATTCAGGGCCCGCAAAAGCCTGGAGGAGAAACTCATGAACACCCATGCAATCGCGAGGATCACCAGGATATTGGCCATAGCGACTGCAGACTTCGCCCAGATGGGTAACTCCGAGCCGAATTGAGCCACAAAAAATCGTTCTGTAAGTTCTTTCATTTCTGGCGTTCTCAAGCGAAAGCTAGGCAACCAACGTTAGAATACATGGAGATTCTATAATGCATTTCACACCACGGGAGAGGTTTCATGGCTGCTTTGCGCCCTGCGTTTTACACCGATGAATTATTTGTTGGCCAGAATGCTGCTCTATCAAAAACCATTACTGAAACCGACATCATTTTATTTTCTGCGGTATCCATGGATACCAATGCAATTCATCTTGATGAGGAGTATGCAAAAACAACACGGTTCGGCACTCGAATTGTTCATGGCATGCTCACGGGCAGCCTGATTTCATCGGTTTTGGCCAATCGACTGCCCGGGCCGGGTACGATTTTTCTAAGCCAGAGCATGAAGTTTCTAGCGCCTGTACATCCGGGTGAGACCATCACCGCAACGGTTACCGTGACTGAAATCATTAAAGAAAAAAACCGCGTCCGCCTCGAAACCGTCTGCTCGGTCAATGATAAGCGTGTCCTTGAAGGCGAGGCGGTCGTACTCTCTGTCGCTAGACCGCAGAAGTAATGCGACTCTGCTTTGAGGGCGCTGCAGGGGAGGTCACAGGCTCGCGATCCATCATCGAGTACCGGATCGGTCAGAAAGACCGGCGATTCGCGGTCGACTGGGGTATGTTTCAGGGCGGCCGCGACGCGCATCAGAAGAACTTCGAGCCCTCCAGTGAGCACGCGGATACGCTCGAGTGCGTTATTCTCACCCACGCCCATATCGACCACAGTGGACTATTACCAAGACTCTGTGCACAGGGATTTCATGGGCCAATTTACTGCACCCTGGCGACCCTTGATTTATTGAAAGTATTACTTGCCGATAGCGCCCACATCCAGGCGTTCGAGCGGGAACGGGCCGAACGGCGTCAGGCAAAGAACCAATGGCGCGGAGATCTACCTCAACCCCTCTATAGCCTTGACGACGTAACGCAATGCCTAGCGCAGTGCCGTCCCATTGCCTACCATCAGAGAACGCCTATCCTTGAAGGTGTTTCACTTGAATTCGTTGACGCAGGCCATATTCTTGGGTCTGCAACCGCAGTAATTGATGTTGTACACGATGGCCGATCGGCCCACCAACCGACAAAACGCATCGTGTTCTCGGGCGATCTCGGGACCCGCAATCGGCCCTTAATGAACGACCCTGATCGTGTTCACCAGGCCGATGTACTCGTACTCGAATCAACCTATGGTAACCGTCTGCATCGTTCACTCCAGAGCACAGAAGATGAACTTGTTGAAATTGTGTCGCGAACCCTCAAGCAAGGTGGCAATGTGATCATGCCGGCGTTCGCGGTCGGTAGAACCCAGGAGATTATTGCAATCTTGCTTAATCTGGTTCGTCAGAAACGACTCCCATTTCTCTCGATTTTTGTCGATTCCCCCATGGCAACGGCCGCCTCCGAGGTCACCGATCGGCACCTTTCTCTGCTCGATGCCCAGACGCAAGCCCTCGCTGCCTGGGCGAAGGCGCATCCTCAGGCTGCACGAGTTCATTTCACAAAAGATGTGAATGAATCCAAGGCACTCAACCAGATCAAAGGGGGCGCGATCATCTTGTCCGCAAGCGGTATGTGTGAGGCAGGCCGAATCCTCCATCACCTATTCTGGAATTGTCCACGCGAGCAATCTGCGATTGTCATCACCGGGTTTCAGGCTGCTGGAACCCGCGGCCGCTTGTTGGTCGATGGTGCGAAGACGCTCCGACTCTTGGGGGCCGAAGTCACCGTAAAAGCCTCCGTTCATACACTTGGCGGCCTATCGGCACACGCCGATCAGGCAGATCTTCTATGGTGGTGCCAGGGGTTCGCCGAGCCACCCGAGAAGGTGTTTATTACCCATGGCGAGGATACTGCCTCAGAAAACCTCTCATCCGTACTGGTGAGTGAACTCGGTTGGGCCAGACCCATACGGCCTAAACGCGGCGAATCATTTCCCTGTTGATAGTTCAGTAACGAGAGCTCTGAGATCACGCCGCAGAATCTTACCCACGGCCGTCTTGGGTAGGCTCTCTATGAAATGGATTGATTGAGGCCGCTTGTAGTTGGTGAGGTAGGCTGAACAGTGGGCCATTAAGTCCTCCGCAGTCAGATGGGTAGATTTTTTCACGACAAAAATCCTAACGGCCTCGCCCGTTACCGCATCAGGTACGCCGACCGCCGCGCACTCGCTGACATCGGGATGGTCACAGACAACCTGCTCAATCTCGTTGGGGTAGACATTGAACCCACTGACGAGAATCATGTCTTTCTTGCGATCAACGATATGCAGATAGCCGTCGCAATCCCAGGCGCCAATATCGCCTGTCTTAAAAAAGCCGTCCGCCGTAAACGCAGCCCGCGTCTCCTCGGGTGCATTCCAGTACCCCTGCATGACCTGCGGGCCCTTCACGACAATCTCACCCTCCCGGAGTTCGATCTGCGTTCCGGGCATCGGTAAGCCCACCGACCCGGTGAAGGTCGACAGAGTTCGCGGTGTCGCTGCGACCACAGGACTTGTCTCCGATAGCCCATAGCCCTCAAGTAAGACCGACTGGGTTCGCTGCCGCCAGCGTGTCGCAACCGAGGCGGACACGGCCATACCACCCCCCACGGAGATTTTAAGTTCAGAGAAATTCATCTCGTCAAACCTCGGATGATTCAAGAGGGCATTAAACAAGGTGTTGACCCCCGGAAACAGATGAACCGGCTCTTTAGATAAAGCAGAAATCACCGATTTCAGATCTCTTGGATTAACCAGAAGTAAATTCTTAAATCCGGATTTCAATCCAAGCATCATGCAGGCCGTCAGCGAGAAGATATGATAAAGCGGCAATGCGCAGACCATCGTGAGGCTACGGGGGCTGCCACTCTGCTGCGTTAATTCACGCTCGAGCGCCTCGGGTTCTAGCCAATCCGCACATTGGTCAAGATTAGAGAGGATATTCCCGTGGGTGAGGATCGCACCCTTTGCGACCCCGGTTGTACCTCCCGTATATTGCAGAAATCCGATGCTCTCTCGAGTCCTTATGATTGGCTGATTCTGTTCATCAACAAGTGGTAATTCGGGTGTCGCGACGGCAATCGTCCGGACAATCTCCGGCCACCGCATGACATGCCACTGGCTTGGAAATTGCCACTGGGGGACCATCCGCTTGACCCACCTTACAAGAAGATTAATAAGGCGGCCGCGCCAACCCAGGCTATCACCGAGCTCGGTCAGCACCACGCACTGAAGGGCGGAAAGCCCAAACGTGAGTTCCGCTTTCTGTATCGTGTGCGCGAAATTCTCCAATGCGATTAATGCCACTGCACCGCTGTCGTTCATCTGCTGGGCCAATTCACGCGGCGTATAGAGTGGATTGATATTGACCACGATATACCCGGCCCTTAAAACCGCAGCGATCGCAATCGGGTTTTGAAGAATATTAGGAAGCATCACCCCGATGCGGGACCCCTGAGGGAAACGCTGACGAACGAGCCACTGTCCCAGTTGGGCGGATTGCCCGCCAAGATCCCGAAACGACAGCGTGGTGTGAAAAGAGCGGTAAGCGGGTCGGTCGCCAAAAGTTCTCGTGGCGTGCTCGACGAGTTCGAGGAGGGACTTCAACCGACGGTGCGCGACCGCAGCCCCCACTTCCATAGGGCTTCGAACGGCAAGGGAATAACCAGAAAGAAATGTTCCAAAATAGCAAGCGACAGTAAGGTCGCCACTAATGTGAGGCCAATGGCCTGAGCACTTCCGATTTCAGCAATTCCGACGGCCTGCCAGAGTGGGACCGCAATGACAAGCGCGACAACCACAGAGACCGGAAGAAACAGATTCATCGCCCGTCGCTTAAAGTAGGTCTGTAAATACTTTAGGTGAGCAGGCAGGAAGCCCTCATTTAGATTGCGAACGCCAAAATAGACGTTTAACTTAGCACTCTGTCGCATGGCCCAGAGGACGAGGTAAGTCCAGAACCCAATCTGGTTGACCCCCCCTTGGGTAACCCACCAGACGGCGGCACCAAGCCCAATTAGCGCAAGCTCGTGATAGAGCACTGTCTCTGCCGCAAATCCAAATTTCTTCCAACCGCGCGCCCCAGCTGGACACTCAGTCTTGCGTGACCCGGTCACGAGCCCAAGCAAGAACCCGATTTCCTGCCAGGCCCAGACCAGAACGGCGCAGGTAAATGCGCAATAGGCCGCCCAGACCGTGCTGATCTGACTCGTCGCATGCAAGGCCATTAAGGCCGCAATCAACAAGAGGGTAGCCCCCGACATCGTCCACTTAAACGTGTGTCGCGGCAGCCCATTCAGATACAGAATGGCGCCCGTACTAAACCACCAAACGAAAACCGTATAGAAAATTGCAATTACCACGTTGGTGCAAGCCGGACATCATCGGGTAAGGTGTGGGAGTTTGTTGGCAGCATGTAGAGACGACCAAAGACCGTGACCGCCTGTAGCCCATACCAGCCGCGCTTCAAGAGGCCCAGAATTCCGCCCTCTGTGCGCGCCTGCGCTACCCGATCTGAGATTTCTAATAGCCGTTTAAAGCCCGCGTGAAGCCTCGGATCGTCGAGATTTAACGTGACGGGAAACACCTGCTTAGAGATCTCGGTCGTTGTTCGGAAGACCTGGAAGTCATAATCTGTCGGATCAATACCGAGCGCCTTATGAAACTCTGGGCGGGCGTGATCGCGGATATACATTGTGGCGTATACCGCCAGCTGAAAAAACCGAATCCACAGCAGGTTAACGCCCTTAAGAAGTTTTGGATCGGCACGCATCAGAAGGGCAAACGCCTCGCCATGTCGAAACTCATCGTTACACCACTCCTGAAACCAACCAAAAATCGGGTGGAATTTAAATTCAGGACGTTTCTCGATCTGCCGGTAGATTGTGATGTACCGAGCATAGCCAATTTTTTCTGAGAGATAGGTCGCGTAATAAATAAACTTTGGCCGGAAATAGGTGTACTTCTTGGTCTTGGCCAAGAACCCCAGATCAACGCCAATTCCGAAATCTTTAAGCCATTGATTGATAAACCCAGCATGACGACTCTCATCCCGGGCCATGTAACCAAAGAGGTTACGCATGTCCTCATTTTTGATTCGACGTTTAATCTCGGCGTACAAGACACAGCCTGAGAACTCTGAGGTGACCGAACTAATCAAGAAATCCACAAACTCTTGATAGAGGCCATCAGGCAGGTGGGAGTAATCCTGATTCATACTCTCCGCGGGGCGCTGAAAATGATCTTTATTTCTATCGGCCGCAAACTCCGCCATCAGCGTATCCCACTGGCCTCGCATATGACTGATCTCTGTGCGATCAATTGCATCAAAATCTGTCGTGTAGAACCGGGGATTAAGAATCGTGTTCTCAAGGGCGCGCTCGGTGGCCTCATTCGTCTGAACCCCCATTGTCGGGTATGGCTGTGCAATCGTATTCATACTCTCTCCCCTATAGAAATAGACCGCTTCGCCTGCGGCCTTGGATAACGCGTTGATTTTGTAAATCGTGTTGGCGAGAAACTCACCTCGTAGAGTGTCGTCAACTCAAATCTCGCGATAAATTTTGTCCAAAAGCGTGACCACCAGTTCGCCCGAGAGATCGTGGCTTCTCGGTCAACCTTGATATGTTGCCCATAGCGAATCTCTGTTGGTGCGTGGTGCACTAAGACCTGATCACCGGGCCGAATCGAGTTGTCCTCGAGTTCGACATGGGCATAAAAGTCGTGTGATGTATGGGCAATCTCGACCGTACAGGGTGTTGTCGTCCGCATCTCAATTCTTCCCAAGCATCTGTCCAAAGACTGCGGCATTCTTCGGGCCAAAGGATTCAAGATCTACTATTCGCGCTGTTGCAGGGTCAAAAAGCGTGAGTCGGCCATCCGCCCGAGCGAGTAACTGCAGGGGGGCATCTGGCCCAATTCCCCGCGCCCGTCGGTCGCGCGCAAATCCCCTGAGTGCACCGCGTGCAAAACCGGCTTCCCCGGTAATCGCATCAATCTGGCGGCCGGTCTGGTGATCGACCACTGCTACGCTGCCATCGGGGCGGTCCTGGAAAACCAGTTCACGCATCGCGACAGTTGGTGCATCAGGCTGGCGGATGGAGGCCCCGGAGCTGCGAACCATCGCGATAACGCCGACCAATCCGCATAGGGCGAGACCCACCATGAGCGGCAGCCGATGCATGGGCGCGATAGCGAGGAGATTCATGAGGCCTGCATACCCCTGGGATAGCCCTGCTCGACAGACTCAGCGGGGACAGACATCTGCTGGCGATGTGCCTCGAGGGGCCTAACCGCCTGAGTAGGCTGAGGATTAACCGATCCACCCGAGACAACGGCTGACCAGGCCTCGGTCAGGAGGGCCGCAACCGTCTGGGCATTCGTCAGACAGCGCAGCATTGGTTCTGGCTTCGCAAACCGCCAAGGCCGTGCATGTGGCCAGAGATGTGCGTATGCAATCTTGTCGGACTCCATCAGCGACACACAGATATCCCCTCGGCCACCCGAAAGCGCGCGCAGATTAGCCGCGGCAATCCGCTTAAATGGCAGATTAAATGTCACCGTCAACACAATCCCCACACGCATCACGATACGACGGTTGGTAATGGTGTACACCGTTGTCTTTGCCGAGAGATAGGCTACGAATGTAAGAATTAGAATCGCGACAAAGGCAAGCAATCCGAGCCAGAGCGCAGAGATAAGCGCGGTCATACCTGGATTCACAAGACCGGGTTCGGTCATCACGACAAAAACACGAATCAGAATAATTGCTGCGAAATAAAAGGACAGCTTTCGAACATGAAAGGTATACCTTGCCATCGCAAGCCAGTTCGGTGCGCCCTGCCAGAGAATTTTCTCGGTGGCAGGGAGCTTCTCCGGCAACCCCAACTGGGGCTCAAACTCGTGCTCGTGTTCGTGCCCGTGATGGTGGCTAAGGGGTGGCCTCATAGGAGTGGCTCTTGGCGATCAGGCGTCGCATAGAGCCGACCGCCACCGAAATATCCGGCGATCTTGTCTTCCTCGAGTAAGGTCACCTGATCCGAGCGTTTAGTCGTTGGCACCTCTGCAAACTGGCTTCCTAAAATCGCGTGGACTTTGACATGGTGTTTCGTCACTCGGGCAAACGGCATTGGTACGAGAATGCGCTTGCCTTGATGGAGCTCAACCTCGATGTAACGGAAGAGCATCTCTGCCTGATCCACCCAGAGATCAACCACCTTCCCGGCACTGACATCATCGTGACCAATACAGTCCAGACCAATCGGATTCACATCATTGATGGAGACGCTGTAGCCGCTTGCACTCCGCAGAGGCTGAATCTTGACAGAGCCGTCGAGCATTAGATCAGCATGGTCAGACCGCGCCGTCCATGCAGCAGGTCCAATTCCATCAACCATCGGATTGCCGGTTGGCTCGATGGGCGAGCCGGGATAGTTGCCGACACGACGGGCCGCCAAAGCAGGTGCCGCCTGATCACGACTATGGGGCGCAGTAAATTCGGATCCGTCGGCCATTCGAAATGTCTTGGGAGCAGGAACACGTGGCCATCCCTCGATAACCGCATAATCCTTACGATCACTCTCCAGGGGGAAGCCTTCGCGTTTTCCCTCCTGCACCAGATAGACGACTAATCCAAAAAAGAAAATCCAAAAGATGTAGAGCACGATCTGCGCAACATCAATGTACGCTGTAATTGCACCTGTTCCCATAGTCATTCTCCTTTAATGGTTGGTCAGCCGGGGAATTCGGCAAGACCAAACTTCGAAACGGGTTGGGGTTGAGCCTGCTCCGAGCGTGGCGACACCCGAACCAATGGGCCGATCGCCACGAGAGTGGCGAGCAACAAATACACTTCAAGGTGATACACAAAGCTATAGCCCGTTGCGGGATTGAGCAACGCCAGCCCGATATCACCTTGAACCGCAAGCGTTGACACCGCATCACGAATTGCGCCCCCGAGGGCCATTGACACACCGGTGGCCGTTGCATAGACCGCGCCCCAGGCTCCGAGAATCAATCCGCTGGTACCGAAGCAGTCCTCAGGTGAAGATGCTGCCTGCATATTCATGGCTGCTGTGAGCGTACCCACAGAGAAAAGCCCACTTCCAAAACCAATCAAGGTTGCACCTGTCCGGAATAAATTTGGTGACTGCAGTGGCTCCGAAAAGATCACGCATGAGAATGCAACCAGTCCAACAAGTGCGCCCATCGCCGAAAGCCGATAGGGATTCATACCCCGACTAAGCCATGCGGCAGACAAGAGAAAGGCAGATAACGCACCCGTGGCCATCATTGCGGTCAATAGGGTTGTTGCGGACACAGAGAGCCCAAGAATTTCCCCACCGTAAGGCTCCAAGATGACGTCCTGCATGCTAAACGCAGCAGTCCCGAGGCCTAAAGCAACAAAAAAACGTACGGTCTGTCGTTGGCCTGAGAAGTCCTGCCAAGTCTTTCGAAAGCTGGGCCGCGGGATTGCAGCCGACGTCCGTTGGGGCTGCCGCGCTTCTTGCTTCCACAAGGCAATCACATTAAGCAGCACACTAAACCCGGCGGCGCCCTGTATGACTTTTATGAGCGTGATCTGGCTAAACTCACTGAGAAGAACACTAAATACGAGGCCGCTCGCCACCATTCCTAACAAGAGCATCGTGTACATCATCGCCACAACCTGTGGGCGGGACGCCTTCGGGGCAATATCGGTGGCCAAGGCGAGGCCCGCAGTCTGAGTGGTCTGCAGCCCGATACCGACCATCAGAAATGCGAAACCCGTTGCCAGGAGGGCAACCCAGTATGGCCAGTGACTATCCCCGGAGAGCAGAATGAGGGCAAAGGGCATGACGCAGAGGCCACTGAACTGAAAAATCGTGCCCAGCCAGATGTACGGCACCCGTCGCCAGCCAAGCACCGAGCGGTGTGTGTCCGACTTAAAACCAACGAGGGCACGAAATGGTGCGAATAACAGCGGAATTGCAACCATCAGCGACACTAACCATGCGCCAACACCCAACTCAACAATCATGACGCGATTGAGTGTTCCAATCAGTAACGCAGTCGCCATACCCACCGATACTTGAAATAATGACAATTGAAACAGGCGATGCATTGGAAGGTCTTTTGTCGCGATATCTGCAAAGGGCAGTAGCCGCGGGCTCACCTGCGTCCACCTGCGCCAGGAGGGTTTTCTAGACGGGCTCCTCATACCGACCTCACCAAGGCGATCGCCTGTGATGTGTAAAAGCCGCTTGAAATCTTCTCGGTTTTATCCACCTGAAAATCGGAGAGGCTATTGGTCTTTTGAATCATCTGACAGAGTTTGGAATAGGCCATCGGCACAATAAATGGCGCACGATCCTTACGCGGAAATAGCCTACCCGCAGTCATCATCGCAGAGAGAAATAAATTCTTCGGCGGAAATGTAAATAAAATGGACTGATGGGAGCGCGCCGCAAAGCCACTCAAGATTCGTACGACCTCGCGCGGCTGGTAATGGATCAGTGAATCCATCGCCACTACGACATCAAACTCACCGAGCTGAGAATCAAACATATCGCCGGCACGGAAATCGATTGTTCCCTGGCGATGTTGGCCCACGGCCCGCTCCCGGGCGAGCGCCACCAATGTGGGAGACAGGTCAATCGCAAGCACCTGGGCTCCGCGCTTGGCAAGCTCCACCGACAAGGCGCCCGTTCCGCAGCCTGCATCGAGCACCCGCTTCCCTGTTAGATCTCTCGGCAACCAATCCAGCAGGGTCTGACGCATCTGGTCTCGGCCAGCCCGAACGGTCGCACGGATACCGCTAACAGGGGCCGTCGAGGTTAGGCGCGCCCAGGTCTGGGCCGCTGTTCGATCGAAATAGGTTTCGATTCGATCGCGTTGCTGCAGATAGCGGAGTTCGCTGAGTTCGTTCATGAGAGCTTCCGAATCAATCCGATCAGACCTTAATCAAACCCCAGGAGATCAAAAATATCCCGGTCCTTCATGGGCTCGGCGCTGAGCGGATCGACGCCAGCCCAGAGCTTTGCCGCGAGCCGCATATACTCCTCCTGAACCGCTTTAAGCTCAGGGGAGTCTTCCATCTCGAAGAGTGTTGATTTTTTCAAACGACTTCGACGAATCACATCCAGATCAGGAAAATGGGCCATCGTCTTCAGGCCGATCTGGTCATTGAATTTATCAATCTGATCGGTGGCCGCACTTCGATTGGCGATCACGCCTCCAAGGCGCACGTTGTAGTTTTTTGATTTCGCACCAATAGCCTGCACGATCCGGTTCATCGCAAAAATCGAATCAAAATCATTAGCGGTCACGATTAATGCACGATCGGCGTGCTGCAGAGGTGCTGCAAACCCACCACAGACGACATCTCCCAGAACGTCGAAGATGACGACATCCGTGTCCTCTAGGAGGTGATGCTCTTTTAAGAGTTTGACCGTCTGCCCCACAACATAACCCCCACACCCGGTTCCTGCTGGTGGCCCACCGGCCTCGACGCACATCACCCCGTTGTAGCCCTCGAATACGAAGTCCTCCATCCGCAGTTCTTCAGAGTGAAAATCTACCGACTCCAACACATCGATCACCGTGGGCATCAGTTTCTTAGTGAGCGTAAAGGTCGAATCATGTTTTGGATCGCAGCCAATCTGCAGGACCCGTTTGCCAAGCTTAGAAAATGCGACCGAGAGGTTCGATGAGGTTGTACTCTTGCCGATCCCCCCTTTGCCGTAGATTGCAAATACTTTGGCATTGCCAATTTTGAGATTAGGATCAAGCTGAACCTGAACGCTTCCCTCTCCGTCAGGCCGTCCGCCCGATCGTTTGATTTCAGAAAAAGGTACGGTTGCGACATTCATGTTGATACTCCCTCATAGACGCCTTCTAGGCGATCTTCTAGTTCTTCTCCGGCCTGACGTAGGGCCGCCAAAGTCTTGGCGTCGGGGTTCCAAAACTGTCGTTCAGATGCTTCTAATAATCGATTTGCGACCTTTGCCGAGGCGGATGGATTGAGCTTGGCCAGACGGTCACGCATTTCTGGATCCAACATAAAGGTCTGGGTGAGCTGCTGATAAACCCAAGGCTGAACCTGACCAGTCGTCGCTGACCAGCCCATCGTATTCGTGATGTGAACCTCAATCTGACGAACACCCTCGTATCCGTGTTTCAACATTCCTTCGTACCATTTTGGGTTTAGCATCCGTGTTCGTGTCTCGAGTGCAACCTGCTCAGACAAGGTCCGCACAGTGCCATCACCCTTGGTCTGATCGCCGATATAAACGGGTGGCACACGGCCACCCTTGGCGCGTTTCACAGCGCCTGTGATCCCGCCCAAGGTATCGAAATAGTTATCAACCGTTGTCACCCCAAGCTCAACAGACTCTAGGTTCTGATACGTCAACTCGACATCCCGCAGCACGCTCTGTAACAACGCGGGTTTTTTCACAGGCCGACCACTGCGGCCATACGCAAACCCTTTGCGTCGAGAGTAGGTCTCGGCAAGTTCATCTTCCTCATCCCACCGGCTGTTTTCAACAAGGCTGTTGACATTTGACCCGTAGGCGCCTTCCGCATTCCCGTAGACTCGCAGAGACGCCTCTTCAATATCACAGCCATGTTCGGCCTGATAGGCCAATGCATGTTTGCGAATAAAGTTCTGATCACTTGGCTCGTCTGCAGAGGCCGCTAGGAAGGCTGCTTCCGCGAGTAACTTAATCTGAAGAGGCATCAAATCGCGAAAGATACCGGACAAGGTGATCACCACATCGATGCGGGGACGCCCGAGAACCTCAAGTGGAATCAACTTCGCGCCCGCAACCCGGCTATAGCTATCAAACCGAGGCTCGGCACCCATGAGATGGAGGGCTTGTGCAATCGGGCTTCCCTCAGTTTTTAAGTTATCCGTTCCCCACAGCACCATCGCGACAGATTCTGGCAATCCGTTTCCATCTGCCTGATAGCGATCCAGAAGCCGCTGCGCCTGGAGGGCACCATCTCGAACCGCAAATGCACTCGGAATCTTGAAGGGGTCAAATCCGTGGAGGTTTCGTCCAGTCGGTAAGACCTCAGGCGACCGCAGCAGATCGCCGCCAGGCGCAGGTCGAATATAACGACCATCCAGTGCATGCAAGATGCCGTCGACTTCCGTGTCTTTCTCAAGAAGCGTGCTTGCCATCACCAGTTGATCGGCGAGGTGTCGTGCGTCTTCTTGCGAGAGCCCATCGTGGACCTCACAGAGATGCGCCATCACGCAGTCAGCATCCGCACTATCAATAACCAACTGGGCACTCTCACGCGATATCCTCAGGCTACTTGTGGCGTCGGCCATCGAGGTCAACATGTCGATTCGTTCTTCTATTGAAAGCGGCAGGCCCACCACATGGAGCCCATGCGGGATCAGGGTGTATTCCATCTCACGTACGGTATCGGTAAGCTTTTGAATCGCAAGGTCTGCCTCACTCTCGCCATTCGTCGAGGCTTTACGCACGCTACTTAAACTCTGTACCACTAAGCGATCGGTCGACCAGAGTGGCTCCGCGGCCACCAGATTAAGTTCCGCCGCCTGGGCCTGAATTACCGTCGCAGTCTCGATCCGTTCATCGGCATGAGGTTCGAGTTTTCTAAACCGATCGATTGATGATTTGAGATCGACAAGCCCACGATATAACCCAGCCTGCGCTACGGGGGGCGTCAGATAACTAATTAAGGTTGCGCCCGCACGGCGTTTGGCAATGGCCCCTTCCGATGGATTATTTGATGCATACAAATAGAAATTTGGAACATCTGCAATTAGCCGGTCGGGCCAGCAGGCGCCCGACATCCCCGCCTGTTTACCCGGCATAAACTCCAAGGCACCATGGGTTCCGAAATGCAGAAATGCATCGGCACGAAAATCCTCGCGCAGATAGCGATAGTTCGCGCAAAACGCATGCGTCGGAGCAAAGCCGTGCTCAAACAGTAGGCGCATCGGGTCACCCTCATACCCCATCCCTGGCTGTATCGTTACCACGACGTTACCGAACTGGCGGCCCAAGACGAACAGAGAGGCGCCATTACTGAGATGTTGACCCGGTGCTGGCCCCCACTGCGCCTCTATTTCAGAGAGCCAGGTCTCGCGTCGTACATGGTCATCTGCGGCAATCAGGGTATGGACATTCGCATCCGTGCCGTACCGGTCTTTATTTCCCAGAATAATGCTGTCACGCAGTGCATCAACACTCTCAGGGATCTCCACCGTATACCCCTGCTCACCCATTGATTTGAGCACCTGATACAGGGACTCAAAGACGGAGAGATAGGCGGCAGTTCCAGTGTTGCCTGCATTTGGGGGGAAGTTGAAAATGACAATCGCAATCTTTCGGCTAGCCCGCTCAGAGCGTCGTAATGCCACGAGTTTCGCAACCCGAGAGGCCAGCATGTGGGCCCGCTCCGAGCAGGTGTGCATATCCTGTGCATTATGGCTATGCGTGAACTCGCAATGGTGGTGACAGCCATTGCAGGTTGTTCCGGGGTTGCCCGCCCGTCCCCCAAAGACCATCGGCGTTGTCGCACCATCGAGCTCTGGAATTGCAACCATGATGGTGCTCTCAACGGGGAGCAGCCCACGCGTGGAATCTCCCCACTGATTAAGGGACTGAAACTCCAGCGGATGCGCCGAAATATAGGGCACATCAAGCCTCGCCAGAATCTCCTCAGCGGCACGGGCGTCGTTGTAGGCGGGGCCGCCCACCAATGAAAAGCCAGACAATGAGACCACCGTATCGACAATCGGCTGACCCTCCTGAATGAAAAATTTCTCGACCGCAGGCCGCGCATCCAAGCCCGATGCGAAGGCGGGAATCACCTGCAGGCCCTGGGCCTCGAGCGCGGTGATAACCCCATCGTAATGGCCCGCATTGCCGGATAACAGATAAGACCGCAGTAGTAATACACCGACACGGCCCTTCGCAGAGGCTGCGGGCACGACCACAGGAAGCTCGTGGGCCTCTTCGGCCATCCGCGATGGCAGGCGGGGGTGGTAGACGCCAAGCTCAGGGTATTCAATGGGCAGCGCAGGCTCATCTGCGCCACGAAGCACCTCTCTCGGACCCGCCGCATACTTATTAATGAGATAGCGGATCATGTTGAACATGTTTTCCTCAGATCCGCCGAGCCAGTACTGCAGGGTTAGAAAATATGAGCGGACGTCCTGTGCCGTACCCGGGATGAATCGAAGAAACTTTGGAACCCGCCTCAGCATCTTCATCTGTGCGGCACCGCCTGTCGATTTTTTATCTTTATTGCCCCGCAACCGTTTCAGTAAGGCTGTCAGCCCAGATGCGGGTTTATTCATGTCGAATTTACCGATCCGTGTAAGACGAACGACCTCAGACGCCGACATTGCACAAACCATGGCATCGCATGACTCTCTGCGCGCCTCCAGCGCCGGCAAGATAGGCAGGAAATGATCTTCCATGAACAACATCGTCGCGATCACGATATCGGCGCGGGCAATGTCTTCAATGCAACGCGCGAGGGATTTCTCATCTGCACTCCACTCAGAGGCCGCATGCAGAGACATTGATAAGCCTGGCAGCTGTTTCACTAGGCGCGCAGTCGCCCGAGCTGTGGCCGTTGCCAGATGGGTATCCATCGTCACAATCGTGACGCGAATTGGCGTTAATCGAACACGCGTAAGATCAGCGACTAAAGTGGGCTTTGGCATCGTAAAGTGTTTCTACAGTAATGAGTTGCACACCCCGCTCCTGGGCATAACGCTCGGTGTTACGGCGGGCTTTACCGCGAACAAAAAACGGGATCTTGTTGAGCTCACTCTGGGCCTCAGCCGCCCAGTTAGAAATAACAATCGAGGAAGACGAAACGGCTGGCGAAATCGTGTCTGCGCCATGAGTGGCCGCCGAATGTCCAAGGTGTGAGGGTGCAGCACCATCGTGGAATTCAAAGTCATCGCGGAACATATGAATCAGATGCTCCTCGAGGCCCATCATGAGCGGATGAATCCAGGTATCAAACAATACATTGGCACCCTCAAAACCCATTTGGGGAGAATAGCGGGCCGGAAAATCCTGTACATGAACAGGTGATGAAATAACTGCGCAGGGCACGGACAGCCGTTTTGAGATATGACGCTCCATCTGTGTGCCCAAGACCAACTCGGGCTGGAGTTCGGCTACCTGCTGCTCTACATCGAGATAATCATCAGTGATCAGCGCTTCAACACCGTAGGATTTGGCAGCCTCTCGAACCTCTCGGGCAAACTCACGGCTGTAGGTTCCGAGCCCGACAACGGTAAAGCCCATCTCATGCGCCGCGACCCTGGCTGCTGCAATGACGTGGGTGGCATCACCAAAGATATAGACCCGTTTACCCGTGAGATACGTGGAATCGACGGAGCGTGCGTACCAGCCTGCGCGCGCGCCTTCGGCCTGAACCCGTGCATGATCGAGCCCTGCCAGATCACAGACTTCACGAATAAAGTCTTGGGTGCCACGCACTCCAATCGGAATGCATCTCGTGGTCTTCATACCAAATTGACGCTCCAGCCAGCTCGCAACACTGTGACCTGTCTCGGGATAGAGCAAGACATTAAAATCAGCATCAATCAGCGCAGAGATATCGTCAGGCGTCGCATGAAGGGGTGCAACGACCGCCACATCAACGCCGATCTGATCCAGTAGCCTTGTAATTTCAGTGACATCGTCACGATGCCGAAAACCAAGCGCTGTCGCACCCAACAAGTTACAGCGTGGCCTTACCGACGCGCGACGCGACGGTGTTCTGCCCGTACAGAGTGCGCGAACGATTTGATAGAAGGTTTCGGCTGCGCCCCAGTTTTCTTTTTTCTGATACGAAGGCAGTTCAAGTGGAACCACGGGAATCGGCAGAGACAACGCAGCGGCAAGGCCCGCAGGGTCATCTTGGATAAGTTCAGCAGTGCATGAGGCTCCCACGAGCATTGCCTTGGGCTGGAAGCGCGCATAGGCCTCGCGCACGGAATTTTTAAACAACTCAGCGGTATCTTTTCCGAGATCACGGGCTTGGAATGTGGTGTAGGTTACGGGCGGCCGCTTTGGGAGCCGTTCAATCATCGTGAACAATAAATCTGCATAGGTATCACCCTGCGGCGCGTGGAGCACGTAGTGGACATCCCGCATCGCGGTTGCGACCCGCATCGCACCGACATGCGGTGGGCCTTCGTAAGTCCAGAGTGTGAGCTTCATCGCATCTGCTCCTCTATGCCGCCTGCGCATCATGCGCTAGAGAGTGCGACAGAAGTGCTCGCCGCCGCATCGGACGGCTAAACAACTCGGCAAGATCGGCCGCCTGATCAAAACCCTGAATCGGACTAAATACCAATTCAATCGACCACTTCGTGGTGATACCTTCTTGTTCTAACGGGTTCGCAATTCCTAATCCACACACCACAAGATCAGGATTGGCACGCCGGCATCGGTCGAGTTGTTTCTCAACATCCTGACCCTCCGAGAGGAGGGTGTCGGCCGGCAGCATTGCCAGCTCCTCTGCCAGATGCTGCTTGTGGAGATACGGTGAGCCGACCTCAGCCACGGTCATCTTGAGTTCACGCGACAGGAATCGGGCAAGCGGAACCTCGAGCTGAGAATCCGGAAAGAAAAATATTGTTTTACCCTGCAACGCATCCCGCTGACGCGAGAGAGCCCGTGACGCCCGCTCACGGCTACTGGAAATCGTCTTCTCAAAATGATCTGCATCCACACCCCAACAGGCAGCTGCGGCCTGAAGCCATAGCGTCGTTCCCTCCACCCCAAGCGGAAACGGGGCCGCAATCCGCTGAGCCCCGCGCGACTCAAGGGCACGCGCGGTCTCACCAAGAAAGGGCTGCGCCAAAAGAAACCGTGTATTGGGTCCGATCGAGGGCAACTCCGTTGACCGGCGGGGTGGAAAACAGGCCACTGGTCCAACACCCATCTCGTTAAATAGCCGCAAGAATTGGTCTTCCACCACATCGGCTAGTGTCCCAACAATCAGCAGTTGTGTCGGCGACCCCACTGTAGATTCGGGAAGCGTCGGCACCAGCGCTGTGAGACAGGCATCTTCACCTTGGGTGAACGTAGTCTCTATTCCACTGCCGGAGTAATTCAATACCGCAACCTTCGGCGCAAACTGCCGAGTGAGCCGTTGGGCCGCGCGAGAGAGGTCCAGCTTGATCACCTCAGACGGGCATGAACCTACAAGAAACAGCATTCGAATATCGGGGCGTCGTTCAAGCAGTCGGGCGACAACGCGGTCTAATTCGTCGTTCGCATCGGCCAATCCTGCAAGATCTCGATCATCAATAATCGCTGTCGCAAACCGTGGCTCTGCAAAGATCATGACACCGGCCGCCGACTGAATGAGATGGGCGCAGGTCCGCGAGCCGACAACCAAGAAAAAGGCGTCCTGTATTTTTCGATGTAGCCAGATGATTCCTGTCAGTCCACAGAACACCTCGCGCTGGCCGCGCTCACGGAGCACCGGTGCATCGTTACAACCCCCGGTGTTCGGGATCTCGGACGGCAGAGCCCGCAGTGGAATTGTCTTATTCATAGGCAACACCCCCTACAGGTGACCCTCGGATCTCAGCGCGCGCCTGCTGACGCCGCGCAGCCCTTAGCTTGAGCAAGAACTGAGCTGCGTTAATGACATAGGCGAGATACGCCCCGAGCGCGAGAACCATAAGCGCATGGGTCGCGAGCCAGGCATTCGTGAGCGCGAGTAAATACGCGGTGTGTAGGGCGAGCACCAACATGCTGAAGACGTCTTCCCAGAAAAATGCTTTGGCAAAGAGATACCGTCCGAAGACCACCTTTTCCCAGATACATCCCGTGATCATGATGAGATAGAGCAGCAGTGTCTTGGACACGATAGATACCGTAGTAATCCACTCGTCTTCTCCGGTAATTAAAAAGCGAATAACCAGAATTGTGCTCACGACAAAAACGAGGAATTGAATCGGCGCAAGAATCCCCTGAACGAGTGTCCAAGGGGTCTGGTCGCGACGGCGACGCTCTTCTGGGGTGTACAGGGCAATCGAATCAGTCAAAAAGAGGGCTCCAAAATTTCTTTTTTTCTACAAACCACTCTAGAACTGCGTCTAATAACTGTCAACTAAATTTGACATCAATTGTCCTTGACATACAGTGCTGTTTTGAGATATTCATCTAGACATATACGTGGCAGTCCCGTGGGGCCGGATTTCAGAGTTGTGGACAGGTCCACCGCAGGACCCGCTCAGACTGCCTTTAAACCTGTTTTTATATAAAAAATAATAAGTACTTACTATTAAAAATAGTGAATAAAATCAGATACTTAATAAATATAATAGCAATTAGGGGGGGCTATGCAGTGGCTCGTTAGGGCTATCGAGACCGAGATAATCCCGAGGCTGATGGCCGCCCATAAGGACGAGCACCCACAGCAATCAAGGGAGGCCAGGTCACAGCCAATCCGCCAGGAGGATGTTCAGGCTTTCGTTGATATCGTGCTGCAGCACGATGCGGCCGTCTGCCGACACTTTGTCGATTCGGTGCGCAGCCGGGGAATCGGGCTGCCATCGATCTACCTTGACCTGTTCACCCCAGCCGCACGCCAACTCGGCGGTCTCTGGGTGGATGACCGTTGTGACTTTACGCAGGTGACGATTGCGCTTTGGCGCATCCAACAACTCATGTATGACCTAAGCCCCGACTTTCGCCAAGATCAGGATGTCCCGGTCGTGAGCCAAAGGCGAATCATGTTGATGCCGGTTCCGGGCTCTCAACACACTCTCGGTATCCTGATGGTGTCTGAATTCTTTCGGCGGGCCGGTTGGATCGTCTGGGCAGATCCCACCGCAACCCGCGAACGACTCGTCGACGCAATCCAAGATGAATGGTTTGATATCGCAGGAATCTCAGTCGGTTCGGTCGCGCAGCTCGAAGGCCTACCGCGATTTGTTGCGGAACTTCGTCAATCTTCAAACAATTCCTCTCTCATCATCATGGCGGGTGGCCCGCTAATCCATCAGCATCCCGAGTATGCGGATCAGATTGGTGCCGACACCATTACGACCGACGCTGAGAGCGCAGTCGCTGAGGCAGAGCGCCTGGTATCGATGCAGCCGGCGCGGAAGGCTGAGGTCGGTTTCCCATGAGCCCGAAAAAATCCACGACAACGGGCTTGGCCGCCATTGACCCAACGATTGCGCTCGATGTTATCGCCGCCGCCTCTGATATCGCTATCGGTATAGATTCCCAAGGAACAATCACTCATCTCAAGCTCAGTAACGACCAACTTCCTCTCCATAAAACGAGTAACTGGATTGGCCAGCAGTGGAACAGAGTGGTCACCACAGAGAGCGCGATCAAGGTTGATGAATTAATCGCGGATGCGGTCAACGACCAGCCCATTCGATGGCGGCATATTAACTATCCCTCCACTCAAGGAGCTGATGTTCCTATTCTCTGCTCCGCAATTCAGATCGGGACAAACGGCCAGATCGTTGCGTTTGGTCGGGATCTTCGCAACATGGCCTCACTTCAACAACGACTTGTTGAAGCGCATCAGGCCATGGAGCGTGACTATCTTCGTATGCGGCATATGGAGACACGCTATCGACTGCTCTTTGAACTCGCCTCTGAGGCAGTGCTCATCGTCGACCCCAACCAGGAGCGAATTCTTGAGGCAAACCCGGCCGCATCAAAAATTCTCGGCACTGCGGTAAAGCGTCTCGTAGGCCGGGGGCTTAGGGAATCGCTCCCAGAAAGCCAGCGCCACGCCGTTGAGGATCTGTTAAGTCGCGTACGCTCCACGGGTGATGCAGATTCATGCGTGATTACAGGTGATGCAGCAGGCGAAGAAGTTGCAATATCTGCATCGCTCTTTCGGCAAGAAAGCGGCGCCCTCTTTCTGGTTCGACTAGCACCGTCGCGTATCCCAGCGGTCATTGATACTCCCGGCTCACAATACTCGGTGATGCTGGATGTTCTCGAGCACTCCCCCGATGGCTTTGTCGTGACTGACCCCGCAGGGAAGATCTTGAGTTGTAATCATGCATTTATTGAGATGGTGCATCTCGCCAAGCGAGAGCAGGTTCTATCCCGTCAGTTGAGCGACTGGCTCGGCCGGTCCGATGTTGATCTGAGTGTTCTCATTGCAAATATTCAACAACGCGGCGCCGTGCGGCTATTTGCCACAATGCTGCGCGGAACCAGTGGGGCCGACCTAGAGGTCGAGATCTCCGGCGTCTCGGTAAAATCGGGGGGCATGCCTTGTCTTGGATTTAGCGTTCGCGAAGTCGGCCAACGCCTTGGTACTGAGCGGCCGACGCTCAACCAACTGCCACGAACAGCCGACCAACTTGTCGAGCTGGTCGGCCGGGTACCCTTACAGGAAATCGTCAGCGAAACCGCAGACCTGATTGAAAAACTCTGCATTGAGGCGGCCCTTCGTCTTACGCGCGACAATCGTGCGTCGGCCGCTGAAATGCTTGGTCTCTCCCGTCAGAGTCTGTATGTGAAACTGCGTCGATACAATATCGGAGAAGTAACCGACCGCAGTAAAAAATAAGGTTTTGTTCTACACTGCAGCGATGGTTGCGGTCATTGTTCTAGTCGACATCCGGCCCTCTTCGCGGCTCTGGGGGTTCCTGCGGTTTGTCCTTGGGCGCGCAGCCTTACGCAATATTCCCGGCCTTCAGTTTGCAAAGATTCTAGGCAGTGGTGCTGGTGGGGGGTTCGGCCTAAAACCAAGTGCGACTCGGCAGGGTTTGTTCTGCCTATTTGCGAATGCGCCATCGGCCGCAGCATTTATTGCAGATTCCAAGATAATCGCTGCCTATCGGCACCACGCAGAGGAGTTTTTCTCTGCGATTCTTTCTGCGTATTCGTGTCGGGGAAGTTGGTCTGGCGTCAGTATTCCGATCGATACCGATGCCCCAGACACCGGCCCAATTGCCGCGCTCACTCGAGCATCCATTCGGCCCAGTCAGGTCATCTCATTTTGGAGAAAATCGCCACCCGCAGAAGCTGATCTTGAGCGTGCGTCGGGCTGTCTATTGGCGGTTGGGCTCGGCGAGGCACCATTTTTTAGGCAGGCGACCTTCACCATCTGGGAGTCTTCACAGGCGATGGATCACTACGCGCGTTCTGGAGCTCACCTCACCGCGATCAAAGCAGCCCATCAGGGCCAGTATTTTTCCGAATCTATGTTTGTGCGCTTTAGGCCCCTTAACCCACAAGGGGTCTGGAAGGGGCGTGTTTTTGCCTAACCGTAGCGCCTCAGAGGAGCATCGCACACTCATTATTGGGGGGGGGATCGCGGGACTTGTCAGCGCCCTCGAACTCGCCATTGCTGGGCTCGACGTCACAGTCGTTGAGCGGGCGGATCGTATTGGCGGAAAACTGCATCAGGTCAATGTCGGGGGTCTGGGTGTTGATTCGGGCCCAACCGTGTTCACCATGCGTTGGGTCTTTGATGCGCTGTTTGAAAAAGCGGGTACGCGACTTGAAGATGAACTTGTACTCCATCAATCGCCGGTTCTGGCGCGCCATGCATGGAGTCAGAATGAGCAGCTCGACTTATTTTCCGACAGTAACGCCTCCGCAGAGGCAATTGCCGATTTCTCAAGCCAGGCCGAGGCCGATCGGTTTCTCAAATTCTGTGCACAGGCGCAATCCGCCTACAAAGCACTCGAGTCCGCCTATATTCGCTCAGAGCGGCCATCGATAAGAACCATGCATCAGGATCTTGGCGTGCCCGGCCTAAAAGTACTCTGGCAGCTGGGCTTATTTAAGAGTCTCTGGCAGTCTCTGACACGTCATTTCAAAGACCCGCGGCTACATCAATTGTTCTCACGGTATGCCACCTACTGCGGCTCTTCGCCACTTGCAGCGCCAGCAACACTAATGTTGATCGCCGATGTAGAGCGGCAGGGAGTGTGGATGATTGATGGCGGCCTGTCTGCGCTAGGCCAGACAATCGGCCGCCTCGCCCAACAACACGGCGCCGAGATTCGCACCGGCTGTGATTGCACGGCCCTCTTGTTAGAAGGCGACCGTGCCTGCGGCGCGGTCCTTGCCGATGGAGAACTTCTTCGAGCCCAATCAGTTATCTTCAATGGCGATGTCGCCGCACTGCGCTCGGGTGCAATCGGATTTCGCCGCCTACAACAACCCTCCGGGTACACGACCCAGAAAAATGATGAGCACCATCAGGTCGCTGAATCGCAGTCCATTGCCTCTCGGGCATTTGGGCCGCCAATAGACGACCTCAATAAACGATCTCTATCAGCGCTCACCCTGTCAATCGTTGCGCCCACACAGGGATTTCCATTAACTCACCATAATTTATTTTTTAATCAGGATTACGCCTCTGAATTTGATGATATTTTTCGTAGCCATCGGCTGCCGAAAAGCCCCACGGTCTATGTCTGCGCTCAGGACCGAAGCCGCCCCGATTCCCTCCACGCAATCGAATCCCCCAATCACGCAGAGCGACTTCTTGTGTTAATTAACGCGCCAGCAACCGGCGATCGCCACCTCTTTGATGCCTCGGAGATCCAAGCATGCACCCAAGCCAGTTTCTCTCTTATGGAGCGTTGCGGTTTATCGATCCATCACACCAGTTCGAATACGGTGATCACAACGCCCAACGCATTCCATCAACGCTTTCCAGCAACGGGTGGCGCACTCTATGGCCATGCAACTCACGGCTGGATGAGCGCATTTGCCCGCCACTCTTCCAAGAGCCCCATACCGGGGCTCTATCTGGCGGGGGGCTCCGTGCACCCCGGGCCAGGCGTGCCGATGGCCGCACTCTCGGGCCGATTGGCGGCCGCCACCCTGATGGAACACCTCGGTTTGATCAAGCAGTCCCGCCGGGTGGTTATCTCTGGTGGTACGTCGACGCACTAAGTGATGATGGCCAGTATGGCTTAACAATTATCGCCTTCGTCGGTAGCGTTTTCTCACCTTACTACTACTGGGCAAGGGCCCGTAATCCCAACACCAACCCGGAGAATCATTGCGCAATTAACGTGGCACTCTATGGCCCTCACGCCCGCCGATGGACAATGACAGAGCGGGGGTGCCAGTCGATCTCTCGGGATGCGCATCATTTCCAGGTTGGCCCGAGCCAGCTTCGCTGGACAGGCGAATCGCTGGACATTGATCTTAATGAGATCGCAGTGCCGTTTGCCCAACGCGTGCGGGGAACGATTCGTCTTTTCCCAAATCAGCTATTTAATTTCACCACAGCTCTTGACCAGGAGGCCCAACACCACTGGGGCCCAATTGCACCGAGTGCACGGGTAGAGGTGGCTCTTGACAGACCGACTCTATCTTGGAAGGGCCACGCCTATCTTGATTCCAATGAAGGAGAAGAGCCGATTAGCGCGACGTTTGTCGAATGGGACTGGTCTCGGGCCAATATGCGTGATGGAAGTGTCACAGTTCTCTATGACATTCGAGAAAAATCGGGTCATGAACAAGTCCTCGCGTTACGCTTCAAACGCGATGGCACTATCGATAGCTTTGACGCTCCGCCACGGCAGTCCCTGCCCAAGGCATTCTGGCGGGTTGCCCGCTCAATTCGCAGTGAGCCCAGCTTGCCCTTACGGGTTAACCAAACGCTTGAGGACACCCCTTTCTATATCCGGTCCGTACTGCAATCAGGGCTGCTTGGAGAATCAATTCTCTCGATGCATGAAACACTCAATATTCCAAAATTAGACCGCCTCTCCACACGGCTCATGTTGCCTTGGCGCATGCCCCGCAGACCTTAATACTTGCGCACCTATCGGGGCGCTATAATAAATCTTTTTTGTGAAAGACCCTCATGACCACCTATCAGATCGCCTGCATTCCCGGTGACGGTATCGGCAAAGAAGTTGTTCCGGCCGGCCAGAAACTGCTCGAATCGCTGGCCCAGACTCAGCCTGGGTTCGATTTTAAATTCACAAGCTTTGACTGGGGGGGCGATTACTATCGCAAACACGGCGTGATGATGCCGCAGGATGGCCTTGAGGCGATTCGGCATTCGGATGCGATCTTGTTTGGCTCGGCCGGTGACCCCGATATTGCCGACCACATTACCCTCTGGGGCCTACGATTAAAAATCTGCCAGGGTTTTGATCAGTATGCCAATGTGCGGCCCACTCGAATTCTGCCAGGCATCGATGCGCCGTTAAAACGATGCGCACCCCAGGATTTAGACTGGGTCATCGTTCGTGAGAATTCCGAGGGTGAATACTCCGGCGTTGGCGGTCGGGCACATCAGGGCCATCCGATCGAGGTCGCGACCGATGTCTCAATCATGACCCGAGTGGGTGCTGAGCGCATCATCCGGTTTGCCTTCAAGCTCGCACAATCTCGGCCACGCAAGCAGCTCACAGTCGTTACAAAATCGAATGCCCAGCGCCACGCCATGGTCATGTGGGATGAGATCGCCTTAGAGGTCTCAAAAGATTTCCCCGATGTCCGTTGGGACAAAGAGCTGGTCGATGCTGCCACCGCCCGCATGGTGAATCGCCCCGCCTCAATCGACACGATTGTCGCTACGAATTTACATGCCGATATCCTGAGTGATTTGGCCGCAGCACTTGCGGGAAGCCTTGGCATCGCGCCCACAGGAAATATCGACCCTGAGCGCCGCTATCCCTCAATGTTTGAGCCGATCCATGGGTCTGCCTTTGACATCATGGGCAAGGGGCTTGCTAATCCAATCGGCACATTCTGGTCGGTCGTGATGCTACTCGAACATCTCGGCGAGCATCGGGCTGCCGGGGCCGTGATGGCCGCCATTGAGTCCGTCACCGCCAATCCGAGCTTCCATACCCGTGACCTCGGGGGCATCGCCACGACCCAACAGGTAACAGCCGCAGTGTGCGCCGCAACAATTTCAGCTCTGCGCTAACAAAACCCCGCGCCTTAAAACCCCGTCACAACCGATGCGATGGGGTTTTACCCCATGGCGCCAGAGGGCGCACATGCTAATGTTCTAGCCTCATTACTAATGGAGGGTAGGGCACTATGAAGTTTTCGAAAATGATGAAATTTGCCGTTGCCACGATGGCGGGTCTATCCCTAGCCGGCAGCGTCTACGCGCAGGCCAAGGCAAACCCCAAATGGCCAACGAATCTAACGCTCGGCACGGCCTCTGTTGGCGGCACCTACTTTGTTTATGGGCAGGTCTGGGCCTCACTGGTTAATGAAAAGATCGGGACCAATATCAGCACTCAGCAGACCCAGGGGCCCAACCAGAACATCATCCTGACAGACTCCAAACAAACCGATTTCGGTATGGTCACCATGGGCGTTGCGCTGCAGGCGTGGAAGGGCGAAGGCGAGTGGACAAAGGGCCAGAAGTTCAACAACATTCGGGCAATCTTCCCGATGTATGACACACCGTTTCATTTTGTCACGCTGGAAAAATCAAATATCAAATCAGTCAAAGAGCTTGCTGGTAAAAAAGCTGGCGTAGGCCCACGTGCGGGCACCTGTGGTACCTACTTCCCGCTTATGTTCAAAGCCATTGGTCTTGATGTCACGGTGCGTAACGGACAGGCCTCTGATATGGCCGCCAACCTCCAAGACGGTCTGATTGATGCGTTTCCTTTCTGTGCAGGTCTGCCAATTGCGGCCTTCTCAGAACTCGAGAACACCACCAAGGTTCGGTACCTCACATTTAGCGATGATGAGTTAAAGAAAATTAAAGCCGCAATGCCTGAACTCTCTGACTCGGTGATCCCAAAGAGCACCTACAAGCAGATGACCGCCGACCAGAAAACCGTGGGTCTATTTAACTTTGCAATTGCCCACAAGGATGTCTCTGATGACCTGGTCTACGCCGTCGTCAAAGCCGTGCTTGAGAATAACCCTCAGCTGGTCAAGGGCCACGCAGCCGGAAAAGAAACCGTTCTGCAGAACTGGAACAAGAACGGGTTCCTGCCGTTTCACCCGGGAGCAGTCCGGTACTTCAAGGAAAAGGGAATCACCATTCCGAAGAACTTGTTGCCGCCTGAGTACAAGGGTTAATCAAATCTTTTAAGAAGAGTGTCTTAACAATCAGCCGCACTGGGTGCAAGCACAGTGCGGTTTTTTGTTACTCAAGGAGTTAAAAAATGAGCGCCAGCGAACCCACCAACGACGAAGTCATCAGACCCCCTATGGCCGAAGAGGAATTCGGGGGCAATAAACGAGACTTAATTGGCTGGAATGCCACCCTGCTCGCGGTGCTCTGCATTACGTTTACCCTCTTTCACCTCTATGTCTTAAATGTCTACTCCCTGGAGCCCCTCATGTTTCGGGCGATTCACGTGGGCTGGGGAGGTGCAATCGGCTTCATGATTTATCGGGCAAGCCAAGGCGCGCGAAAAGATGGGGTTCCTTGGTACGACTGGCTTCTTGTTATCGCATCAATCGCATGCGCCATCTACATCACCGTCGAGGTCGATGGTTTGCTCTTTCGGGCCGGCGCCCAGTTCACAACCGGAGACGTGATCACCGGGGTGGTTGGAACCCTGTTGCTGCTTGAATTCGGTCGACGATCGTCGGGGCTTGCATTACCCATTATCTGCGCCATTTTTATTATCTATTCATTTGTGGGCCCTTGGATGCCCGGTGTTCTTCAGCACAAGGGTTTCGCCGTTGATCGATTCTTTACCTATATCTACAGCGAGTACGGGATTTTCGGAGTAACCACACAGGTCTCATCGTCCTACATTATTTTATTCGTCTGCTTTGCTGCATTTCTCCAGGTCTCAAAAGTTGGGGATTACATCAACGATCTCTGTAACGCACTCTTTGGCTGGGCCCGAGGTGGTCCTGCCAAAGCGGCTGTTGCATCGGGGGTTTTATTCGGATCGATCTCTGGGTCTGCGGTCGCTAATGTGGTCGCCTCGGGGATGGTCACGATTCCCATGATGCGTAAGGTGGGCTACGACAAACCGACCGCCGCTGCGATCGAAGCGACCTCCTCGACAGGCGGTCAGATTACCCCGCCGGTTCTGGGCGCCGGTGCCTTCCTTATGGCTGAAATTACGGGAATCCCTTATTCCGAGATTGCACTGGCCGCTGTTATTCCTGCCCTCCTCTTTTATATCGCCTGCTGGATCCATGTAGACCTCCATGCGATACGACTCGGTCTGCGGGGCCTTCGCCGAGATGAGTTGCCCTCAATCAAAGAGATGGTTAAGCGGATCTATCTCTTCTCGCCTATCGTCGCACTCGTATGGGCGCTCATGGAGGGCTATTCGCCCTTCCGTGCCGGTGGCCTTGGCATCCTGGCAGCACTTATCGTCGGGTGGCTCTCAATCCGATTTGGAGACCTAGATGACGGCTCCGGCCAGCGGGTCACGCCAATGATTTCTTTTGCGAGGGAATTTCTCAAGCGTATTGTCTCCCTGGTCGCGATGGGTGGGATTGCAAGCCTCATGATTGGTTTTGGTCCTGAGCTACTCAAAGGGGTTGCAGGGAGTTGGTCAGGCCTAGTCGTTGGAGGCGCGGTTGTACTTGCCTTGGTTGCACTTTTTGGAACCAGAAAAACACTAGAGGCCTTAAATCTTGCCGCACGCGACACAATTCAGCTCGTCGCGGTCTGCGGATGCGCAGGGATTATCGTTGGCGTGGTAGCACTCACCGGAATCGGCGGGCGCTTCTCAGAAATGATTCTGGGTATCGCCGGTGCAAGCCAGTTGCTCGCAATGATCTTCGCAGCACTCGTTGCCCTAATACTAGGGATGGGTATGCCCACGACAGCTGCATATGCAATCGGTGCAGCTGTTCTTGCTCCCGGCCTATCCAAGATCGGAATCCAGCCGCTCGTTGCGCATATGTTTATCTTCTACTTTGCCGTTATCTCAGCGATCACACCGCCTGTTGCACTGGCCTCCTTTGCGGCGGCCGGGATGTGTAATGCGGATCCCTGGAAGACCTCCTGGGCTGCTCTGAAAATGGGGCTTGCAACGTTCTTGGTGCCCTTCATGTTCTTTTTCAGCCCCGTGTTACTCATGAAAGGTGCGCCCATGGAGATCTTTCAGGCCACCTTAACTGGAGCGATCGGCGTCTGGTTCCTGGCAGGCTCAACAGAAGGTTGGTTTGGCGGGGCACTCGCAAGGCCGCTTCGGTTTATCCTCTTTGCGGCTGCAATCTGCCTCATTGTTCCGGAAACAACAACGGATGTGATTGGCTTGTTGGTCGGCGGCAGCATTTATGCGCTGCAGAGAATTCGGCTAAAGCGCCAATCATCTCCTGGGTAAGACAGTAAATTACAATGAAAAATGATATCCCCACCCCCGATCAGTATCAGGAACTTCGTGAAGCACTCCGCGACCTATGCGGCCAGTTTGGTTCTGCTTACTGGCAGCAGGTCGATGAGGTGCGAGGCTATCCAGAGAAGTTTGTAGACGCCCTTACCCAGGCGGGTTGGCTCGCTGCATTAATTCCCACCGAATATGGTGGCTCCGGGCTGGGGTTGGCTGAAGCCTCAGTCATCATGGAGGAAATCAATTTCTCGGGTGGTAATGCGGGTTCATGCCACGGCCAGATGTACAACATGGGAACCCTGCTGCGACATGGCTCTAAAGAACAAAAAGACTTCTATCTGCCAAAAATAGCCTCTGGCGAGTGGCGCCTGCAATCGATGGCTGTCACTGAGCCCACCACCGGAACCGACACTACAAAACTCAAAACCACTGCGACCAAGCAGGGGGATCGCTACATTGTGAACGGACAGAAAGTCTGGATCTCTCGGATTCAACACTCCGACCTCATGATCCTGCTCGCAAGAACAACACCCCTTGCAGAGGTCACTAAAAAATCGGAAGGAATGTCGATTTTTATGGTGGATATTCAGTCCGCCCTTCGAGAAGGTATGACGGTGCGGCCAATTCTGAATATGGTGAACCACGAAACCAATGAGGTGTTTTTCGATAATCTTGAAATTCCCGCAGAAAATCTAATCGGCCAGGAGGGCCAGGGGTTTAAATACATCCTAGATGGCCTTAATGCAGAGCGTGTGCTGATCGCTGCGGAATGTATTGGGGATGCCTACTGGCTAATTGATAAGGCCCGACGCTACGCAAATGAACGCGTTGTCTTTGACCGGCCAATTGGAAAAAACCAAGGGATCCAATTCCCGATTGCGGATGCCTATATCGAAACCGAGGCCGCCAATCTCATGCGCTTTGAGGCCTGTCGTTTATTCGATGACGGCAAGCCCTGTGGGCCACAGGCAAATATGGCCAAGTACCTCGCCGCTAAAGCTTCTTTTGAGGCGGCCAACACCTGCCTGCAGACCCATGGCGGATTTGGTTTTGCCTGCGAATACGATGTTGAACGAAAGTTTCGTGAGACTCGCCTTTATCAGGTTGCGCCAATCTCAACGAATCTTATCTACTCCTACATCGCTGAGCATGTGCTTGGCTTACCCCGATCGTTCTAGAGTGATGCAGAGTCCCACGACCGCACTTGCGACATTCGCAAGTGAAATCCAATTTTCAAGAATTCCTACAGCGGTTATTCGGCGTACGGAAGATTTATTTCTCGACTGGCTTGCCTCTGCAATTGCAGGGCGAAACGCACGCGCTGTAAGAATCATCACCGCTTTTTGTCGATCACAAGGCCTGCCCAATGGGCCGAGCGAGGTGATTGGCGAGCGATCAGGAAATAGTCCCTTGCTCGCCGCGATGGCCAATGCGGCAGCCTCCCATGTTGTCGAGCAAGATGACCTTCACAACAGCTCTGTGCTCCATCCCGCAACGGTTGTCTTTCCCCCAGCACTCGCGGTGGCCCAATCGATCGGGGCCTCAGGAGAAGACTTTCTTGCGGCCTGTATCGCGGGGTATGAAGTCGGTATTCGAGTCGGTGAATTCCTCGGCCGATCCCACTACACCGTCTTCCACACAACCGGGACAGCGGGAACGCTCGCGGCTACGGCGGCAGTTGGCCATCTACTCAGACTCGATGCCAGCGCAATGAACCATGCGTTTGGTTCTGCCGGAACGCAGGCCGCCGGATTATGGGAATTTCTTCGGGATGCGGCCGACTCCAAGCAGTTACACACTGCACACGCATCTGCTGCCGGCCTCAGTGCCGCAATGCTTGCACAGGCGGGGCTCACGGGTGCAGTTCAGATTTTCGAGGGAAAGCAAGGAATGGCGGCTGGCTTATCAAAGGATTCTGACCCGGCCCGACTCACCGACCGACTCGGCCTTCGCTGGGCAACGGCCGAGACCTCCTTCAAGTATCACGCCTCGTGTCGCCATACCCACCCCGCGACCGATGCCCTCTTAAGAGTCATGCAAGACCATCATCTCGTCGTCACCGATATTGCAAAGGTCGTAACCCATGTCCATCAGGGCGCGATTGATGTCTTGGGTCCCGTCACAAATCCACAGTCTGTTCATCAGTCAAAGTTCTCAATGGGAACGGTCTTGGCACTGGCGGCCCGGTATCAATTTGCCGGCCTCACCGAGTTCGAGCAACACTTTAATGACGCAGAGACACAGGAATTTTCCCGTAAAGTCACCATGCAACTCGATCCAGAGGTTGACCAAGCCTATCCTAATCGCTGGATTGGCAAGGTATCGGTCACCACCACTGATGGGCGCGAACTCCAGTGCAGGGTCGACGAACCCAAGGGCGACCCAGGCAATACATTGTCACGGGATGAGTTGACAGAAAAAGCACTTCGTCTTGCAGACTACAGTCAATGGGTCACCAGAGACGAGATGATAGAACTCGTTCAATGGGTCTGGCAGATGGCTGGGGTCGGCCGTATGCCGTTTCTGCTTCAGGCCCGCGGTGAGCTGGCCCGCTGATCTCTTTCGAGCTGACCGATGCGCTCAAGCATCGCGACCACCGGATAGAACGCGTCAACGCGAGCCGGATCATGTTCTGGCGATGGCACTGCAGTGACTAAGAATTGAATTTCCGATAAGGGTGTCAACAGATAATCTCGTTGCGGAGCAATGAGATAAGACCCCATCGCACGGGCCATTAACCACCATTTTCGCTGGTCAGAGACCACGGCACGCTGCGTAATCGCGTTACACCCGCGGGCCAGAATAACGCGGCCAATATCGGCATAGATCAATCGTGCAGCCATGATTGCCGCCCGACAATCTCTTGGCAGCGCTGCGATACCGGTCTCAGCACGCACATAGAGCTGTTCGGCAACCTTCAGTACTCGTTTGATAACCACCATGACCGCCTCTGAGGGCTGGGGATTTTCAAGAAACTCTTCGGGGTCAAGCCCCGCCTCACGACACCAGGCAAGTGGCAGATAGAGTCGCCCCCGCCGGGCGTCCTCGCCTACATCGCGGGCGATATTCGTCAGCTGCATGGCCACACCCAACTCACAGGCGCGGGCAACCGTCTGCGTTGAACGCCCACCCATAATTAACGTCATCATGGCACCAACGGTTCCCGCGACGCGGGCTGCATACTCATGCAGAGATTCAATCGTATCGTAGCCGCGGCCCCCCGCATCCCACTGAAAGCCTTCAAGCAATGCAACGGGGAGTTCTTTGGGAATTGAATAGGCGTTCACCACGGCAGCAAAAGCAATATCTGCATCAATAGCAAAGGGCTCTTGTCGGTAGATAGCCTCAAGCCGTTCGTGCAGATACGCCATCACAATATCAATCGAGGCTCCTTCAGGCATCTCATCAACTGCATCATCTGCGACACGACAAAATGCGTAGACTGCTGTTGCGGCGAAACGGAAACGTTTGGGTAGAAACCTTGAGGCTGCAAAAAATGAATGCGATCCTCCTCGCATAAGCCTTTCGCAGGCTGCAAAAACCTCAGGAGAGAGTTGCATGTGCGGATGGAGTCTGCCGAATGTTCAATTCGCCGGGGTCGGGCAATACCGATTCCAGTGCCTTTGCAGATGAAATTACGCCGGGTATGCCCGCCCCCGGATGGGTACTAGCGCCGACCATAAACAGACGATCGATATCCTCGCTGCGGTTATGGGGGCGAAACCAGGCACTCTGCAGCAGTGTAGGCTCTGGCCCAAATGCCGCACCACGAAAAGACAGCAGTCGATTCTGGAAATCGGCTGGTGTTGTTACAAACGACTCCGTAATATTCGCCTCAAACCCCGGCATAATCGCAGCGTCCAAGAATCGTGCAATCGCCTGTCGATAAGGCTCGGCCTTTGTGGCCCAGTCAACGCCGCTGCCAAGGTGCGGAACGGGCGAAAGAACATAGAACGTATCGTGTCCCGCAGGCGCTACGCTCGGATCTGAAGCGCTCGGCCGATGGAGATATAGGCTGAAATCCTCAGCCAAGTGATGACGCTTAAAAATATCCGCAAGCAGTTGCTGATAGCGCGGGCCCATGAGAATCATATGATGCAGGACTTCGGGATACTGTTGCTTTGTACCAAAATACCAAACGAATAAGCTCATCGATGATTTCATTCGTTCGATTTTTGAATCGGTCCAATGCCGACGATGTCTTTGTGCAATAAGATGTTTGTAAGTCCAAGCGGTATCCGCATTCGATACGACAATGTCTGCATCAATGATCTCACCGCTCGACAAGGCGACACCAACAGCGGTGCGATTCTCAATACGAATTTCTTTCACCTCGGCCTGACAGCGAATGACATTACCCTGGCCCAGAATCAAATCTGCCAAGCCGCGGATCAAGGCGCCTGTTCCGCCCATGGCCCAATGCACACCATGCTGGCGTTCTAGGGAATTAATCAGGGCGTAGACGCAGGTCACCGAAAACGGATTGCCGCCAATCAATAGGGGATGAAAACTGAAGACCATCCTTAATTTGGGGTTCTTGATATACCGGGCGACAAGGCTGTGAATACTCTGCCAGGCCTGCATGCGTAACATCGAGGGCAGGGCCGCCATTAGATCGCCTAGTGTGTCAAAGGCGACCGCGCTGAGCTCTTTAAAGCCGAGTCGGTAACGCATCTGGGCTGCCTCAAAAAAGGCCTCATAACCCGCGACATCGTCTGGGCAGAACCGTTCGACTTCTCGACGCATTTTCTCGGGATCTCCCGAATAGTCGAAGCAGGTGCCATCCTCAAAACGAATCCGATAAAAAGGATCCAGTGGTTTCAGGGTGATGTGGTTGGACATGGTTTTGCCGCACAGCGTCCAGAGCTCCTCGAGCAAGAAGGGGGCGGTCACGATGGTGGGCCCCGCGTCAAAGGTATACCCACCCCTTCGGTGAACGTAGGCGCGGCCCCCGATATCGTCTAATTTTTCCAAGACCGTTACCCGATACCCCTTGGCCCCGAGCCGGATTGCGGCGGCAAGGCCGCCAAAGCCGCTCCCAATGACGATGGCATGCGCCTGCCTGGAGAGATTGGGAGCTGGAATAGGGCTTCGCACGGGCCTATTGTAAGTGTAAGTTTTAGTTGACGGTTGCATATGTCAATACGAAAATGCTCCAATGAGTCAGTCTCTCAGCCAACGGGTAACGCCCGACCTTGCCGCCATCACCGAGCTTTTTAAGCCGATCACTTGGTTTCCTCCAATGTGGGCGTTCACTTGCGGTGTAATAGCTTCTGGAGCTGACTTATATACCAATATTCCAATAATTCTGGTGGGTCTTCTGCTCACAGGTCCGATGGTCTGCGCGACAAGCCAGGCGGTCAACGACTGGTATGACCGAGAGGTCGATGCGATCAACGAGCCGAATCGACCGATCCCAAGCGGAAGGATTCCTGGGCGCTGGGGGCTATTTATCGCCTGCGCTTGGACGGGTCTCTCACTGCTGATCGCAACCGCTCTCGGCCAATGGGGGTTTCTCGCCACACTCCTCGCACTGGTACTGGCCTGGGCCTACAGCATGCCCCCGCTTCGACTCAAACAGAACGGCTGGCTCGGCAACGCCGCCTGTGGATTGAGCTACGAGAGTCTGGCCTGGATCACAGGATCCGCGGTGATGGTGGGCGGCATGATGCCTTCGATGGAATCTCTGTCCTTGGCGATCCTCTACGGGATCGGCGCGCACGGCATCATGACCCTCAACGATTTCAAATCCATTACGGGCGATCGGCAGATGGGTATCCGATCATTACCCGTTCAACTCGGCCCACGCCGGGCCGCAGCACTCGCCTGCTGGACGATGGCCTGCCCGCAAGTGGTGGTGATTGGAATTCTGTTTTATTGGCAGGCATCTGTCTACGCCGCAGCAGTCATTGCACTGTTGATTGGCCAACTCATCCTCATGAGATGGTTTATGAGAGCGCCCAGTGAACGCGCAATCTATTACAGCGGATTCGGTATTCCTATGTTTGTCTGCGGCATGATGATGAGTGCCTTTGCGCTAAGAGGCGCCCTGTGAACTCAGCTGCGACATTGCCGAGCCTGAATCAACTCTCGCCAATCCGGTCATTCGGCTGGTTTGCAATTGTCCGGCTCGGCCTTGCGCAGTTATGCCTTGGGGCAGTGGTCGTTTTAACAACCTCAACACTGAATCGGGTCATGGTCATTGAACTGGCACTACCCGCACTCCTACCCGGTATTCTGGTCGCCCTTCATTACGCCGTACAAATGATTCGGCCGCGAATGGGCTATGGCTCCGACATGATGGGCCGCTGTACACCCTGGATTCTTGGTGGAATGACCTTGTTGGCCTTTGGCGGTGTCATGGCTGCGACAGCTACTGCACTGATGGCGTGGAGCGTCCTCTGGGGTGGTCTGTTGGCCATGCTGGCATTCTCCCTGATTGGTCTCGGTGTCAGTGCTTCCGGTACCTCAGTCCTAGTGCTACTCGCAAAACGAGTTGAGGATCATCGGCGTGCTGCAGCCGCCACGATCGTATGGCTCATGATGATTAGTGGATTGGCAGTCACGGCCAGTGTTGCAGGCCATCTCCTCGACCCCTACTCGCATGAGCGGCTCTTACTGATCTCCTGCGTAATCTCACTGGCGGCGCTCACGATTACCTTCGCAGCGCTATATCAACTCGAGGGTGCAGCAGGCGCGATTACGAGTTCGCAAGCCCTACCATCGTCAGAGACTCAAGAGAAAAAACCAGGTTTCCAAGAAGTGCTCAAACAGGTCTGGCAAGAACCTGAGGCCAAACGATTCACGGTCTTCGTATTCGTGTCGATGTTGGCCTTCTCGGCGCAAGACCTTATTCTCGAACCCTTTGCGGGCCTCGTCTTTCAGTTCACTCCAGGCCAGACGACGAGTCTATCGGGCCTCCAACATGCTGGTGTTCTCACAGGAATGATCCTAGTCGCATTTGCCTGCGGTCGATTTGGTGTCCGATTGGGGGGTCGAGAGTTTGGATCGCTACGCACCTGGATCGTCGGAGGCTGCATTGCATCGTCAATCGCCCTTCTCAGTCTCACCATCTCGGGCTTTGTGGGTCTGGGCTATCCACTCAAACTCACCGTATTCATGCTTGGAGTCTCCAATGGCGCGTTTTCAATCGCCGCGATCGCCTCCATGATGCGGCTTGCCGGCGAAGGCCGGCAGCAACGCGAGGGCACGCGGGTTGGGCTCTGGGGGGCTGCTCAGGCCATCGCATTTGGCGCAGGGGGGTTAATCGGGGCCAGCGCAAGTGACCTCACCCGAACCCTGATTCAAGACCCGGGTGTTGCCTATGCCGCCGTCTTTTTTGCAGAAGCCCTATTGTTTCTCATTGCTGCGCGTCTTGCCCTGCGTATCCATACCATCCACGACTAACCACTAAGCAGAACACCCAAAAAGAGAGTCACCATGAACCAACAAGAGATGAATCAGCTCGGTCTTTATGATGTCGCCGTCATTGGCGGGGGGCCGGCAGGCGCAACCGCTGCCGACGATCTCGCCCAAAAGGGTTATTCGGTGTTACTGCTTGATCGTGCAGGGCGCATTAAGCCCTGCGGTGGCGCAATTCCACCGCGCGCAATGAAAGATTTTCATATTCCAGACAGCATGCTTGTCGCGCATGCAACCAAGGCTCGAATGATCTCTCCAACGAATCACAAAGTCGATATTCCAATTGATAATGGCTTTGTGGGTCTCGTTGATCGGTGTGAGTTTGACGAATGGCTGCGACAGCGCGCCGAATCACATGGCGCTGAGCGCCGTATCGGCACGTTCGATCGCCTTGACCATCTTCCAGATGGCAGTGTCATTCTCCATTTCCACGGCCGTCACCAGGCAGGTGATACGAAGACCTTCGCCGCACAAGTTCGCGCGAGACTCGTGATTGGTGCTGACGGAGCGAAATCAGAGGTAGCCCGCCAGAATGTGAAGGATTCTGAGAAGACTAAATATGTGTTCGCTTACCACGAGATTGTAAAAACCCCCAGCAACCCTCCGGCCGACTATGAGGCAAGCCGGTGTGATGTGTATTACAACGGGAAAATGTCTCCTGATTTCTACGGCTGGGTCTTTCCCCACGGCAATACGGCTAGCATCGGCACGGGGAGTGCCGACAAAGGGTTCTCACTTCGCAATGCAACTGCACTTGTCCGTGAGGCTGCGGGACTTGCCAACGCCGAAACACTACGACGAGAGGGCGCGCCAATTCCCCTCAAACCCCTCAAGTACTGGGATAACGGAAGAAATGTGGTGCTTGCTGGAGATGCAGCTGGCGTTGTTGCCCCCGCCTCAGGTGAAGGAATTTATTATGCGATGGCGGGTGGCCGGTTTGCGGGTGAAGCAGCCGATGAGTATTTTAAAACCGGTAATCCAAAAGCGCTATCTATCGCCCGAAAGCGTTTCATGAAAGAGCACGGCCGTGTATTTTGGGTGCTCGGCATACTTCAATACTTCTGGTATTCCAGCGACAAACGCCGAGAGAAGTTCGTCAAAATCTGTGAAGACAAAGATGTCCAGACCCTCACCTTCGAATCCTATATGCACAAAAAACTAGTTCGAAATAAGCCAATGGCACACGTCCGTATCTTCTTCAAAGACATGGCTCATCTGCTGGGGATCGCGAAGGCCCACTAGTTCGAGGTGCGCTTCGCACAGCAGATCATTGGGTCGCGAAGACTGGCCGACAAGACTGGCTGCTAAGGCTGGTCGCTAAAACGGGCCATTAAGCTGAACATTGGCGTAGTTTAAAAACCCGGCAATCGTGACCCACCCGATATACGGGAGCAGAAGAGTTGCAGCAAGCCGCGAGATTTTCCAGAACGTTAGAATGATTGCGGCGATTGATAGCCAGAGAAAAACCAGTTCAATCATTGCCCAATCCGGCCGTTTCACTGTAAAAAACAGCATGCTCCACAGCATATGAAGCATGCTGTTGATCGCAAACAAGGCCACAATCTGAACCCGCTGGGCAGGGTGGTGCGTCTTGCGCCAGGCCAACACCCCGGCAATCACAATCAAAACAAAGACGGATGTCCAGATCAGGCCGAAGGCCCAGTCGGGGGGCTTCCAGGGGGGCTGTTTCAGGGCCTGATACCAGGGGCCAAGATCGGTTAGGTTCTGCCCGATAACAGAAACCGCGGAAATCCAGATCACGGCAACCGTTAGCTGGCGCAGAAGGCCAAACCGGGACGAGGCTTCGAATTCGCTCATAGCCCATAGTTTAGGCGACATTCGATTTAGCCTGACCAAAATTCATATAAATACGTAAACTAATCCCTCGCAGGCCTCTTGCCGGCTCCCCATCCTCAACCTTCCTACCTATGGAGATTTTTATGTCTCAATACCCCGCAAGAAAATCCACTGTTCCAAACGCAGGGCTGCTAATGCTGAGCGCAATCACAGTTGGCCT
>DBCQ01000015.1:32754-34304 GCA_002293155.1 Burkholderiales bacterium UBA954 | reverse complement strand
GGCCGCTCACCGAGGAGATTGTCGGATTGCAGGTCGGTATTTTATTGGCGACTCGCAGCGGCCCCTTGCATGCGATGGAATACTCGGAGTGGCAGTCTCATCTAACAAAATTAGCAGGAGAGCTCGGCGGTCAGGCTGAGATTCCTGCGATGTCCGATGTCCTCCTTCGGGCACGCGCACTTGATCTGCATTGTGCGGCCGTTGATGCTCAGCTTAGTCTCTGCGTAAAGGTGCGTGGGATGTTATCCGCGGACCGAATCCAGAGCGCAGCGCAGGCGGCTGGCTTAGAGATGCGCGGGGAGTCGCGATTTGCAATGGGCCCTCTGAACGAACAACGCTTTGCGGTATTCCCAGGAGATGGCGGCGATAACCTAATCTTATTGTTGGATGTTCCGCGCACAAGTGATCCAGCGGTTGCGTTTAGGCAGATGCATGAGACTGCTGAAGTGCTTGCGGGCGCCTTACAAGGCGAGATCACGGATGAGGCGGGTCGCGTTTTGGGTCCGCGAGATCTTGAGTTGATCACGACACAGATTCACTCTCGACTTGAGCAGATGGAGGCGCTTGGAATAATCCCAGGTTCAACGGTTGCTCAGCGATTGTTTCTATGAGCCAGTCAGCCGGACTCGCAGTCAAGAGCCGTATTGAAAAGCTTCGGGCAGAAATTACGCTTCATCAGCGTGCCTATCACCAAGAAGATGCTCCAGTCATCACGGATGCACAATACGATGTCTTGGTGAAGGAGCTGCAGCGGCTTGAGTCCGAACATCCAGAGCTTGCACCCGGCCTCTCGCCCGTAGATCAGGTGGGTTTTTCACCGAAGCGCGAGTTTCGCGAGGTTGTGCACCGCGTACCGATGTTGTCACTCAATAATGCATTCGAGGCAAACGATGTCGCTCAGTTTGTTTTGCGGCTTCTCCAGGGCTTAAAGCTCGCCGAGCAAGACCCTCCATTAAGGTTTAATGCGGAGCTAAAGTTTGACGGTATCGCGGTTAGCCTGCGTTACGAGCAGGGCAGGCTCGTGCAGGCGGCCACTCGGGGGGATGGTTCGGTCGGGGAGGACGTTACGCCCAACATCCTGACCATCGGTAATATTCCCCAACGACTTGTCGTTCAGAAGTCCCAGCCCACACCCGACGTGCTGGAGGTCCGTGGCGAGGTCTTGATGACAAAGGCCGACTTTTCCGCGTTAAACCAACGCCAGGCGAGTCTTGGAGAGAAGGTCTTTATTAACCCACGAAATGCCGCGGCAGGAAGTCTTCGGCAGCTAGACTCAACGATCACCGCAAAGCGCCCCTTAACGTTTTTTGCCTACGGCTTGGGCGATATTAGCCCTGATTTTCGCGAGCGGATTAAGACCCATTCGCAGTGGCTCGACCAGTTGCATGCCTGGGGATTGCCGGTGAGTAACGAGCGTCGTAGTGGGCTTGATCTTGAAGGCCTGCTCTTGTTTTATGAATCAGTTCTTCAAAAGCGCCATCAGCTTGCATTTGAGATTGATGGGGTTGTGTATAAGCTCGATTCAATTGAGTTACAGAATCAAGCAGGGT
>DBCQ01000015.1:19032-32642 GCA_002293155.1 Burkholderiales bacterium UBA954 | reverse complement strand
CCGGTCGCCCGGCTAGCCCCCGTGTTTGTTGGCGGCGTCACGATCACCAACGCAACACTTCACAATGATGATGAGATTGTGCGTAAGGATTTGATGATTGGCGATACGGTCTGGGTCAGGCGCGCTGGTGATGTAATTCCTGAGGTTCTCGGACCCATTCTGTCCCTACGGCCATCCACCGCAAGTCGCTTTCTGATGCCCGCAGATTGCCCGGTCTGCGGCACGCCGGCGGTACGCGAGGTTGGGGAGGCGGTGAGTCGATGCCCCGCAGGATTGACCTGCTCGGCCCAGCGTAAACAAGCATTTCTGCATTTTGCGCAACGGCGGGCAATGGATATTGAGGGGCTTGGTGAGAAGATCGTTGATCAATTGGTTGATCAGGGCCTGGTCATGACCGTCGCGGATCTCTATGGTTTAACGGTATTGCAACTCTCGGGCCTCGATCGGCTTGCAGAAAAATCTGCACAGAATCTGGTTGACCAGATTAATCGTTCCCGTGATGCAAGCCTATCGCGTCTCTTGTTCGCTCTTGGTATTCGGCATGTTGGTGAGCGCACGGCTCGCGATCTTGCCCAGTACTTTCAGTCCATCGAGTCGATTCGTTCGGCAAGCGCCGAGACCTTAATGCAGGCTCCTGATGTTGGGCCCGTGGTGGCCCAGTCGATTCGAGAGTTTTTTATGCGGCCGGATCACGCGCAGATTATCGAGACGTTGTTGCGCCAGGTTCGAATAACACGTCTTGATGATCGTCCGGCAGTCGCACCGGCCCCGCAGGCTGGGGTCTCATCGGCGCAGGCACTGCCCTTGGCCGGGCTTACGGTGGTGTTGACCGGGTCGCTTGGTGCTCTATCGCGAGATGAGGCCTCCGATTGGGTCGTGGCGCTTGGGGGCAGGGCAAGTGGATCGGTCTCCGCGAAGACCGGCCTTCTGATTGCTGGCGAGGCGGCTGGCAGTAAGCTGCAAAAGGCGCAAGAACTCGGCATTCGCATCATGGACGAGCCCGAGTTTATGGCGCTGATCGCGCGTTATCGTTCCTGAGCACTCATGAAGCCCCTACATTCAGTACACTCCCAGCCATGACAAACTCTGCTCCCCCAGTTCGCAAAGCTGTATTTCCGGTCGCAGGCCTTGGAACACGCTTTCTGCCCGCCACAAAGGCAAGCCCCAAAGAGATGCTGCCGGTTGTCGATAAGCCGTTGATTCAATATGCGGTTGAAGAGGCGGCAAGTGCAGGCATCACCGATATGATCTTCATCACCGGCCGCTCTAAGCGTGCGATCGAAGATCATTTTGATAAGGCCTATGAATTAGAGGCCGAGCTTGAAGCGAAAAACAAGACCGCATTGCTAGAGGTCGTGCGGCGTGTTGCACCGGCGAGCATCAATTGCATCTATATTCGGCAGGCTGAGGCCTTGGGTCTTGGCCATGCGGTACTCTGCGCGCGGCCCGTTGTAGGCGAGGAGCCCTTTGCCGTGTTGTTGGCTGACGACCTGATGGATGCAGGGCCAGATGGAAACCCCATCATGCGACAGATGGTGGAGGTCTATCGCAAAACGCAGGCTAGTGTGATCGCAGTCGAAGAGGTTCCCAGAGCGGACACCTCCAAATACGGCATTGTGGCCTCAACACCTAGAGATTCTCGCACCGCCCAGATCACTGCGATCGTTGAAAAGCCTGCACCCGATCAGGCGCCTTCCAATGTTGCCGTCGTTGGCCGTTATCTTCTGACGCCAAGGATCTTTGATCTCTTAGAGCAGCAGGCCCCTGGCGCGGGCGGTGAGATTCAACTCACCGATGGCATTGCCCGGCTGATTCACGAGCAAGAGGTGCTGGCCTACCGTTTTGAGGGCAGACGATTCGATTGCGGTGCGAAACTCGGCTATATGCAGGCCTCGGTTACCCTAGCCAAGCGACATGCAGAAATTGGTAGTGCGTTTTCAGCGTGGTTAGGCAGCGATCGCCCTTAAGAGATCGGCCTCAAGCAAGATCTGTTGCTTATTGTCGGCGAGAGCCTCTCCTTGAATTAGAAACACATCTTCCGCGCGTTCACCCAGGGTCATAACGCGCGCGGTCTGCAAACGAATCTGATGCTCGGCGAGCGTCTTGGCGATTGCATATAAGAGACCCGTGCGGTCCGCAGCCGTTACATTTAATACGTGATACTGCCCCCTTGAATCGGGCTGAAGATCAATCGTCGGCGGAATTGGGAAATAGCGGGATTGGCGTGACATTCGGCCTTTGGTTGGCGTGGGAAGGCGATTCTTGTTGGTTAAGGTCTCGCCGAGGCCGGCCTCAATTAGGCTCACCATCTCCCGCTGGTGCTCGGAGAATTCGCGTTGATCAACGATGAAGGTATCCATTGCGTAACCGGTGCTCGTCGTGTGAATTTTGGCATCCAGCACATTGAGGTGCTGGCCATCAAAGTAGGCGCATATTCTTGCAAACAGATCGGGCTCATCGGGCTGATAGACCACGACCTGGATACCGGCCCCATTGGGGGCGACTCGGGAAATCACAATCGGGTTGATTTCTGCGGCGCGTTTTGCGAGAAGCCGGGCATGCCAGGCGATTTCGCTCGGTTCATGCCGAAGAAAGTATTGGAGCTCAAGGCCCCTCCAGAAATCTTTCGCAGAATCTGGTTCACGACCATGGAGTTGGAGTAATCGCTCGGCCTCTTGTGTCTTGACATGAAAGGCATCCTGCGGCATTTCCTGCTTCTGTCGGGTGCTTGAAGGATTGTCAGCCAGGCGATTTAAGGTCCGGTGATAGAGCTCTTCCAAGAGGCGTGCCTTCCAGTTATTCCAGACCTTGGGGCTCGTACCGCGGACGTCGGCAACCGTCAGTAGGTAGAGTGCTGTGAGTCGTTTTGGGGTCTGCACAAGATTGGCGAATTGTTGAATTGTGTCGGGATCTGCAAGATCCTGCTTCTGGGCAATCTGAGACATCGTGAGGTGATGCTCAACGAGGAACTCAAGCAGTCGACGGTTTTCTTGATCAATTCCGTACTGCTGTGCAAACCGTCTAACCTCTGTTTTGCCAAGCGTCGAGTGATCGCCACCACGGCCTTTCGCAATATCGTGGAAAAGTGCGGCGATATACAAGACCCATGGCCAGTGGAATTCCGCCATCAGGCGGCTGCAGAGCGCAAATTCGTGGGCGTGCTCATCCATGGTGAATCGTCGAAGATTCCGTATCACCTGCAAGATGTGTTGATCGACGGTGTAGACATGGAAGAGATCGTGTTGCATCTGGCCCACGATTTTTCGAAAGACGGGCAGAACACGACCAAGAACGCCTAGGTTATTCATGAGCCGTAAGCCATGAACAATTCCGCGGGGCTGCTGGAGAATTTTTAAAAACAAAGCCCGGTTATCGGGGTCTTTCCGAAACGCGGCATTAATCAGATCCCGCTGATTCCATAGCGCACGCAGAGTCGCGGCTGACATGCCCCGGAGTTCTTGATGCGCTTGCAGCGTAAGAAATGCCCGAAGCATTGCGGCAGGCTTCTTGGTAAAGAGATCGGGATCCCGCATCTCTAAAAGCCCGTAGGTCTCTTGAAACTCATCATCGATCTGTCGGGGTTCGGCGGCTGTGGGGAAAACAGCCGAGGAGGGGAACAACCGTGGTTCGAGGTTCGCTAACAACATCGAGCTGATCTGCAGGATTGCTTTTGCGGCGCGGTAGTAGCGTTGCATCAATACCTCGCTCGCCCTGCGTCCCGCTTTAGGTCCAATCTCTAGCCGCTCAGCGACGGCGTTCTGAAGATCAAATACGAGACGATCCTCGCGACGTCCGGCGGCGAGGTGGAGCTGCCCTCGAATCAACTGCATAAGTCTCTGCGCCCGCCGCAGTTCGCCGGCCTCGCGTTCGGTTATGAGGCCCGCTTTTGCGAGATCCGACCACCGATGGCCGTAACCAAACGCAGTGGTCACCCAGCGCAGGACCTGAAGATCACGAAGCCCTCCGGGACTCTCCTTGCCGTTAGGCTCTAGGCTATAGGGTGTGTCTTGATGCCGGCCATGGCGCTGCTGTCGTTCAAGAAGTTTGCCTTGTGCAAACTCTTTGATGTTGAGCGCTTCAAACCATTTTTTCCTCAGGCTTTGCAAAGGGGCCCGAGGGCCTGCAATCCAGCGGCTCTCAAGTAATGCTGTAGCGATACTAAGATCGTCTTGGGCCCGCTCGATGCATTCAGAGACCGAGCGAACACTATGGCCCGCGTCAAGGCCGATATCCCAAAAGCTACTAACAAGCCGCTCGACCAATGGGGCGACCTGGTGTTCGTTGTAGTCTTGCGGCATCAGGATGAGCAGGTCAACATCTGAGTGGGGAAAGAGCTCGCCTCGGCCATAACCGCCTACCGCAACGAGGGTTGCGCCCGGGATTGCACAGAGTTGCCAGAGGGATCTGAGCGCTAGGTCGACATCTCGCGAGTGCCGCGTAAGGGCGGTCGCAGGGTTGGCGTGGGCCGTCCATAGGGCTGCAGATTGCTCTCGCGCGGCTTTAAGCGCGCTGCGTATGGAACTGATGTCGCTTGCTGCGACCAAGGGTCTAACCGGCAGAGGCCGTGAGGGCCGGGGCCGCCCGATCTCGGTCTGGGCTTGCCTCAGAGACGGTTAAGACCTCTACGCCTGTCTCGGTGACCAAGACGGTGTGCTCCCATTGGGCCGAGAGGCTGTGATCTTTGGTGACGATGGTCCAGCCGTCGGCCAGTTCACGGATTTCGGGCCGACCTGCATTAATCATCGGCTCGATGGTGAAGGTCATTCCAGCTTTCAGCTCAAGGCCTGTGCCGGGCTTACCGTAGTGAAGGACCTGGGGCTCCTCGTGAAACCCACGCCCGATCCCGTGGCCGCAGAACTCCCGCACGACTGAGTAGCCCGCACCCTCGGCAAGCCGCTGGATTGCGGCCCCAATATCCCCAAGACGCTTACCTGGGGCCACCTGCGAGATTCCTGCCCACATCGCCTCGCGGGTCACTTCGCAGAGCCGCTTGGCCGCAATCGAGGGTTCGCCTACCGTAAACATGCGGCTTGTATCCCCGTGGAAACCATCCTTGATCACGGTAATGTCGATGTTAAGAATATCGCCGTTTTTGAGCACCTTGTCGCCAGGTACCCCGTGGCAGACCTGGTGGTTGATCGAGGTGCAGATCGATTTGGGGTAGGGCTTATAGCCCGGAGGGCAGTAATTCAGGGGCGCTGGGATGGTGCCCTGGACCCCCACCATAAAGTCGTGACAGAGCTTGTCGATCTGGTCGGTCGTGACGCCGGCTCTGACATAGGGCCCGATGTAGTCCAGCACCTCGGAGGCAAGGCGGCCGGCCACCCGCATTGCAGCAATTTCAGAACTAGATTTGAAGCTAATGGCCATAAGGGATTAAAATGCGAGGTTGCAGTCGACATGGGCATTTTGCCCGATTTTTAACCCAAAGCACTCGAAGCAAGGGTGTCTGGCGTTCATTTTAGCGCCCAGACTCTTTCGGGTGCCGAGACAAACCCTTGCAAGGAGAACGGAACATGTCAGTATCAATGCGTGAAATGCTGGAAGCCGGCGTCCATTTCGGGCATCAGACCCGCTTTTGGAACCCGAAGATGGCCCCCTATATCTTTGGCCACCGCAATAAGATTCACATCATCAACCTTGAGCAGACGGTGAGCAACCTCGACGAGGCGCTCAAGTACATTAAGCAGTTGTCACAGCGTCGCGGCACCGTGATGTTCGTGGGCACCAAGCGTCAGTCTAGAGAGATCATCGCTGAGGAGGCTGGCCGCGCTGGTATGCCCTTCGTTGATCAGCGCTGGCTTGGGGGAATGCTGACCAACTTTAAAACGGTCAAGACCTCGATTAAGCGGTTGAAAGATATGGAGACCACCTCCGCTGAGGGCGGACTTGAGCGGATGAGCAAAAAAGAGGCGCTCTCCTTTGGCCGCGAGCTCGATAAACTGAATAAGACACTCGGCGGTATCAAAGACATGGCGGGCTTGCCCGACGCGCTCTTCGTAGTGGATGTGGGGTACCACAAGATCGCGATTCAAGAGGCCAACAAGCTGGGTATTCCGGTCGTGGCCATTGTCGATACCAATCACAGCCCAGAGGGCGTGGACTATGTCATCCCCGGTAACGACGATGCAAGTCGTGCCGTGAAGCTCTACGCCCGTGCGGTTGCGGATTCAATCCTCGATGGTCGCGCCAATGCGGTGGCTGATGTTGTTGCCGCGATCCGTGGCGAGGGTGATGAATTTGTTGAAGTTGAGAATGCCGCTTAAGTTCGGTTAACACAATCGCAAGAGGGGCCAGAGTCTTTAGAGTCGGCCCCTCGTTTTTTATCTAGACAATCCATAGACTTCAGATAGAACTGTTACAGGAGAACAAACATGGCGGAAATTACCGCAGCAATGGTCAAAGAGCTTCGTGAGAAAACCGATGCGCCGATGATGGAATGCAAAAAAGCATTAACCGAGGCCGATGGTGATTTGGCTAAAGCGGAAGAGATTCTGCGCGTAAAACTCGGCAGCAAAGCCAGCAAGGCCGCAGCACGGGTCACTGCCGAGGGCATCGTTGCCCTGCATATCGCAGGTAATCGGGCCTCGATGGTGGAGGTTAATTGCGAGACAGATTTTGTTGCCAAGAATGAAGATTTCCTCGGGTTCTCGGACTCCGTTGCAAAGCTCGTCTGCGGCGGCACCGTTGCGTCGGTCGAGGCCCTGGGGGGTCACGCAATTGCTGGCGGTACAGTCGAGTCGCAGCGCACGGCGCTCATTGGGAAGATTGGCGAGAACATTTCAGTTCGCCGCTTCACGGTGACTGAGGCGAAAGGTAAGCTTTATTCCTACATTCATGGCGGAGCCAAGATTGGGGTTCTCATTGACCTAGTCGGCGGTGATGACAATCTTGGTCGGGATTTGGCCATGCACATTGCAGCATCAAAACCCAAGTCCCTCGATAGCTCGGGCGTTGATCCCTCTATTATTGAAACGGAGCGCAGGATCGCCACAGAAAAGGCTGCCGAATCGGGCAAGCCTGCGGAGATTATCGCCAAGATGGTCGAGGGCTCAGTACAGAAGTTCCTCAAAGAAGTGACGCTCTTGGGTCAGGTCTTTGTTAAGGCCGAAGACGGTAAACAAACCATTGAGCAGCTTCTAAAGGCCCGCGGGGCATCGATTGCATCCTTTACCCTTTATATTGTTGGGGAAGGAATCGAGAAGAAGGCAAACGACTTTGCTGCTGAAGTTGCCGCACAAGCCGCTGCCGCAAGAGCGGCCTAAGGCTGCCGAGACGTTTTAGTTTCTCTGCTTAGAACTCAAGACTATGGCCACCACAATCAAACGCATTCTGTTGAAACTCTCTGGTGAGGCGCTGATGGGGAAAGATCCTTACGGCATCAACCGCGAGACCATCGACGGCATTGTGAAAGAGATTGCACAGGTTACTGAGTTGGGGGTTGAGGTCGCGGTCGTGATTGGTGGTGGAAATATTTTTCGTGGTGTCGCGCCCGGCGCATCGGGGATGGACCGCGCGACCGCGGACTACATGGGAATGATTGCGACTGTAATGAATGCCTTAGCGCTTCAAGATGCCATGCGGCGCTGCGGCCTGACGGCCCGGGTTCAGTCCGCGTTGCGGATTGATCAGGTGGTGGAGCCCTACATTCGCCCCAAAGCGATCCGTTATCTTGAAGAGGGCAAGGTGCTGATCTTCGCAGCCGGTACCGGCAATCCTTTCTTCACAACGGATACCGCGGCCGCCCTGCGTGGTGCTGAGATTGGTGCGCAGATTGTCTTAAAGGCCACCAAGGTCGACGGTGTGTATAACACTGACCCCGCAAAAGATCCCAATGCCCAACGTTACACCACGGTAAGCTTTGATGAAGCAATTTCTCAGAACCTCAAGGTAATGGATGCAACAGCCTTCGCCCTGTGCAGAGATCAGAAGCTACCCATTCGTGTATTTAGTATTTTTAAGCAGGGCGCCTTATCCCGAATCGTTCAAGGGGAGGCCGAAGGTACCCTTGTGCATGTCTAGTGCATGCCTAGTTTTTTGAATTCTCAGTGAGACTCTGATATGGCAACCCTACAAGAAGTCAAAACCAATGCCGAGCAAAAGATGTTGCGCTCGATTGAAAATTTGAAGGCTAACCTGGCCAAAATCCGGACCGGCCGGGCCCACACGGGACTGCTCGATCATATCCATGTCGACTACTACGGAAGCCCAACAGCACTGTCCCAGGTCGCCAATGTCAATCTGGTGGATAGCCGTACGATCGGGGTGCAGCCGTACGAGAAGAAGATGGTTGCCGTAATTGAGAAAGCCATTCGCGATTCAGATCTTGGGCTTAATCCTGCGGCTTCGGGCGATCTCATTCGAGTTCCGATGCCTGCTCTTACCGAGGAGCGCCGCCGAGAGTTAACAAAGGTCGTTAAACACGAGGGCGAGGAGACAAAAATCGCCATTCGCAATATCCGCCGGGATGCCAACGAGGGATTCAAGAAGCTCGTTAAAGAGAAGGCCATCTCCGAAGATGACGAGCGCCGCGGACAAGAGGATGCTCAGAAACTCACCGACAAGTTTATCGCTGAGATCGACAAGCTCCTTGCGACCAAGGAAGCTGAAATCATGACGGTCTAAATCGGATTACGAATGACAAGCCCAGCCGACCACCAGAGCTCAACCCTCATCGTGCCTCAGGTCCACGAGGTGCCCAGGCACATCGCAATGATCATGGATGGCAATGGACGTTGGGCAGCAAAGCGCCACCTCCCGCGCATGGTGGGTCACGAGCGAGGCGTGGCTGCACTGCGCCAGGTGGTGGAATCCTGCATGCGGCGCGGTGTTCAGTACCTAACGGTATTTGCCTTTAGTTCCGAGAATTGGCGTCGTCCAGAGGCTGAAGTCTCGTTTCTGATGTCCTTGTTTCTGAAGGCACTCGAGCGGGAAGTAAGAGACCTAAAAACCAATGGTGTGCGACTGCATATCGTTGGTGATCGATCGGCCTTTAATACAAAACTCCGTGACATGATTTCGCGTGCCGAGGAGGAAACAGCTGCCAACGACAAATTCCATCTTACGGTCGCCGCAAATTACGGTGGGCGTTGGGATATTCTGCAGGCGACTCACAAGATGCTGCGCGAGCATCCTGAGATCGTCTCTTTAAAGACGCCAATCACAGAGGAAATGCTCTCGCCCTACCTGGTAATGCATTACGCGCCGGAGCCCGATTTGTTTATTCGAACGGGCGGGGAGGAGCGTGTCAGTAACTTTTTGTTGTGGCAACTCGCCTACGCAGAGTTTTATTTCACCGACTGTTTCTGGCCAGACTTCGACGACACCCAGCTCGATCAGGCGATCCAGTCTTACCGTAGCCGCGAGCGGCGTTTTGGCCGAACCTCGGCCCAAGTCACTCAATGCTCCTCACCCGCATCCTAACCGCTGCTGTTGTTCTCTTTCTGCTGTTTGGGTTTGCGTGGCTAGCGCCACCCTTGGGCTTCGATGTCCTGTTGCTCGTTATTTTGTCAGTCGCCTGTTACGAGTGGCTAAGGCTTTTGAATAGCCCTCGATGGACCTGCGTCGTTATTGCCGGCTTATTCGTAGTGCTGGGCGTGCTGGGGCTGCTCACGAATCCCGCCATTATTCTGTCCGCCTCGGGGTCTGGAATAGCGGTGATGCCGCTCTACGTTCTTGCGACTCTTGTTTGGATTCTTCTTGTTCCATTTGCAATTGCACGACGCACAGGCATTGGCGGACAGCGACTTGCTGGCCAGTGCATGGCCATCGCGCTCTGCGTTGCCACCTGGCTAGCCTTGTTACAGGCCGATGGAATGGGTAAGGGTTTTTTACTCTCCGTTTTGCTAATCGTCTGGGTAGCCGATACTGCTGCCTATTTCGCTGGCCGCGCATTCGGGCGGCACAAGCTTGCGCCAGCGGTGAGCCCTGGCAAGACATGGGAGGGCGTGATCGGCGCTTTATTGGGAAACGTTGTGCTCGCGTTGGGACTGATATCTTGGCAGGCGGCATTGGCCGACAACCCAGGGGGCTCTGTGTTTGCATTGCTCTACCATTCCCTTGGCCTTGCGCTGATGTTGGCTTGTATTGTGATGATCACGCTGATTAGCGTGATGGGGGATCTCTATGAGTCTCTTTTAAAGCGAATCGCTGGTGTGAAGGATTCTGGCGTTATTCTTCCGGGGCACGGTGGGGTTTTCGATCGAATTGATGCCCTGATGGCGGTATTTCCGGTAACAATGTGTCTGGTCACCCTGATGCAATCGGGTCAGATTGGACATTAACCGTGTTTAGAAAAACCCATCGTCGACATGATCGATAGCGTTCCTATGCGGTCCTGTGCCGTGCTCGGTGCCACCGGATCCATTGGCGAGAGCACACTCGATCTGATTGCGCGTCATCCCAATCAATTTAAGGCATCCGTCTTAACGGCACATCAGCAGGTCGATAAGATGCTGGGTCTTTGCGAGCGGTTTAGACCCAAAGCGATTGTCATGACCGATTCACAGAGCGCCCAAGCCTGTCGGGTTGCGTTGGCACAGACGCCGTGGGGTCGCAGTATCACTGTCATGGATGGGCATGCAGCATTGGCTGAGGTGGTGAGCGATCCTGAGATTGACATGGTGATCACGGGAATTGTCGGTGCGGCTGGTCTGGGTGCGGCGATTGCAGCTGCGCAGGCGGGAAAGACAATTCTGCTTGCCAACAAAGAGGCCTTGGTGATGGCGGGTACCCTGATGGTGGGTGCGGCTCTAAAGGGCGGGGCAACGGTGCTGCCCATCGATAGCGAGCACAATGCAATTTTCCAGTGCCTTGGCGAGAACTATCGTTGCTTCCAGACACCCGAGGCCGTGACACGTCTTCTGTTAACTGCATCGGGTGGGCCATTTCGCAAGGTGGAGAAGTCGGTAATGTCTGAGGCGACCGTGGCGCAGGCGATTGCACATCCCAACTGGTCAATGGGGCGCAAGATCTCCGTCGATTCCGCCACGATGATGAATAAGGGTCTTGAACTGATCGAGGCCCATTGGTTATTTGCACTACCAGAGTCAAGAATCGAGGTCGTGATTCACCCCCAGAGTGTTGTTCATTCCATGGTCGAGTTCTCGGATGGCTCAACCCTTGCGCAGCTGGGCTCTCCGGATATGCGCACGCCGATTGCCTGCGCAATGGGCTGGCCTGCGCGCATTGCAACTCCCGTGACGCGGCTCGACTGGACTTCCTCACGGCAGCTTGAGTTTGAGCCGCCCGATAACGATCGCTTTCCCTCCTTGGGTCTAGCGCGCCAGACCCTAAGTATGGGAGGCTGTGCCTCTGCGGTGCTCAACGCGGCCAATGAGATTGCAGTCGATTGCTTTTTAAAAGAGCGCCTAAAGTTTGGGCATATTTTTAGGGTCGTCGCGCAGACACTGGAGGCGCTCGGAGAATTAACTGGCGTTGCGCCGCAATCTCTTGAGGGTCTATTGGAGATTGATCAGCGGGCACGCCGTCATGCCCAGGCCATCTGCGATGGGCTTGCCACATGATGACACTCGTTTATTTCCTTCTTGCGATTGCGATCCTCGTCTTTGTCCACGAGATGGGTCACTTCCTTGCCGCGCGTAGCTGCGGTGTTCAGGTCATTCGTTTTTCGATTGGGTTTGGAAAAGAGGTTTTAAAGTGGACTCAGCCGAAAACAGGAACCGAATGGGTTGTTGCCCTTGTGCCCTTGGGGGGCTACGTGCGGATGGAGGATGCCTCATTCGATTCAAAGCCGCTGGCCGCTCGTTCGTGGATTGTCTTCGCGGGGCCTTTAGCGAATCTCATTTTTGCGGCCGTTGCGTATTCATTTCTGTTCTCAGCCGATCGGCAGGAGCCTCAGGCGGTTTTAGGTCAACCACCCGTTGGCAGCATTGCAGCAGCTGCTGGCATCATAGCGGGCGATCAGGTTGTCGCAGTCGATGGCCGTTTGGTTCGTAGTTTTACTGAGTTGCGCTGGCGAATGGCGCAGGCGTTAGTCGGTGAGGGTAGCGATCAGATTGAACTAAGTCTGCAGCACCGGTCTTCTCAAGTGCGGGAGGTCAGACTAAATCTGCGCCCAGGCGGGCGTAGCGAATCGGGGGCAGAAGGGGCTGCCAAGGCATCCTATGCCGCAGACCCCGCCCTGGCTATTGCGTCAATTGGTCTTCTTCCGTTAAGCCAGTCAGTCAAGATATTACGCATTCAGGAGGCAAGTGCAGCGGCGGATGCTGGCCTAAGAGTGGGCGATCGGATCTTGCAGGTGAGTGGTGAGCCCGTATTTCAGCCGGAGACCATGATTGCACGGGTGCAGGCATCGGGCGGCAGGCCGATCGAACTAATCGTGTCCAACACCAATTCGATCGGCTCAACACCCTCGGTAGGTTCAGAACGGGTCTTGATTAGGCCTAAGCCCGGTGCTGATGGGGTCTATCGGATTGGCGCGGTCGTTGGTGCGGACGTTGCCACCGTTGAAGTCTCGGATGACCTCGTCACTGCCGTCTCGAGGGGGGTGAGCCGAACATGGGAGATGACCGTTCTGACCTTCCAAGCCCTGGGCCGCATGATTGTCGGGGAGATTTCATGGCGCCAGATTAGTGGCCCGGTTACGATTGCCGATGCGGCGGGTCAGTCGGCTGGCAGTGGGTTGCAGCCTTTTATTGGGTTTCTTGCCTTGATCAGCATCAGTATTGCGGTGCTCAACCTTCTGCCAATCCCCATGCTTGATGGGGGACACCTCTTGTATTATCTCTGGGAGTTTGTCAGGGGTAGCCCCTTATCAGCCGAGGTTCAGGATGCCGGCCGTCGGATGGGGGTTGCCCTGATAATACTGCTGACGACAGTCGCTTTGTTTAACGATTTTTCCCGGCTTGCGGGATGGTAGGAATCTGGGTGCCAAATCACAACTTATTAGGAAGTCCGAACCTTATGTTCTCAGCGCGTAAAGCGTCACTGGCGCCCTTGGCACTATCGACGGTGGGTCTGACTGCGGTTGCCTTACTGGTTCTAAATCCCGCAATTGCCTACGGGCAAAGCCCACTTAAGACACAGCCACCTGCCACCGCTGCGCCAGCCGAGTCCCCCGCTGCACAGGCGCTCGGTGTTGTCGTTCGCGATGTCCGGATTGAGGGTTTGCAACGCATCGAGCCAGGTACCGTGTTTTCTTACCTCCCCATTCAGATTGGTGATCGAGTCACGGAGCAGGGCACCGCTGAGGCTGTTCGGGTCCTCTTTGCGACAGGGTTTTTTAAGGATGTTCGGATCGAGCTCGACGGCCAGGTCTTGGTGATTGCCGTTGAAGAGCGCCCCGCCATTGGCATTGTTGAGGTCAGCGGGTCGAAGGAATTTGAGAAGGATCAGCTCTTAAAGGCGCTTCGTGACACCGGGCTTGCAGAGTCACGGATCTTTGATCGGGCGCTTCTGGATCGCGCAGAACAGGAGCTCAAGCGTCAGTACCTCGGTCGTGGCAAGTACAACGTAAAAATTGTCTCAACGGTGACACCCCTTGAGCGTAACCGCGTAGCGATTCAACTGGCGATTGACGAAGGCGAGGATGCCCGGATTAAAGAAATTAAGATCGTGGGCGCCAAGGCCTTTAAAGAGTCACGACTGCG
>DBCQ01000015.1:5961-18862 GCA_002293155.1 Burkholderiales bacterium UBA954 | reverse complement strand
AAAGATGTATTCATCACGATCGTGATCAATGAAGGCGAGAAGTTCGTTATCCAGGATGTAAAGCTGGTGGGCGATATGCTTGGCCGTGATGATGAGTTCGCAAAATTAATCACGATCAAATCAGGCGAAGTCTTTAATAACGAGCGCCTCCAGAACATCAGCAAATCGATTAATGATCGACTTGGAGAGTTAGGTTACGCGTTTGCGAGTGTCACGCCACTGCCGGAAATCGATCGTGAGAAGCGCCGAGTGACCTTCGTGATGCAGGTCGATCCAGGTCGCCGTGTCTACGTACGCAACATCAACATTAGTGGCAACTCTAAAACCCGCGACGAGGTGATTCGCAGGGAGATGCGTCAGTTCGAGGCCTCCTGGTATGACGCCGACCGAATTAAACTCTCACGCAACCGAATCGACCGACTGGGTTACTTTAAGGACGTCGGCATCGATACGGCCCCGGTTGTAGGAACCCCCGATCAGGTGGATGTCAATATCAAAGTTGAGGAGCGGCCTTTAGGGGCATTAACCCTTGGTGTCGGTTTCTCAAGCACCGATAACCTGGTGTTGTCAGGCTCGATTACCCAACAGAACTTCCTGGGCACTGGCACAAACCTCTCTCTTGAGGTCAATAGCAGCAAACTTCGGCAGACCTTTGCGGTAACCCACGTCGATCCTTACTGGACCGATGATGGCGTGAGCCGCTCTCTGGATATCTATACGCGTAAGTTTGAGCCGGACGAACTCGTCAGTGCCAACAAATACTCCGTCACCTCACAAGGCCTTGGTGCGAGGTTCGGCATTCCCTATACCGAGGAAGATCGTATCTTCCTGGGCGGTAACTACGAACTTAGCAAGTACGGCGGAACCCGTTCGTTGTGGCCTACTCGTATTCAGACCGAGGTCAATCGGTTCGGCACCACCGATCTTGATGCCTATTCGTTAACGCTCGGATGGTCGCGGGATTCCCGAGACAGCGCGATTGCGCCAACGCGCGGCCGCCAGCAGTATCTGAATTTCGACTACGCAACTCCCGCGGGTACCCTAGAGTATGCAAGGCTCAACTATGGCCACCAGTATTTCTATCCGCTCACCCGTAGCGTAACCTTGGCCCTAAACGGCGATATCGGCTGGGGGGTAGGCCTTGGTGGACGGGATTACCCAATCCTTAAGAACTACTATGTTGGTGGTATCGGTTCGGTTCGAGGCTTCTCGGGTGGGGGAATCGGCACCCGCGACTCAGATGGTTCCTCGCTTGGTGGTAACCGTAAGCTCGTGCTCAATAGTGAGCTGCTCTTCCCCTTGCCTGGGATGGCTCAGGATCGAACGATTCGACTATTTACCTACATTGATGCGGGAACAGTCTGGCAAGAGAGTGAGAAGGTCGAGTTTGGCGATCTGCGCGCCTCTATCGGGATTGGCTTGTCATGGCTCTCGCCTGTGGGTCCCTTGAAGCTCAGTATGGGCAGCGCGATTCGCAAAGAAACGGGCGATCAGACCCAGAGGCTTCAGTTCCAGATCGGTACTGGGTTTTAAGCTAGAAGCATTTCTGCCCTCTTTTCGGGGCGGCCCCTGGGCTGCCTTTGAAAAATCCTGATTCATGCGAAAATCAGGGTCTTAAATCCTTGGAGTCTTGTTTTGAGCCTTAAGTTGAAATCTGCTCTTCGTTCATTTAAAAACCCGGGTCTAGCGATCGTCGGCTGCGCCTTACTCTGGGCGGGTCCCAGCTTTTCCCAGGATTCAAAGATTGGTTTCGTGAACACTGAGCGGATTTTGCGCGAGTCTGCGCCTGCGAAGGCATCGCAGCAAAAGCTTGAGCAGGAATTTGCAAAGCGTGAGAAGGGGCTTCAAGAGACCGCCGCCAAACTGAAGGAGGCATCCTCTAAGCTCGAGCGTGATGCGGCGGTGATGCCGGAGTCTGAGCGCAGTAAACGCCAACGGGAGGCAGCTGAATTGGAGCGAGATCTTCAGCGCAGGCAGCGTGAATTTCGTGAAGATCTCAACCAGCGCAGAAATGAGGAGTTGGCCACCGTAATCGAGCGGGCTAATCGTGCGATCCGTCAGATCGCGGAGGCCGAAAAGTACGACATTATTTTCCAAGAGGCGGTCTACGCATCGCCCAAGATCGACATTACCGAGAAGGTTATTCGGTCACTGAACTCCGCGGCTCGTTAATCCAATCGGGCTCGAGGGAACCCGCGCTTGGATACACCACTCAAGACTAGCGCTTCCGCACAGGATCTGGTCTCTGCGTTCGGTGGCCGATTGGTTGGGGATGCAGATACGCGGGTATCTCGTTTTGCAAGTCTCCTGCGGGCAGGCCCGGGGGAGGCGAGCTTTCTATCAAACCCCCGCCTGCATGATCAACTCAAAGCGTCCAAGGCCTCTTTGCTGATTCTGCAGGATGCGCAGCTTGCGCAGTCGGCGGGGCTCTCCTGCACCTGTATTGAAACGGCTGACCCCTATCTCTATTTTGCCAAGGCGGCGGGATGGCTGTTTGCGCGACAGCGCCAGGTCGGCGTTGGCGAAACGGCAATCCATCCTTTAGCCACAATTGACCCGAGCGTGATCATTGGCAAGCGCGTTAGGGTTGCAGCAAACGTTGTGATGGGTCCGGGTTGTGTGATTGGGGACGACTGTGACATCGGAGCTGGGTGTCTGCTTGGCGCTGGCGTTGAGATCGGGTCGGGGTCGCTACTCTATCCCCATGTGACGGTCTACCACGAGTGCATCATCGGTGAGCGAGCGATTCTCCACAGCGGATCTGTAATCGGTGCCGATGGTTTTGGTTTTGCGCCCCAGCCCGATCGATCGTGGTTGAAGATCCCGCAGCTTGGACGCGTTCGGATTGGACATGATGTTGAGATCGGCGCCAACACCACCATTGACCGTGGAACCCTAGACGACACGGTAATCGGTAATGGAGTAAAGCTCGATAATCAGATTCAGGTTGCCCACAATGTCACGATTGGGGATCACACCGCAATTGCCGCTTGTGTCGGGATCGCTGGAAGTGCCTCAATTGGTGCCTATTGTCAGATTGGTGGTGCGGCTGGAATTCTTGGCCACCTGAGTATTGCAGAAGGCACCATCATCGGCCCGATGAGTCTGGTGACCTCAAGCATTGAGCTGGCTGCAAAGTATGTTGGGGTCTATCCGCTGCAGGCCCAAGGCGATTGGGAGAAAAGTGCAGCGATTATTCGGCGCCTTCCCGAATTACGGCGTCAGGTTCAGAAGAAATCTAGTTAAAGAAAGACATTGCACTATGGAAATCCGCGAAATTCTCGACACGCTTCCCCATCGATATCCATTCCTTCTTGTCGATAAGGTTAACGAATTAATCGTAGGCGAACGGATTGTTGCCCAGAAGAATGTCACCATCAATGAGGAATTCTTCAACGGCCACTTCCCCCACTACCCCGTTATGCCCGGCGTTCTTATTGTGGAGGCCTTAGCCCAGGCGGCTGGAATCCTGTCATTCAAAACAATGGGCAGCAAATCAGATGAGAACTCGGTTTACTTTTTTGTGGGTATTGATAACTGCCGTTTTAAAAAGCCCGTCGTACCTGGAGATATTCTGATGTTGCATGTCTCGATTGAGCGGCAATCCCGGCTGCTATGGAAGTACAAGGCAACGGCGATGGTGGAGGGTCAGGTTGCTGCCGAGGCGGATTTAATGTGTGCGCTGAGAGATCTACCCACTAAGGCCTCAGCAGAGTAAGTCTATGGCAACCATTCACCCGACGGCCTTGGTCGACCCAAAGGCATCGCTTGCTGCGGATGTTCAGATTGGTCCCTTTGCGATTATTGGTCCCGAGGCGGTACTGGGCTCGCGGTGCATTGTTCATGCCTATGCTCAGATTATTGGTAACACCCAGTTGGGCCAAGGCAATACCGTGCACTCGCACTGCGTTATCGGCGGGCCGCCACAGGATAAGAAATATAAAGGCGAGCCTACGCGGCTAGAGATCGGTGAGGGCAACACCTTTCGTGAGTCATGTACCGTGAACCTGGGCACCGTTCAGGATACAGGCGTGACACGCATAGGGCATAACAACTGGATCATGGCCTATGTGCATATTGCGCATGATTGCCAGATCGGCTCCAACACCATCATGGCCAACGCCACACAGCTCGCAGGCCATGTTGTGGTCGGTGACTGGGCGATTCTGGGGGGCATCACGGGCGTGCACCAGTTTGTAAAGATTGGCGCCCATGCAATGACAGGTGCTGGAACAACCCTGCTGCAGGATCTTCCACCCTATGTAATGGCAACAGGAAATCCTGCATCGGCACACGGCATCAATACTGAAGGGCTTCGCCGTCGTGGCTTTACCGAAACCCAGATTGCAAGCCTGAGAAAGGCCTACAAGTTGGTTTATAAGTCGGGCAGCACACTCGCCTCTGCACTCGAGCAGCTGGGTGATCCACTATCGACAGGTGCTACCAGTGACGCAGATGCTGCAGCCATCGCGCTATTTTCTGACTTTCTTGCTGCGTCAACCCGCGGCATTGTGCGCTAAGCGTGTCGATGCGCCGTCTCGTTGCGGTTACGGGTGAGGCCTCTGGAGATTTAATCGCCGCAGATGCGATGAAGACACTTCGTCTGCTCTCGCCCGAGCTGGAGTTGGCAGGTATTGGTGGGCCTAGGCTTAGCGCGATTGGAATGGAGTGCTGGTTCTCTAGTCATGATCTCGCCGTTCGTGGCTATGTCGAAGCGCTATCAAAGCTCGTGCATATCCTAGCCGTGCGCTATTGGCTTTTAGAGTACGCCAATAAATGGCAGCCCCGGGTATTTCTTGGTGTGGATGCGCCTGACTTTAACCTTGGGGTCGAGGCTAGGCTGCGGGGCAGGGGTGTGCGAACGGTGCACCTCATTAGCCCATCGATCTGGGCCTGGAGGCCAGAGCGTATTCGTAAGATTCAACAGGCGGTCGATCACATGCTGTGTATTTTTCCTTTTGAGACCGATATCTATAACGGCACGGGTGTGCAGGCGACTTATGTTGGTCATCCAATTGCCGATCTCATTGCGGAGTCGCCCGATCGCAAGGCTGCCCGCGCAGCCCTTGGGGTTCCCGATGACGGAAGACCTGTTGTAGCCGTTATGCCCGGCTCTCGGATCGGTGAGCTTCAACACAATAGTCAGGCATTTTTTGGGGCGGCGATGGCGCTAACCGCCCGGGCTCACGTCGTGGTTCCTGCCGCTTCGCAAGCGATGACAGGGCTACTTAATCGGCTCTCGCGCAGACGACCCGTTATACAGGCGGCCAGAGAGGCGGGCGTGCGCTGGATAGAGCAGCCCCTAGATTCAGAAACCCCAATTTCGCATACTGTGCTGGCAGCCTGTGATGTTGCCTTGGTTGCGAGCGGAACCGCAACCTTGGAGGCGGCGCTCTTTAAGCGTCCGATGGTGATTGGCTATCGTGTGCCGGACCTAACCTATCGATTAATGAAGCGACGGGCAGTGATTTCAATGATTGGCCTGCCGAATATCCTATTAAAAGAGCAGGTGGTTCCAGAGTTTATTCAAGACCAATGCAATGCAAAAGCCCTAGAGGATTCGGTGTTGGCTTGGCTTGATCAGCCCCAGAAATCAGCCGCTCTTATTGAACGATTCTCAGGCCTACACCAGAGCTTGCGGCAGGGCGCAGCCCATCGAATTGCCGACATCCTGGCATCTGAACTTGATCATGCATATCGGGGTCGATGAGGCTGGCCGCGGCCCACTTGCCGGACCCGTCTGCGCGGCCGCGGTGATTCTAAATCCGCATCTCCCACTTGAGGGGCTCGCTGATTCGAAATCAATTTCCGAAACAAAAAGAAACCGACTGGCACCGCTAATTCAGACGAAGAGTCTTGCCTGGGGAATTGGCTGGGCAACGGTGAGCGAGATTGAGGCCTTTGATATTCTGCGTGCAAGCTTCATGGCAATGTCTCGGGCGGTCGAGGACTGTCTGCGGCGTTATTCGGAGGGTGACAGGGTGCCGATTACACAAACGCCTCTTGTACGGGTGGATGGAAATCATTCGCCTGGTGATTTTGAGGGCCCTTGGTCCTGGCCCTATCCCACACAAGCAATCATTAAGGGTGATCAGACAGAGCCCAGTATCTCAGCAGCCTCAATTCTGGCCAAGACAGCGCGCGATTGCGAGATGCGAAGGCTCCACAGCATCTATCCCGATTATGGTTTTGATCGGCATGCGGGTTATGGCACGCGGCAGCACCTCGCTGCCCTTGATACCTTTGGGGTAACGCCAATTCACCGAAAGACCTTTGCCCCAATTGCCCGACGACTGGCCCTAAAGTTGGACCCAAGATGAACCAGGCTAATTCTGACGCGGCGCGCATGGCGACGATTACAAAAGAGATTCGTTCGCGCAAAAACCCCCACATTAAGCTGCTCAGAGATCTCGTGATGGGCGGGCGTCTGCGCCGGTCTCACAACGCTGCCTGGGTCGAAGGAGAGCGGCTATGCAGAAGTTATTTTGATACACAGACCTCGTTGCCGATCCTTGTGGCCTCAGAGAAACTACTGCTTGCCGATCTCTTGGCCAGCGCACCCCGAGGTATCCAGAGTTTTCGCGAGGTTTGGATAATTCCTGCCGATTGCTTTTCAGAGATCACCCAGATTGAATCCTCTCTCGGATGGGGTCTCGTAATTGAAGTTCCAATTTCATCGGGTGCCAATGATGACCCAGGCAGTAACGACCCCGGCAGTAACGAAACCCAGCCGTCGGCAGGCCGAAAAGCATTGATGCAGTCCGCAGTTGTTATTGTTGATCGAATTCAAGACCCCGGTAATCTGGGTGCCTTATTGCGCTCGGCAGCCGCTGCGGGTATTGCACAATGTTGGTGTGTCACAGGCACTGTCGATCCGTGGTCGCCCAAGGTGCTGCGAGCCGCAATGGGTGCTCATTTTCAGATGACGATTCGTCAAGGTGTTGATGCAAGGCAGGTCATTGATGCCTGTCGTCTACAAGGCTTTCATCTGCTCTCAACAGCGAACCAGCCCGATGCGGTGTCGCTTTATTCAGCGGGGCTTCAATTGAATCAGCCGATTGCCTGGGTATTTGGCCAAGAGGGCGATGGCGTTGCCCAGGAGTTTCTTAGTAAAGCCCAGGTGGTGGTGATTCCACAGACAGCCGCAGTCGAGTCACTCAATGTGGCGGTGGCTGCAGGTATTTGTTTTTTTGAGATGCGGCGCAGGCAGACACTCGCATGATCTGATGAGGCGGTTGGCTCGCGAGAAATTCCTTACCGCCCAATGCCTCGCTTAGTCAGAATCGTCGTTGCAATCTCCTCAATCGACTTTGTTGTCGTCGATAGCGAGGGGATTGACTCGCGCTTCATCATCTGTTCGGCACAGCCCACCTCCATGCGACAGTTTTCGATGGAGGCATATTTAGAGCCAGGCCTGCGCTCATTACGAATCTGAGAAAGCCTCTCCGCGTCGATGGTTAGACCGAAGAGTTTTGGTTTAAAGCCAGCGATCGTCGAGGGAAGGGCATCGCGTTCAAAGTCTTCCGGGATCAGCGGGCAGTTGGCTACCTTTAAGCCATGCTGCATGGCCAGATAAAGGCTTGTGGGTGTCTTACCACTGCGTGAGACACCAATCAGAATAACGTCTGCCTCGCGCAGGTTTTTGATTGACTGGCCATCGTCGTGGGCGAGCGAATAGTTAATAGCCTCGATACGGTTTTTATACGCATCGGAATCGGTAGCGTGATGGAACCGACCAATGGTGTGGCTTGATTTCAGATCGAGCTCACGTTCAAGCGGCTCGACAAAGGTCTGAAACAGTTCAAGATGAAGGGCCTGAACCCGCTTAATGCGCTCCAGAATTCTCGTGTTGACCAGGGTCGAAAATACGATTGGCCGCTTTCCATCTTCCTTGGCCTGGGTCTCGATGACGTTGGCTGCGTCGTCGGCCTTCTCCAGACTGTCGACAAAGGGGATTCGCCTAAGCCGAAACCGCAGGCTATCGAACTGGGCCAGGATCGACGATCCGAAGGTCTCGGCCGTGATTCCCGTGCCGTCGGAGACAAAGAACACGGTACGCCCTGCGGGGATGATAGGGTCTGGAGCGGCTTGATCGGTAAGGCTCGAGGTCATAGGGCGCGAGACTAGGTAGAATCCCGGATTAGTTGCAGATCTTTCATTATCTTCAAGGTGTACCGAATGAACAAATTGGCGCAATCGCTGGCACACAACCAGGATCCCCAACAAGAGTCTTGGGTTATTCCATTTGGGCAGCTCCGAATGACGGATGTCGACTCAGTAGGTGGCAAGAACTCCTCCTTAGGCGAGATGATCTCGCAGCTGGGCTCAGCGGGGGTGAGGGTTCCCGGCGGATTTGCGACAACCGCGAGCGCCTTTCGTGCATTTCTGGATTTCGGGGGCCTGCGGGAGAGAATCAATCAACGACTCGATAGCCTCAATGTGGAGGATGTCCGGGCCCTTGCCGTATGTGGGGATGCAATCCGTCAAATGGTGCTTCAGACCCCGCTACCTCCAGTGCTCGAGTCGCAGATTCGCGCCCATTACGAGGCGCTGATAAAGGATAGCCCCGGGGTCTCGGTTGCCGTTCGATCATCTGCTACCGCGGAGGATCTGCCCGATGCGTCGTTTGCCGGGCAGCAGGAATCCTATCTCAATGTCAATGGCATCGATGAGGTCCTCGATAGAATCAAGCACGTTTTTGCATCGCTTTATAACGATCGGGCCATTAGCTATCGGGTGCACAAGGGATTTGCCCATGCCGATGTCGCGCTCTCAGCAGGAATACAACGGATGGTGCGCTCCGACTTAGGCGCAGCCGGGGTCATGTTTACGATGGACACCGAGTCCGGGTTTAACGATGTGGTGTTCATCACAAGTTCTTATGGGTTGGGAGAGACCGTCGTTCAAGGGGCGGTTAATCCAGACGAGTTCTATGTTCACAAGCCAATGCTAAGGGCGGGGAAGTCTGCGGTCATACGGCGTCAGTTGGGCAGTAAGCTAATCAAAATGATCTTCGCTACCGAGGCCGAACGAAAGGCCTCTGGAAAAGCAGTTAAAACGATTGATGTGCCGGATGCCGATCGGTATCGGTATTCACTGACACCAGAGCAGACTTCAGAGCTCGCGGCCTACGCGCTAACAATTGAACAACATTACCAAAGGCCGATGGATATCGAGTGGGGCTTAGACGGTAATGACGGCAAGCTTTACATTCTTCAGGCTCGCCCAGAGACCGTAAAGTCCCGACAAAAGGGGGCAGACTCTCAGCAGAAATTTAAGTTAAAGGCGTCGGGTGAGGTGTTGGTCGAGGGTCGCGCGATTGGCCAGAAAATTGGCGCTGGCCAGGTCCGGGTTATCGAGGATGCCCGCGAGATGGAGCGCGTTCAGCCTGGCGATGTGTTGGTCACTGACATGACCGATCCCAACTGGGAGCCGGTCATGAAGCGCGCCTCGGCCATTGTGACCAATCGCGGTGGGCGAACCTGTCACGCCGCAATTATTGCCCGCGAGCTCGGGATTCCGGCTGTTGTGGGCTGTGGAGATGCGACCGACCATGTGAGAGATGGTCAGCAGGTCACGGTCTCGTGCGCTGAGGGCGATACAGGAAAAATTTATTCAGGGCTGCTCGAGACCGAGGTCTCGACTGTTCATGTGGGTGAGATGCCGCAGATCCCGCTGAAGGTCATGATGAATGTCGGTAACCCGCAGCTTGCCTTTGATTTTCAATCGACACCCAACCATGGGGTTGGTCTCGCTCGACTTGAGTTCATTATCAACAACAACATCGGGGTCCATCCCAAGGCGATTCTTGATTATCCAAACCTAGATGCTGATCTCAAAAATGCTGTGGAGAAAATCTCTCGTGGCCATGCATCACCGCGTGATTTTTTTATCGACAAGCTTGCCGAAGGCGTTGCCACAATCGCCGCCGCCTTCTGGCCAAAGCCGGTCATCGTCCGGCTATCGGATTTCAAATCAAATGAGTATCGCAAACTCATCGGTGGGTCGCGTTATGAGCCTGAGGAAGAAAACCCGATGCTGGGATTTCGTGGTGCCTCGCGGTATTTAGCAAAAAACTTTGAAGATTGTTTTGAGATGGAATGCCTGGCGATGCATCGCGTGCGCGAGGACATGGGCCTCACCAATGTGGAGTTGATGGTTCCCTTTGTCCGCACAGTGAAGGAGGCTCAGGGGGTAGAGGCGCTTCTGGGCCGCTATGGGCTAATCCGCGGCAGTGGTGCTGATGCAAAAGGCGAGGGCGGCCTGCGACTCATTATGATGTGTGAGCTGCCATCCAATGCATTATTGGCTGACGAGTTTTTAAAATACTTTGATGGCTTTTCAATCGGCTCAAATGACCTAACCCAGCTAACCTTGGGGCTTGATCGGGATTCGGGCCTTGTTGCTGATGGCTTTGATGAGCGAGATCCTGCTGTGAAGATTCTCTTAAAAATGGCGGTTGATGCGTGTAACCGTGCCAATAAATATGTGGGTATCTGCGGTCAGGGGCCTTCGGATCACCCGGATCTTGCCCACTGGCTAATGGAGATTGGGATCCAATCGATTTCCTTAAACCCCGATACGGTGGTTGACACCTGGAGGGCCCTGGCCAAACCCTAGGTGGTCTGAGGAGACCCTCTTTTATTTTTCTCAAGCCATTCGCGCTCTTGCTTTTCTTTTTGTTCTTGGGCCTCTTTCGCAACCTTCAGCAGGCGTTGCCGCTCAGCCTCTTTTGCTTCGGCTTTTCGATGGAGGTCTACAGCGGTGTGGATCGAAAAGGCGATTGATAAGATGCCCAGACCCATCGCGCAAAGCCCTGTCCACACGTCAGCAAAAATACAGACGAGCACACCAAAGAAACAGACGATTAAGCTTGCGAGCGGCATGCCGGGATTCTAGCCTAGGCTCCCCCATTTTCGCGAGAAAAACGGGACGGTTTAGGCCCTTTTTACCGCGTCCCGGATAAGCCGCTGCTTTTCACGCGCCCACTCCCGGTCCTTCTCGGTGTCGCGTTTGTCATGCTGTTTTTTCCCCTTTGCCAGGCCAATTTCGAGCTTGATACGGCCGCGGACGTAGTGCATGTCGATGGGCACTAGGGCGTAGCCCGCCCGCTCAACCTTTCCGATCAGCTTACGAATCTCCTCGGCTTTCAGGAGTAGTTTTCGGGTCCGAACTGGGTCTGGGCTCACATGCTTTGAGGCCTCGGGCAGGGCCGAGATGTGGCAGCCAATTAGGTAGACCTCACCCTGCCGAACGATGACATAGGCCTCTTTAAGGTTAGATCGGCCCGCCCGGATAGCCTTGACCTCCCAACCCTCGAGCGCGATCCCAGCCTCATAGCGTTCCTCTATGAAGTAGTCGTGAAATGCCTTCTTGTTCTGGATGATCGACATAAAATAGGGGATGCCTGATGTTTCTAAAACTGTTCTTGTGCCGTTTTCGGCCAAGCAGATGTACGACCTAGTCGCCAAGTGCGAAGACTACCCCGCTTTCTTGCCCTGGTGCGCGGGAGGCCGAATTCTAGATCAAAAGGACAACATCGTCTCAGCCGAGCTAGAAATCGACTTTAAGGGAATCAAGCAGTCCTTTAGCACGCGAAATGTGAATGTCCCGGGGGAGTGCATTGAGATGCGGCTCTTGTCGGGCCCCTTTCGTTCGCTTGAAGGGCGATGGCGATTTATCGCGCTCTCTGCAGAGGCCTGTAAGGTCGAGTTTCGTCTCGATTACCATTTTTCGAGTGGCCTACTGGAGAAGGTGATTGGGCCAGTGTTTGCCCATATCACCGCCACATTTGTCGATTCCTTTGTTTCCCGTGCTGAAGCGGTTTATTTAAGGTAATTGATGAAGAATCGGCCTACAGCACCCGCGACAGATCTGCCGCAAACGTCAGACGTGGGGTGCGATGACATGACGTTTCGTGTGGAAATCTGTGCGGTCTGGCCGGGCAAGTCGATTCGGCAGGAGATTCTGGTCACGCGTGGCCAGACCATTGATCATGCTCTTATCCACGAGGGGCTATCAGAGGCACTGCGCCAAGCGGCTCGCGAGGCTAAGGCAATTGGTGTCTTCGGTGAGCCCCGAGAGAGATCTGAACCCTTGATGCCCGGCGATCGAATTGAACTCTGGCGGGGCCTAATTGCAGACCCTAAAGAGGCCCGGCGTGAGCGGGCCAAGATCGAGACTAAGGCCCGCGCGAAGGCCCGGCTTGAGCGTCAACGGGCAAAGCGCGCGCACAAGCAGAACTGGCGGGCGGGCTCGGTATAATCCGTCTTTGGAATTCTGGAGCGCCCATGCGCCTGCTGCAAAAAGCCCTGACATTCGACGATGTTCTTTTGGTGCCGGACTACTCGCAAGTCCTCCCCCGAGACACCCTGCTGTCGACAAAACTCACGCGCGATATTGATTTAAACCTACCGGTTGTCTCTGCCGCAATGGATACGGTTACCGAGTCCCGGCTGGCGATTGCAATCGCCGAAGAGGGCGGAATCGGCATCATTCATAAGAATCTCACCGCCGAACTCCAGGCGCAGGAGGTCTTTAAGGTAAAGCGCTTTGAGGCCGGCGTCGTGAAAGATCCGATCACCGTGTCGCCTGATATGAGTGTGCGTCAGCTGCTAGCCCTATCTGCAGAGAAGAAGATTTCTGGTCTTCCAGTTGTTAAAGACGGCAAGGTGGCAGGCATTGTGACCAATCGCGATCGCCGTTTCGAGACCCGGCTGGATCAGCCGGTCGCGGCCATCATGACTCCGAAAGATCGGCTGGTCACCGTGAAAGAGGGTGCGAGCATCGAAGAGGCAAAGGCCCTGATGCATCAGTACCGTATCGAACGGGTCTTAGTGGTTAACGACGCCTTTGAGTTACGTGGGTTGATCACGGTAAAAGATATTTTCAAAGGTATCGA
>DBCQ01000015.1:4080-5859 GCA_002293155.1 Burkholderiales bacterium UBA954 | reverse complement strand
GATCTCCTTGCCGCGGCGGGTGTTGATGTGATTGTGGTGGATACCGCCCATGGGCACTCGAAAGGGGTGCTTGATCGCGTGCAGTGGGTTAAGAAAAATTATCCGAATGTGCAGGTGATTGGGGGCAATATCGCTACTGCAGATGCAGCGCTCGCCTTAATGAAGCATGGTGCCGATGGGGTCAAGGTGGGTATCGGCCCAGGCTCGATCTGCACGACTCGAATTGTTGCGGGGGTTGGTGTACCGCAGATCACGGCGATTGCGCAGGTCGCCAAGGCCTTGCAGGGGACCGACATTCCATTAATCGCAGATGGCGGTATTCGGTATTCCGGCGATGTCGCGAAGGCTATTGCGGCCGGGGCCAGCGCGGTCATGATGGGTGGCCTATTTGCGGGTACCGATGAGGCGCCCGGAGAGATTATTCTGTTCCAGGGGCGCTCCTATAAGAGTTACCGGGGAATGGGCTCGGTGGGGGCCATGCAGGCGGGTTCAGCAGACCGTTACTTTCAGGAAGGTGACAACCCGAACCCAGACAAATTTGTTCCAGAAGGCATTGAAGGCCGCGTGCCTTACAAGGGCAGCGTCAAACAAATTCTATTTCAACTCGCCGGCGGTGTGCGCTCAAGCATGGGGTACTGTGGGTGCAGCTCGATTGCTGAGTTCCACCAGAAGGCCCAGTTCGTTGAGATCACCAGTGCCGGAATCCGTGAGTCGCATGTGCACGATGTGCAGATCACCAAAGAAGCGCCGAACTATCACATCGATTAAGTCGCCCAATGCATTCAAAAATTCTGATTCTTGACTTCGGCTCGCAAGTCACGCAACTGATTGCGCGGCGAGTCCGTGAGGCGGGTGTTTTCTGCGAAATTTTTCCTTACGATGTTACCGATGCCTTTATTGAAGGCTACGGAAAAGAGCAGATGGGTTCCCCAGATGCGGGCAAGCATCCGGTCGATGCGCTGAGGGGCATTATTCTATCTGGCGGACCAATGTCGGTGACTGAGACGCAGACACCGCGTGCTCCCGATAGCGTTTTTCGGCGTGGCGTCCCGGTTCTCGGGATCTGCTATGGCATGCAGACCATGGCCGAGCAGCTTGGGGGCAGGGTAGAGATAGGCCACATTCGCGAGTTTGGCTATGCGCAGGTTCGCGCACGGGGGCACACCGCTTTACTCAGAGATATTGAAGATGAAAAAACGCCCGAAGGGTATGGCTTATTAGATGTCTGGATGAGCCATGGCGATAAGGTAGTGGACTTACCAGCAGGGTTTAAGTTAATGGCGTCTACCGACTCCTGCCCGATTGCGGGGTTGGCCGATGAGGTGCGGCATTTCTACGGGGTTCAGTTCCACCCTGAGGTGACCCATACAAAAAAAGGTGTGCAGATTCTCAATCGGTTTGTGTTGGACATCTGTAATGCAAAGCCGGATTGGAATATGCCCGATTACATCGACGAGGCAATTGCAAAGATTCGTGCGCAGGTGGGTCGTGATCAGGTTATCTTAGGCCTCTCCGGGGGTGTGGACTCCTCGGTGGCGGCCGCTTTAATTCATAGGGCGATTGGTGATCAACTCACCTGCGTGTTTGTTGATCACGGTCTGCTGCGCTGGCAAGAGGCCTTGCAGGTGATGGAGACATTTGCCAAGCACATGGGTGTTCGCGTGATTCATGTCAATGCCATGGAGCGGTTTATGTCGGCTCTGGCCGGCATCTCCGATCCTGAGCAGAAACGTAAGATTATTGGTCGTGAGTTTGTCCATGTTTTCCAGCAAGAATCTG
>DBCQ01000015.1:0-3998 GCA_002293155.1 Burkholderiales bacterium UBA954 | reverse complement strand
CCAAGACCAAAAAAGCAGCCACGATTAAATCTCACCACAATGTGGGCGGGTTACCCGATACGCTAGAGCTCAAACTTCTTGAGCCCTTGCGTGAACTCTTTAAGGATGAGGTTCGAAAGCTGGGGGTAGCCCTTGGCCTTCCTCATGAGATGGTCGATCGACATCCCTTCCCCGGCCCAGGTCTTGGTGTTCGAATCCTTGGCGAGATCAGATCAGAGTTCGTAGCTCTATTGCAGCGGGCCGACGATATTTTCATTAATGCGCTGCGCACAACACATGCCACCGACAGCGATGTCGCTGCAGGCTTATGTCAGACAGCTGACATTGGTAAGAGTTGGTACGCCTTAACGAGTCAGGCCTTTGCCGTGTTTCTGCCGATTAAATCCGTTGGCGTAATGGGCGACGGACGGACCTACGAGTGGGTGGTGGCGCTTCGGGCCGTGGTGACCAGCGATTTTATGACCGCCCACTGGGCCCGTTTGCCGCATGATCTGCTTGCACAGGTATCAAACCGTATCATTAATGAGGTGCGAGGAATTAATCGTGTGGTCTACGATATTTCGGGAAAACCTCCAGCGACTATTGAGTGGGAGTAGAGGGAAATTTTCCGCGTATGACCACACTCAAGATCGATTTTGTCTCCGATGTCGCCTGCCCTTGGTGTGTGATTGGGCTTAAGGCCTTAGACCAGGCGCTTGCCCGTGTTGACCCAGAGATCCGTGCAACGCTACATTTTCAGCCCTTTGAATTAAACCCCACGATGGGCCCCGAGGGGCAAGACATCACTGAATACATTACCGAGAAGTACGGCTTGTCGGAGGCACAGGCCGAGGCGAATCGGGCCGCGATTCGAGAGCGCGGTGCATCACTAGGCTTTGTTTTTAGTGGAACCAACGCAGGTGGCGGGGGCCGCAGCCGCGCCTACAACACCTTTGATGCCCATCGCCTGCTTCACTGGGCCGGGTTGCAGGGGCAGGACGCTCAGAAGGCGCTTAAAGAAGCATTATTTGTGGCCTATTTTACGCACGGGCGCAGCCCCGCCTCGCACGAGGTGTTGCTAGAACTCGTTGCGAGTGTTGGCCTAGAGGTAAAACAGGCGGCCCAGATTCTTACCTCTGATGCCTACGCTGCCCAGGTGCGTGAGCGCGAGCGGTTTTACCAAGAGCGAGGCATCCATTCGGTGCCTGCGGTCATTATTAATGATCAGCACCTGATTTCAGGGGGCCAGCCTGTGGAGACTTTCGAGCGGGCACTGCGCCAGATCGCTGATTGATTAAAACGGGCTCTACAATAACGTTGTCTCACTAAAAAGGAATGTCTCTATGTTTCCGGAATACCGCGACCTCATCACGAAGCTCAAAACCACCGACCATCATTTCACACGGTTATTCGACAAACATAACGACCTAGATCAGAAGATCAAAAATATGGAGAGTACGGCCCACTCCAACGCCCATGATCAGATTGAAACTCTAAAGAAGGAAAAGCTTCACCTAAAGGATCAGATTTATACGATTCTTAAAAAGGCAAGCGACGCCTGAGGCGACTTGATACCTGCTGTGCACTCCGATGAGGTTTTTATGGGGCTTGCCCTTGTGCAGGCCGAGGCTGCCCAGGCCGCAGGCGAGGTTCCGGTCGGTGCGGTCGTTGTCTATCAGGGTGAGGTGATTGCAAGTGGTGCCAATGCGCCAATCACCATGCATGATCCCAGCGGCCATGCCGAGATGATTGCCCTTCGGGCAGCTGCAAATATACTGGGAAATTATCGGCTAACGGGGTGTTCTCTGTATGTCACCCTAGAACCCTGCGCGATGTGTGCCGGAGCGATGTTTCATGCGCGCATTCAGGAGGTAATCTATGGCGCTCCAGATCCAAAGACTGGGGTTGCAGGTAGCGTGTTAGATCTATTCGCAAACAAGCAGTTAAATCACCACGTAGCTGTGCGGGGCGGTGTTCTAAAAGAATCGTGCGCAAGGCTACTTCAGGATTTTTTTCACGCAAGACGCCAGGCTGATCACCAACGCAAGCACGGGCTCAACCAAGATCATCAGATTAAGTCCTAACATGCCGAAGCCTTCTGCCTTACATATTCGGCTCTCTACCCAAGCGCAGACACTGACGCTTGTGGAGCTCGCGCCCCCGGCGCTCGAGGGTGGTTTGCGTTGGGCCCCCGATGCGCCCGGGAAAATTGTGATGCAGACCAGTATCTCGAGTTCAAAAAATGGCGTTGGCCAACAAAAGGGTAGCTACCAGACCCCGCTGGGTCGGCATCAGATTCGTGCGAAGGTGGGGCGGGCTGCTGCCTGGAACACAGTCTTTGTGGGTCGAAGGCCCACGGGGGAGATCTGGTGTCCAGCGCTTGCTGAAGCGTTCCCAAATCGCGACTGGATTCTTACCCGAATTCTCTGGCTATCAGGGCTTGAGCCTGGGAAGAATCGGTTTGGAGATGTCGACACGATGCGCCGGTACATCTATCTCCATGGATCGCCCGACTCGGTGGAGATGGGTGAGCCGGGATCGATTGGCTGCATTCGAATGAAAAACAGCGACATTGTGTCGCTGTTTGATCAGGTTCCTGTGGGAACCACTGTCGATATCACCTAAGCACAGCCGGTTACTGAATCTTCGCTTTCGCTTTGAGCTGCTGTTGGAAATCCTGAAGTTTTTGACGCTGCATGGATTCGGTGAGCTGACCTTTTACTTCATCAAACTCAGGTGGCTTTGCCGCCCGTGTGTCATCAAGTCGAATCACATGCCAGCCAAACTGTGACTGGACGGGTGCTTCAGTGAACTTTCCTTTTTCGAGGCTGACCATTGCCTTAGAAAACGGCTCAACAAACGCGTTTGCATTGGCCCAATCCAGATCGCCACCTTTTGCGGCTGAGCCTGGATCCTTCGATTGCTTAGCGAGTTCCTCAAACTTTGAACCCTTTTTCAACTTCTCGATAATGGTTTTTGCCTCATCTTCTTTGTCGACCAGAATATGGCGAGCACGGTACTCCTTTGCGCCTCCATTTTTGGTGAGCCGCTCGTATTCCGCTTTGACATCGGCATCGGTGACCTTCGTCTTGGCGAGTTGATCCTGAACTAAGGCGTTAATTAAGACTTGCTGACGGGAGTTGTCGAGTTGAAATCTAATCTCGGGCTTGCCCGATAAACCGCGACGCTCCGCCTCTTGAACGAGGATCTCGCGGTCGACTAACTCCTGGCGAACAAGCGCCTGAAGCTGAGGGGTATCTTGCTGGCCTTGCTTGACCAACTCCTGCACGAATGCATCTGCGCGGGCCCGCGGAATTGGCTTGCCATTGACAACCGCGATGTTCTGGGCGACTGCTACTGCGCCTGCTGCCATTAGCATGGCGACGACGGCAGTTTTAGAGAGACAACGAAACAATTTCATGAAGACTCCGAGGGGGTGCGCGCGTCAATTGAAAGGGCGTGGATACGCGCTGGGATCCAATCGCCTAGAGGATCATACACAAGACGATGCCGGGCAAGCCGGTTCTTGCCCTCAAAAAAAGTGGAAATAATCGTGACGTGGAAGTGGCCGCCGCCGGCCTTGGCGCCGGAATGTCCATGGTGTTGGGCACTGTCATCCCGAACATGAATTCGATCAGCGGGTAGGGCGGCCTTCAGGCGTTGCTCAATCTCTTCGGCACTCGGTGCTAGAAAGCTCATTGTTCGCCCTTGTCTTTTAAGAAATCGGGTTGCTCTGCACTCGCGAATCGATTCATCCAGAGGGCTTGCGCCACAATGAACACCACCATCAGGCCGATGGTGCCGAATAGCTTGAAATTCACCCAGGTGTCGGTCGAGAAATTCTCGGCGACCCAGAGATTCAGAAACGCCATGAATGCAAAGAAAACACCCCATGCCATATTGAGCTTGGCCCAGGCTGCACGGGGCATCTCAATCTTAGAGCCCATAAATTTCTGCATTAGCAAAACGCCGGCACTGAGTTGGGGAAGAACCAAGGCGGCTGAGAATAAACCGTAGAG
>DBCQ01000024.1:70357-83670 GCA_002293155.1 Burkholderiales bacterium UBA954 | reverse complement strand
TAAGAAGCAGGCAATCGAGAAAAATAAATAAACCCCGTAGAGCAGCTTTGCAGTCTCTGCAATGCGCGGTGTGAGTTTGCTGTCTTTAATTGGGCCCGGCATCTCGGCCCGATAGATCTGCATGCCTCCAACGCCCAGCAGTGGCAGAATCGCTAGCGCTAAAATTAAAATGCCCATTCCGCCTAGCCACTGCAAAAAGGCCCGCCAGATCAGGATTGAGCGGGGTAAATCGTCAAGCCCCGTCAGAATTGTTGCGCCCGTTGTGGTCAGGCCGGAGACCGCCTCAAAATAGGCCCGAATAAATGTAATCTCAGGAATAAATCGATAAAACGGAATGGCTGCGAAAATCGGAACGACGACCCAGACAAGCCCAACCAATAAAAAGCCATCTCTCGCGTAGAGCTCGCGTTTATGCCACCAGGTAAGACCCGCGAGAAGCAACCCAGCAACTGCAGTAATTAGAATTGCTTCTTGGTATGCGATAAGGGCAGGATCCTCACCAAAAAAGGCAAAGCCCAGAGGAAGCAGCATCGTGATTGAAAAAAGTGCCAAGACAATGCCCAGCACACGAAGCACCGCAAAGAGCGGGATTGTTGTGTCTAGGCGATCTTCTACCAAAACGCCCAAGCTAAACCCCGGTCAGCAGATTAGTCCTTGGAGCTAATGAAGTCGTAAATTGCTAGTAGAGCGCCACCAATTAAGACAAGGGTGATATCTATCTGTTTCAGCTTATAGATATAAGGCGCTAGAAATGCCAACAGCATCAATAGAGCAACAAGGTCTGTAGCTTTGGAGAGTTTCATTGCGAGGTTTCCTCTGAAAAGAAATGATGAACCAGCCAACGCGCTGAACGCAGCAGACGGCCATCGTTTTTATAAGCACCTACCATCTGCACACCCAATGGCAGGCCATTTGAACAATTCAATAAAGGTAGATTGAGTGTCGGCAGCCCCGCAAACGACCAGACCGTCTGCATGATCGGGTCTCCCGTTGAGCCAAGCCCTCTTGGCGCAGTGCCAAGGGCCGCAGGGCAGACAATGCCATCGAAGTGATCGAAATATTCATCAAATGCATTGCCAACATGCACAATACGATCCTTTGCAGTGAGATAGTCAAAAAGTGGTATCTCTAAACCAGCTTTAATCTGATCTCTCAGTGTCTGACTGAGTTGCTCTGGGTGATGCCGATACTCTTTCTGCAAAGAAAAGGCGAGCTCTGCAAGGTGGACAGACTTGTGCCATTGCACTGCCTTATTCACGACCTCTGGCATCTCGAGCACCGTGATAACGCCTTGACCTAGGTGCGCAATAAATGCCTCGTAGGCCTCTTGCGCCTCAGGATCAATCTTGTCCCACCAGGGTGTCTTAAAAAAACAGAATTTAGGCGCTACCGGCGGCTCTGACTGGCAGGTCTTGACGAGCCGCATAGGGGCAACCGCCTTAGTCGCCTCGTCAAATCCGTCATCGCCATTCATGATCTCGGTCGCTAAGGCGATATCTTCTAAGGAGCGGGCAAAGACACCCATCTGATCAAGGGAGGGCGACTGCTCAAATACGCCCGATCGGGGCAGCAGGCCGCGGGAGGGCTTAAAACCATAGACACCGCAATAGGAGGCCGGGCGTATTAGGGAGCCGTTAGTCTGAGAACCAATCGCGATTGGCACAAAACCCGCCGCCACCGCAGCAGCCGATCCGCTTGATGATCCGCCGGGGCTATGCTCAAGATTGTGGGGGTTGCAGGTCGCTGCCGGGTGCATTGCTGCGAACTCCGTTGTGGCGGTTTTCCCGAGGATCACGGCGCCGGCCTCTTTCAGGCGCCGCACGAGTGTTGCATTACTAATTGCATACCGGCCCTGGTGGATAACACTGCCATATTCAGTTGGAAAATCAGAGGTATCGATGATGTCTTTCAGCCCAATCGGCACTCCATAAAGCGGCCCCGGCTCTCGGCCTAAATCACGATCATCGGCTAATGTCTGAGTCTGTGCTTCAACACACCTTGCATCGAAATTGACGAACGCATGGATCTTCTTGTCGCCCTCCGACACGAACTCCATAAGTTGCGCATAAAACTGCGAGATAGATGACTTCCCCGAGACCAGGTAATCCTGGATCTCGAGGGCAGTCATTTCATTAATTAATTTCTCCGACACGACTACTTCATATTTTTAAAGACGTCGGGGTTCACGACCGACTCGTCACTTGCATCAAATTCAACTTCTTCTTGCTGATCAAATAGAACCTCTGGGAGATAGGTTGCCATCTGAGGGAAGGTGTAGGTCAAAACAAGTGTCATCAGGACCATATAAACAAATGGCATGCAACCCTTAAAGATTGTTCCAAGTTCAACATTCTTGGGCGCGACACCTTTTAGGTAGACCGCTGACATCGCCATCGGTGGCGTTAGGAACGCCGTCTGAAGGTTCACGGCAATTAAGATGCCAAAGAGGATTGGGTCAATTCCATAAATCGGCAGCAAAGGAAGGAAAATGGGCACGAAAATAATAATGATTTCTGTCCACTCAAGCGGCCAACCCAAAACGAAAATAATGATCTGGGCAAGGATCAGAAATTCGAGTGGGGTGAGGTTGAGCCCCACGAGAAAGTCTTTAACTAAGGCCTCTCCGCCCTGATAAGAAAATATCGAGGCAAATGTAGCCGAACCCACAAACAAGAAACAGACCATGGCCGAGGTCCGTGCCGTTAAATAGACAGATTCACGCAATCCCTGCCATGTGAGTGAGCGATACGCAGCTGCAAGGATCAATCCACCAAGGGCGCCCATTGCGGCAGCCTCGCTCGGTGTGGCTAGGCCAAAGAGAATCGATCCGAGAACCGCAAGGATCAATGCTGCGAGCGGGACAAACGCCTTCAAAACCAAAAGGGCGCTGTCTAAGACTCCGTAATTGCCAACATCTTTAGGCTTCGGGCAAAGGGACGGATTTAAGGTTGCACGCCCAATCACATAGGCCATGTAAAGGCCAGCCAACACAAGCCCGGGAATGAGCGCTGCGGCATATAAACGCACCACCGACACACTTGCTGTTGCAGCGTAGACAATCAATAGAATAGATGGCGGAATTAAGATCCCGAGAGTGCCTCCGGCCGCAATAGTTCCGGTGGAGAGTTTCTGGTCATACCCAGCCTTTAACATCGAAGGCAACGCAATCAAGCCCATCAGGGTTACAACAGCGCCCACAATACCTGTCGCCGTAGCGAACAAGGTGCAGGTGACTAATGCGGCTACGGCCATAGAACCCGGCAAGAATCTGAGCCCAACCTGCAGGCTCAAAAAGAGCTTATCCAGAATGTTGGCCCGCTCAATGATGTAGCCCATGAAGAGAAACAATGGTATTGAAATCAATACATCGTTATTCATAACGCTAAACGTATTCTGGGTGAATAGATAGAAAATTCGGTTATCCCAGAACTCCTGGCCCGGGGTATAAAAGGCATTAAAGCCAAACATAATGCCAAGGGCCATCAAGGTAAAGGCAATTGGAAACCCGAGTGCGATAAAGAGAATAAAGGACGCCAACATAATGATGGCTAAAACGGCACCGCTCATAATCAGACCTTCCCTTGCTCTTCTTGGAGAGCGTGCTGTTGAACTAAGACATTTTCTAACTCTTCAACGTCACCTTCGCGGGCCAACCATTCGCCCCTCTGAATGCAAATGATGCATCGCATAACCTCAGCAATACCCGCGATCAGGAGGGTAATGCCGGCTACAAAAATAATGAGCTTTAGCGGCCAGACAGGGACCCCTGCGGGGCTATTAACGCTGGACTCTAGAATTCTGGTGGCCTCAAAGGAGTAACCCGCCCCCGTATAAATCATGGCGAATATTGCAGGGAAAAAAAACAGGAAATAGAGCAGTAAATCCATTTTTGCTTGGTTGCGGGGTTTCCAGCTGCGATAGAGGAAGTCCCCGCGCACGTGTGTGCCCCTTGAAAGCGCATAGGCGCCAGACATCATAAATAGGGCCCCGTAAAACATGTAGCTCATATCAAAGGCCCATACGGTCGGCGAATTTAAGACATAACGCATAAACACTTCATAACAGGTGCTGATCATCAAAAGCATTACGCACCAGGCGAACATGTGACCTACGCTCTTATTGAAAATATCCGAAACTTTTATAAATTTTTCCATTTTTCACCTGAACGTATCACTCATAAACAAAAAGCTGCCGAGAAAACTCGGCAGCTTTTCTGAACTACATAAAAATCACTTCGGCAGCTTAACTTTCTGAACGTGCTCGTAGGCAAGCTTGTAATCAGCTTCGTTGGTGAAGTGATAGAAAGCAACACGCTTAGACCAGGCCTTAAATGAGTCGTTAACCTTTTTAAACATATCGACTTCTTTTTCTAACTTACCAACAACCTTGTCCCATGCAGCCAACTGGCCTTTGTAGACGTCGGTCGTGGTACGCGACACCCGAACCTTGTGCTTGACAATCAACTCTTGGAGATCCTTAGAGTAGTTGTCGTGCGCGGTTGCGGTGCTTGATGTTGATGCAGCCTCGGCAGAGTACTTAAGGATTGCCTTCAGGTCAGCGGGCAGGGCATTGAACTTGGTCTTATTGAAAATAATCTCGAAGAATTCCTGGGCCTGGTGGAACGAGCCCATGGAATAGTACTTCGCAACGTCTTGAGCACCAAAGCGCATGTCCGCGGTTGGGTTATTAAACTCGAATGCATCGATCACGCCACGCTGCATGGCTGGCACAATCTCGCCGCCGGGAAGCTGCGCAACCGCCATACCCATCTCTTGCAAGAGGTCGGCTGCCAAACCAATGGTGCGGTATTTAAAGCCCTTGAGCTCTGCTGCCTTTTTGGGTGGGGGGTTTTTGAACCATCCAAGTGGCTGCGAGGGCATCGGGAAGGTAAAGAAGCCCACCACATTCAAGTTTAGCTTTGCCACTAACTCGTCCCAGAGTTGCTGGCCGCCGCCTTTATGAATCCATGAAAGGCCCATCTCCGGCGTTGCGCCGCTAACTGGGCCCGTGCCAAAGAGTGATGCAACCTTTGATTTACCATACCAATAGCCGGACACATGGTGGCCAGCATCCAAGACGCCCTTACTAACCGCATCCATAATCTCGAAGGCTTTGACCACAGCGCCAGCGGGTAGGTATTCAATCCGCAGACGGCCGCCAGACATTTCATTGACCCGGGTGACATACTCTTGGGCCATCTCTGAGAAGATCTCATTGGCACCCCAAGAGCCTTGCATCTTCAATACGATTGGCGACTGAGCCACCGAAATCATAGGAAAGCCGGCGATTGGTGCAGCAACCGCCGCAGTTGCAGCCTTGCTAAAGAATTTACGACGACCCTGCTGTGTTGCCTGCTCGACCGTTGTGGCCACTGCAGTTTGTTCTTGTTTGGAATGCTCCATTTGATCTCCTAGTAAAAAGGGTATTGCCCAGTAATTATGGGACAGGCGCCTCGAAACCTCGGCTAGGGAAAACCCCCGAAACCCAGTATTGGCGTAGGTTTCTAGAAAAAGCCTGCTGTGACCTGGAAGAGTTTTTCGACCCTCGAAATCATTCGCTTGTCAGTCACAAAAACGATTAAATGGTCATCACTTTCAATCACAGTGTCGTGGTGAGCCATGAGCACCTGGGCAGAGTCAGTGTCGATACCTCGCACCAAGGCGCCGATACTAGCTCCTGGGGGCAGTCCAACCTCTTCAATCCGGCGGCCCACTACCTTCGAGGTAGCGGAGTCACCGTGGGCGACAATTTCTAGGGCCTCGGCCGCACCCCGCCGCAAACTGTGCACTGCAGCAACATCGCCGCGACGGACGTATCTCAGGAGCTCGCCAATAGTGGCATGGGAGGGGGTGATCGCGACATCTAGCCGCCCGCCCTCCATGAGCTCAGCGTAGGCGCGGCGATTAATCAGGGCAATGACCCGCCTTGCGCCCATCTTTTTGGCAAGCAAGGCTGACATGATGTTGTTTTCATCGTCATTGGTGAGGGCGAGAAATAAATCCATGCTGCCAATGTTTTCTTGGGCAAGCAGTTCCTCGTCGGTCGTATCGCCGTGTAAAACAAGGGCCTGACCATTAAGTTCTTGGGCAAGGAAATTACAACGCGTTCGATTGCCTTCAATGATCTTAGGTGTCATGTAGCCTGAAACCCCCTTGGCAACCCGCAGCCCAATATTGCCGCCGCCCGCAATCATCATGCGTTTTACGCTGCGCTCTTCTTGGCGCAGCTCCTTGGTGATTTGCCGTATGTGCCGAGTAGAGGCCACAAAAAACACCTCATCTCCCGCCTCAATCTGGGTATCTCCATCCGGGGTAATCGCACTGCTGCCTCGGAATACCGCGACGATGCGGGATTCAATATGGGGAAGGTGCTCTTTTAAATCCCGAACCGGATGGCCGACCAAGGGGCTGGCCGAATCCGCTTTCACCGCCAAGAGGCTCACCATGCCGTGGGCAAACTCAATAACCTGTAGGGCCTCTGGGATCTCAATTAGCTTAATTAGGTAATCGGTAACAGTCTGCTCTGGGCTAATTGCCTTATCAACGGCAAATGCATCGGGGCCAAGAAGATCTGGGTTCTGGACCCACTGGGTGGATCGAAAGCGTGCGATGCGTTTTGGAATATTGAACCGCCGGTGGCCTAATAAGCAGGCGGCGAGATTGGCCTCGTCGCTTGCCGTGACCGCAATCAGAATATCGGCGTCTTTAGCGCCGGCCTCTTCGAGCACCGTAAGCGATGTCGCATTACCCTGCAGTGTTCGCAGATCAAAGCGCTCTTGAAGCGCTGACAAATTCTCGGGCTCCGTGTCGACCACCGTGACATCGTTTTTTTCTAAAACAAGCTGCTCTGCAAGACTTGCGCCAACACGGCCCGCGCCAAGAATTAGAATTTTCATTACCGCTTATCGATACCTAGTTGTTTAAGTTTGCGATACAGATGTGTTCTTTCAAGGCCGGTGCTCTCAGCGATTCGCGTCATGCTGCCGTTTTCATTTTCCAGATGATAAATCAGGTAGGCGCGTTCAAACGCATCTCGAGATTCACGGAGTGGTGCATCTAGATCGATATCTAATAAGGCTTGCTGCGCAACCTCGTGGGAGCTCTTTGGCTGGTCCATAACCGGTGGCACTGCCTCTGCTAGAGGTGCAATCTTTACTGGTTCTAAGGATCGATACTCGGTCTCTGGCTCTTGATCAAGAGCGTATGCCGAAGGCGCTTGTAGCATTGAGGTTTTTTTCAGGCCGCGGGCTAACGCAGACTCTATCGTTTGCAATAATTTTGTGAGCGCAATCGGTTTTTCTAAAAAATCAATCGCGCCAATACGGGTGGCCTCAACGGCGGTTTCAATTGTTGCGTGACCCGACATCATAATGACCGGAGCAGTGAGTAGTTGTTGGGCTGCCCACTCTTTGAGCAGTGAAACCCCGTCCATGTCAGGCATCCAGATATCAAGCAATACAAGATCGTGCTGCTTACTAATGTGCAGGCTTCGCGCCTGCGCCGCATTCTCTGCTAACGAGACGGTATAGCCCTCGTCTTGGAGCACTTCGCTCAGTAATTCACGAACGCCGATTTCGTCATCCACGATTAAAATATCAGCCATGCGCGTTACCAGGTTTTTGCGGTTTTGATCTCACGGTCTGATTGTCTGATGCATTCTCAAGTTTCGCAAATTCAACCGTCGCGACCGCCCCCGACGGATGCGATGGCCATAGGTCTACTCGATTTGTAAGATTTACTCTTCCTAAATTTTCTTCAACAATTTTTTTCACAATCGCAAGGCCCAGACCGCTGCCTTTAGCCTTGCTTGTAAAGTAGGGCTCAAAGAGCCGTGCGCGTGCCTCAGGCGCAATCCCGGGGCCACTATCGAGCACAGCAAAGCGTATTCTCTGGGCCCCCGCTGGGGTCTGGAGAGCCTCGAGCATCAGCGTAATCTTCGCCTGCGGGTCTTCGCCAACCGCATCTTGCGCATTCTGGATAAGGTTATGGATGACCTGAATCATCTGAGCACGATCGACCGATACCCAGAAGGCCCCCCCAGTTTCAGCCCAATGAATTCGCTTATCCGTCGCATAGAGAGTCTGCATCTCTCGCAGCAAAAGCGCGAGATTTACGGGCTCGGGGTTGGCTGCAGGCAGTCGTGCGTAATTCCTAAATTCGTCGACCATGGCCTTTAGGGCGGCAACCTGGTCAACAATTGTCTCGGTAGAGCGGCCTAAGAGATCGGCATCCTCCTGGCCTAACTTATCCACTAATCGTCGCTGAAGTCGCTCGGCAGAAAGTTGGATGGGGGTGAGCGGATTTTTGATCTCATGAGCGAGCCTGCGCGCCATTTCAGCAAAGTCCCGTGAGCGCTGTGCCGAGAGTAGCTCGCCAATATCGTCAAAGATCACGACATATTGGGGCGCTTTTCCCGGCAATCGCGAACCACTCACGAGGAGTGTTACAACGCTGCCATCACTGCGGGCCGCCTCGTGCTGAAACTGGGTATCCGTATGCTCCACCAATCCGCGTATCAACTGATCACTACATCCCCCAAGGCCCGGCAGGGTTGAAAGGGTTTTCGTTTTCTCTGCCGAGAGACTTGCGGCAAGGATGCGCTCAGCGCTTGTATTGAACTCTAAGAGCCGCCATTGGTTATCAAGAATCAGAACCCCGGCAGACAGGTGGGCTAATACCTGCTGTAAAAACAAATTGGACTCCTCTAGCCGCAGCCTACTTTTCTGCGCGATTTCACGGGCCTCGTTTAACTGCCCGGTCATCTCGTTAAAGGAGCCCACCAAGACATTTAATTCATCGGTAGAAGCCGGATCGAATCGCAGTGGTCGATAGTCGCCCGAAGCAACTGCTTTGGTGGCCCGCTCGAGTTGTCGCAGTGGGCCTGCCAGCCAGCCGCTAAGTAACACCGCACTTAACAAAGCACCAAAGAATGCCAACAACAAGGTTAGCAAGAGCGTTACGCCATAGATCTTTCGAAGGCCCTGTTTACCCAAGGCGAGCTGCTCATAGTCGCGCACGCCGTCGTTAAGGGCTTCTAGGTTTTTGGTAAGCCCGGGTGGGATCTGCTCGACCCACTGCACAAAACGGGAATCGTCTCCAAGCGAAGAGACCCTCGTGGTCATCGCGATGGCTCGGACCTGAAGCGTGCGCTCCGCGGAACCGGTCTGAGGTTCTACTGAGACAAACTGTCGGGCTGCGCGAGCCCGATTCAAAGCCTCCTTAGGCGGAAGTTCTGGCACGAGCGTTGAAAGCTGAGCACTCCGACTCGCCAACACAGCTCCGGAGCCACTCAGGATCAAGACATCCACGCCTTCTCGGCCATCCACAACCTTCTCAATATGGCCAATCATCTGGGCGGGTATCACCTCTTCAATCGAAATTGCTAATCGCCTTGCCTTCGACATGGCATCGGCCTGAATAGCATCTAGCGAGGCACGGCCCAGAGAAATGCCCGACTGCAACGCGACATTAACCCCCTGGCTAAACCAGCTATCGATCGTCTTGGCAAGAAACTGGGCCGAGATAAACGAGACCAAGGCGACAGGGATCACACCAATTAGTGCAAAGGCAAGTGCAAGCCGCACCATAATGCGAGCGCCGAACACCTTTTGTCGATATCGCCGCCAGACTCTCACCACCACCCAGCCGGTGAGTCCCGCCATAATTGCAGCAAGCAGCGAGTTCGCCCCAACGAGCCAGGGGTAGAACTGATCAAATGCGGAACTGCTTGAGCTTGCGGCAGCAAGGAGCAGCATTAAGGCTGCTGCAGAAACGAACACTAAAGCCAAGGCCAGTCTGAGCGCGAGGCTCACGGTGCGGCTCCCGTCAGATCACTCGCCAGCTGGGGTGCTATCCAGTCACTTGAAAGATTCCAGTCCTGGTTGGTGAGTGCATTAATCTGAAGTGGCTTTGGAAGCTGCGCACTATCAAGACGTACCCGCAGCCGAATATCAAACGACTTGGGAGATTTTTTTGCTTCCTGCAATACAGCCGATGCTGGCGCCTCTGCGCCGCCCACCACAGGCCAACTTCGGAGATTTACTGCAGCAACCAGCGCCTCGCCAAGGTCGGGATAGGCCATCTGGTGAAGCCCCCCTATCGACACTCGGTATTGCTGCGTTAACGCGTGATAGTTGATCCGAACTGATTTTGTTTTTGCCAATACCTTGGCATCAAACCAGTACCAGCGCTTTTTGAGAACCTCAAACTCAGAGACAAACTGAAGAGGGACACCCCGCTTGACGGCGTCGACGAGTACGCTGCTTAGGGAAACCTGAACCTCTGCGTCAATTAGCCAGGTGTTGTCATTCGTAGACGACAAGGTGGCCTGCGATAAACGAATCGATTCAACATCATCTGCCCGTAGCGATGGGGAGCTCGTGAGACCTATCAGTGGAATCACAAAGAGTAGCGACAGAAGATAACGGGAGGGTTTCATCAGGTGGTTTTTGAAATTTTGCAAAGAAAAATCCGTCTTGATCTTGGCCCGCATCAGGTCTTGCCTGCGGCAGGCAACGGCCGGGCGATGTTAAAAGACGGGCTCCGGGGGTGCGATCAAGAAATGCCTGCTGCTGTTTTTCGCCTTCCTCTGAAAACACTGAACATGTGACAAAAACCAATTCTCCACCGGGTCGAAGCCTAGGCCAAAGAATATCTAGCATTCGCCGTTGGGTATCAACCACAGACGCAATACTAAGCGGTGTGCGCTTCCAGGCGATATCGGGGTGGCGACGGGTTACCCCAGAAGCAGAGCAGGGTGCGTCAAGCAAAATAAAATCGAACAACTTCGGCATCTCTGCGGCTTCTAAGGCGCCCGCGTCCAGAATGTTGATCACGACAGGCCTAATTTCTGCCAACAGCGTGTGGCGAACCCGCGCCATATCCCGCGCTAAGCGGGCAAGCCGCGCCGCAGAGCTATCGGCAGCCCAGACCACCCCCGAGTACCGTTGCGCCAGACCAATGCTTTTCCCTCCAGGGGCGGCACAGGCATCGAGTATTTGTAGCCGGTGGTCAGGAGGGCTTTTTTGGTCGTCGAAAATGTTGCAGGCATGCTGAGCAGCTGCATCTTGAACACTTGCCCAGCCCTCAGTAAATCCCGGTATTTTCTCCACGCCTACGGCCGGGAAGAGCGCGACAGCAGCAGCGCCCAGGGGCCTGGCCTTCAGGCCGCAGGCGTCGGCCAGCCGACAGTAGGCCTCTATCGATGGCGCATGCCTGCCGCATAGCCTTATCGTTAGACCCGCCCGCTGCACTAGGGTATCGAGAATTGATTCAGACTGACCGGCATAGTCTTGCTTTATCTTCTCAATCCACCATTTAGGCGCATTCCAGCGCGCTACCGGGTCTTCAAAATCTCTACGGCTGGCGTCTGGATCAGACAATGTTTTTCGCAGCAAGGCATTTACGAAGCCCGCCACTTTGGTGTCAGTTAAAGCCTTTGCTGCCGCGACACTCTCGTCAACGATTAAGTGGCTTGGCCGCATTTCGCAATGGAGGGCGGCCCAGGCGATTGATAAGAGGGCTGCAATTTGGGGCTCTGGGCTTTTACTCGCGAGCCGCTTGAGCCTTGTCTGGGTAAGACCCCAGAAACGAGTGCCGCGATAAATTAAATCAGAGACCGCTGGCGATATCGGCCCGCGAGACTCTCCTTGTGTTGAGGAATCAGCAGATAGGTTTGCCGCAATCTCCCGGGCCGCTTGGGCAATATCTGCGCGAAGCGGACGGGATTTCGCATCAGCCATTCATGGCCTGGGCAATTGCTCGCAATCGATCAACACGGTCCTGTGTAGCGGGATGTGTAGAAAAAAGCCCGGCTACCCCCCTTGCGGAGAGGGGATTCATGATCATCATCTGGGCTGTTTCAGGATGGCGCTCAGCCGCTTCGAAGGGGATGCCACGTGCGTAATGATCAATTTTTTCGAGTGCGCTTGCCAGAGCAAGCGGGTCGCCCGACATCTCTGCGCCTCCGCGATCAGCCTCAAACTCTCGGGCCCGAGAGATTGCCATTTGAATAAGACTCGCGGCCAGCGGCGCCAAAATCATGACCGCGATACTAATTATTGGGTTCGCAGGCCGGCCGGAGGAATCGCGCCCGCCAAAGAACATCGCAAAGTTTGCGATTGCAGAAATTGCACCCGCCATTGTTGCGGAGATGGTTGAAATTAGGATGTCGCGGTGGGCAACGTGGGCGAGCTCATGGGCCATTACGCCTCGGGTCTCTCGGGCCGATAGCATTCGAAGCAAGCCCGTGGTTGCCGCAACAGCTGCATTCTCGGGGTTGCGGCCAGTTGCAAATGCGTTGGGTGCCTGCTCATCAATTATGTAGACGCGGGGCATCGGCATGTCGGCTTTCAGCGCAAGCTCTTTGACCATGTTGTAAAACTCTGGGGCGGTGGTGTCATCGACCTCCTTGGCGTTATACATCCGGAGCACCAGCTTGTCGGAGAACCAGTAAGCCCCGACGTTCATGATCAGGGCAAAGGCGAGTGCCAAGATCATGCCGCTTGAGCCACCGAGCGATGCGCCGATAATTCCAAACAAGGCTACGATAGCCGACATCAGAATTGCAGTTTTAAACCAGTTGAACATGTGCGCCTACTCCGAATAAGGTAAAAATGATTGACCAGCTACGACCCGTTTTCCATTTAAAAATTCCCGAACTTCAAGCCGTCTTGCGCCGGGGCGTTGAAGTGCAGTGAGAGACAGGATGCCCTCGCCACAGACAACTCGGATCGCCTGCTTGTCAACCTCGATAATCTGGCCGGGTACCAGAGTTTTCAAGGCCTCTGGCTGGCGCAAGGGCTGCGCTTGGGCCTTAAAAATCTTAATCGTCTCACCATCAAGGCGCGTAAGGGCCCCGGGCGCTGGATCAAGGGCACGAATCTTAGCCGCCAAAATTACTGCTGATTGGCGCCAATCGAGCCAGGTCTGCGTTTTAGAAATCTTGTGGGCATAGACTGCCCCCGCCTCGGGCTGGGGGCGGGGCCCTGCGGTTTCTCCCGCACGGGGGCTCGGGGGGAACTCCCTTAATAACGCCACCACTGCGTTTGCGCCCATTTCTGCGAGCCGATCATGCAGGGTCTGAAAGTTATCGGCCTCGGTAATCTCCGTCTCGAGACTTGCCCAGACCGGGCCTGTATCGAGGCCCTCTTCCATCTGCATTAGGGCGATACCGGTTTTTTTATCTCCTGCAGCAATCGCAGCTTGGATTGGGGCCGCACCCCGCCAACGCGGTAGCAAAGAAGCGTGAATGTTGAGGCAGCCCCACCGTGGAATATCCAACACAGCCCTTGGCAACAAAAGGCCATAGGCGGC